>JBKQHN010000061.1:0-28447 GCA_052148755.1 Beijerinckiaceae bacterium | reverse complement strand
AAGGTGACGAAAGCGATGGGCTTTCGCGGCGCGCGCTACATCCAGATCAACGTTCCCTGCCCGCTCGGCTGGGGCGCGGCCTCGCAAGATACGATCAAGATCGCGCGGCTCGCCATCGAGACCGGGCTCTTTCCTATCTTCGAGGCCGAGCGGGGGCGCGTAACCGAGGTGCGCAAGATCCGCCGTAAGACGCCGGTCGTCGAATATCTCAAGTTGCAGCGCCGCTTCGCCCATCTGTATCGCGACGGCCCTGAAGACCCGCGTGTGGCGCGCCTCCAGGCGCTGGCGGACAAGCACATCGCCGAATACGGGCTCATGGAAGCAGAAGGCTAATCGCAGAGACCGCACATGAAGCACCCCTTCGCGATCACGCTCGACGTCGGCACGAGCAAGCTCAACCACACCGGCTCGTGGCGAACGATGCGGCCCGAATATGTCGACCGGCTGCCGCCGTGCAACACGGCGTGCCCCGCCGGCGAGGACATCCAGGGCTGGCTTTCTCACGCGGAAGGCGGCGACTACGAAGCGGCCTGGCGGGCGCTGACACTCGACAATCCGCTGCCGGCGGTCATGGGCCGCGTCTGCTATCATCCGTGCGAAACGGCGTGCAATCGCGCCTCGATCGACGAGGCGGTCGGAATCAATTCGGTCGAGCGCTTTCTCGGCGACTTGGCGATCCAGCATGGCTGGGCGTTCGACAAACCCGCCGCGCTCGGCGGCAAGCGCGTCCTCGTCGTCGGCGCCGGCCCCGCCGGCCTCTCGGCCGCCTATCATCTCGGCCGTCTCGGCCACGACGTGACGATCCGCGAAGCCGGCCCGCTCGCCGGCGGCATGATGCGCTTCGGCATCCCCAAATACCGCCTGCCGCGCGACGTGCTCGACGCGGAGGTCAAGCGCATCCTCGACATGGGCGTCAAGCTCGAACTCAATGCCAAGGTCGACGACATCGAAGCGACGATGCGCGAGGGCAGCTATGACGCGGCGTTCCTTGCCGTCGGCGCCCATATCGCGCGGCGCGCCTATGTTCCGGCCGGCGGCGCTGCGAAAATCCTCGACGCCGTCACGCTGTTGCGTTCGATGGAGGGCGAGGCGCCGCCGCTGTTAGGGCGCAAGGTGGTTATCTACGGCGGCGGCAACACCGCGCTCGACGCGGCGCGCACCGCGCGCCGGTTGGGGGCCGAGGAGGCGATCATCGTCTATCGCCGCACGCGCGAGAAGATGCCGGCGCACGACTTCGAGCTCGAAGAGGCGTTGCAAGAAGGCGTGTCGATGAAATGGCTGTCGACGATCACGGCCGTCGACGGCGGCGTGATGACCATCGAGAAGATGAAGCTCGACGAAAAGGGGTTTCCGCAGCCGACCGGCGAATTCGAAACGCTGGAGGCCGATTCGCTGGTGCTGGCGCTCGGCCAGGACGTCGATCTCTCTCTATTGGACAACGCGCCGGGCATCGCCATCGAAAACGGCGTCGTCAAAGTCGGGCCCGACATGATGACGGGGCGCAAGGGCGTCTTCGCCGGTGGCGACATGGCGCCCTCGGAGCGTACTGTGACCGTTGCCGTCGGCCACGGCAAGAAGGCCGCGCGCTACGTCGATGCTTACTTGCGCGGGGAAACTTACGCGCCCCCGCCCAAGCACGGCCCGGCGAGCTTCGAGCGGCTCAACGCGTGGTACTACGAGGACGCGCCTGCGACGGTGAGGCCGATGCTGGCGGCGGCTCGGCGCATCGAGAATTTCGACGAGATTCAGGGTGGCCTCGACGAGACCAACGCGCTCTACGAAGCGCGCCGCTGCCTCTCCTGCGGCAATTGCTTCGAATGCGACAATTGCTACGGCGTCTGCCCCGACAACGCGGTGATCAAGCTCGGGCCAGGCAAGCGCTTCCAATTTAACCTGGATTATTGCAAGGGCTGCGGGCTGTGCGCGGCGGAGTGTCCGTGCGGGGCGATCGACATGGTCGCGGAGGCGATTTGAGGGGTCGAGCGGCTCGCCTTTCACCATCTCGGCCTCGTGCGTCAGCAATGTCCTTTTTCTCCATCTCGCGTTCCGTTCACTGTCAGTTGAAATCGTCGATGCCGGCGCGTGTCCTGAGATCGTAATCACCTGACAGTTGGGCCACCCCCGCGGGCGCGCGATCGCAAGAGTCGAGCGCGCCCCGCCGCCAACCCCCTACTTCGCTATCCCAAAAAACACCGCCAGCCGCCGCTCGACTTCGAGCATCGCATCGGCCTCCAATCGGCCGAAGGCTTCGCTGGTCTTGGCCCGCATCACTGTCATCGCCTTGTCGATCATGATTTGCGAGGGCTGGCGCAAATTGTTCAACGCGTCGGGCGCCACAGTGACGCGCAGCAGCGGCGCCTCGACCAGGGCGCTCGACACCAGCAGAACCGTAACCGTCGCGTGTTCGGCGAAGAGATCGGCCTGGATGACCAGCGCCGGCCGCGGCTTGCCGAAATCGCCCTGTAAGGCGACCGTGACGAAATCCCCGCGCCGCACTCAGGGGCCGCGCCAACCGTCGACATCGGCCAAGCCGGCGTCAAGGAACGCGAGCAAATCCGCGTCCGCCAAGTCGGCCTCGGCGACTAAACGGGATTGTCGGCGGCATTCCTCGGCGAAGCCCGGGCGGCGTGTGTCGGGAACCCAGATTTGAACTGGCCGCAGCCCCGCCTTGCGGAGCGCAGCGCGCCGCTTGCGAACGCGCGCAACGGTCGAAGACGCCATGCCTTGTCCTCGCAACGGATCAAGCGTTACATGTAGCATATTCGAGCGCCGGCGCATAGTCCTTGTTTCGGCGAGCTGGGCGCCGAACTTCTCCGGCAGCGGCGCCTCGCCTGCGCCACCGCCGGCGACACTTCCTCCGCGATGCGTTCGCCGTGCGGGGACGCCTGCAAGTTCTTCAATGACGATTGATAAGACGCGCATCCGCGAAGGTTTCGTCCGCATGAGTTGGCGTCAAAGGCTGATGCGGCGTCGGCGCGATTCTGATGGAAATGACTTGCCTCGAGTCCGCAAACGCCGCCGACAAACTGACGAGGGCAGCCATTTCCTGCGAGTTCACGCGAACCTCGGCAAGCACATTCTATCGCGGCCATCGGGCCAACCAAGGCGGGGCAATGCCAGATCGTCGCGGGAGACATAGGGCCACAGGGACATTGTGTCGTCTGATCGGAGCGCAATCCCGCAGATGGCTGCTGAGGATCGGTACTGTTGAAAATCTCCCTATATTCGGTGATCAGAATTCTTGAGGCTGCAGGAAATGGCTTATCCCGTTGACTCAGGTAGCTCTGTATGCAAAGTGCCTTGCGCAATCGGATTGGCGCGGTCGCGAGGTTTCGCTGAACAGTCGACCGCGTTTGCATGAATGCCTTGATTGCGGCCGACAGACATCTGTCACCGCCGGCACGACGGTGCATCGCTCCAAACTGCTGCTGACGGCATGGTTCTGGTCCGCGCATTGTCGGCGCCATGGCGGGCCACGTTGTCTTACCGTAGATTCATCGCGCTTTCTCGCTGTTCAAGCGATGGGGCCGTAGCATACACCATGGCCTGCGCCGCAAACATGTCGACACATATCTCAATGAATTGGTATCTCGCTACAATCGCCGGTTCCAGCGTCAGGTTTCGTTCGAAACGCTGCTGGGGCTCGCCGCCCGCCACAACGCCGGAGCCGCTCGAAGCTAAGCGTCCCGCCGCGGTCCCGGCGGCGCACCTCGTTCCCTTTTTGCGCCGCGCTGCTGAGAGGCCGTATTGATGCTTTGGTTCGTCTTTGCCGGAATGACAGGCCTCGCCGTCTTGTGTGCGCTGTGGCCACTGGCGTTTCGTCGTAAGGGCGGTCCCGACGCGGCGAGTGAAGTCGCTTTCTACAAGGCCCAGCTCGGCGAAATCGAGCGCGATGTCGAGCGCGGGCAATTGCCGGCCGAGGAAGCCGCCGGGGCGCGCGCCGAGGCGGCGCGACGCCTGATCGCGGCGAGCGCGGCAGCGCCCGACGAGGGCGGCGCAGGCGGCACGGGCGAAGCCCTTACGCCGCGGCGAATCGCCGCCGCGCTCATTCTGGTCGCCGTACCGCTCGTTGCACTGGTCCTTTACGCCGATCTGGGTCGGCCGCAGATTCCCGACTCGCCGCTCGCCAGCCGCAATGCGCACACCAAGACCGCCGAAGGCCTGGCGGCGGCAATCGCACGCATGGAAGCGCATTTGGCCGCCTCGCCCGACGACGGCGAGGGCTGGGCGGTGATCGCGCCGGTTTATATGCGCCTGGGACGCTTCGACGACGCGGCCAAAGCCTATCGCGAGATCTTGCGGCTCAACGGCGAAAGCGCGGCCGAACGCGCCTATTACGGCGAAGCGCTGGTCGGCGCGGCCGGCGGCGTCGTCACTGCTGACGCGCGGGCCGCCTTCGAAAAGGCGCTCGCCGAACAACCGGGACTGCCGGCGGCGCGCTTCTATCTCGGCCGCGCCGCCGAACAGGACGGCGACGCGTCGAAGGCGATCGCGATTTACCAGGGGTTGTTGGGCGAGGCGCCCGCCGACGCGCCTTGGGTCGCCGTGGTGGAGGCGCGGCTGGCGACCCTCAAGGGCGACACCGCCCCGTCCGTAGCCTCGACAGCTCCGCAGGCGAGCGAGGCGCCCGCCCAGTCGGACGACCCGCAGAAGGTGATGATCCGCGGCATGGTTGAGCGGCTGGCGACGCGCCTCGCGCAAAGCGGCGGCGATGCGAGCGAATGGCAGCGCCTTATTCGCGCCTATTCTGTGCTGCACGAATCCGAAAAGGCGAAGGACGCGCTCGCCTCGGCGCGCAAGGCGCTGGCTGGCAACGCGGCGGCGGCACGCGACCTCGACACGCTCGCTCGGGAACTGGGAATTGGAGGCTGATTGGTGACGCGCAAAGGCCGTAGGCTCATCCTCATTGCTGGCGCGCTCGGCGTCATCGCCGCCGCCGCCGGGTTGGCGCTTTACGCGCTGAGCGACAACATCGTTTTCTTCTACGGCCCCAGCGAAATTCTCCAGAAGAACGTTCAAGCGGGCGCGCGGGTGCGGATCGGCGGCCTCGTCCAGCCCGGGTCGGTCGTCAAGTCGGCAGATGACAAGCTGGATTTTGCCATTACCGACGGCGCCAACCAAATCAAAGTCTCCTTTGCAGGATTGCTGCCCGATTTGTTTCGCGAGGGACAGGGTGTCGTCGCAGAGGGCGTGCTGGAGGCGCCGGGGCGGTTTCACGCCGAAACGATCCTCGCCAAGCACGACGAACGCTACATGCCGCGCGAAGTCGTGGATACGTTGAAGAAGCAAGGCCGCTGGCAAGAGGAGAGCGCTAAGCCATGATCGTCGAAATCGGGCATTTCGCGCTAATCCTCGCGCTCGCCATGGCGCTGGTCCAGGCAATCGTGCCATTCATTGGCGCCTGGCGCGGCGATCGCGCGCTGATGGGCGTCGCCACGAGCACGGCGATCGGCCAATTCGCGCTGGTCGCCGTCTCGTTCGGCGCGTTGGCATGGGCACATCTGACGTCCGATTTCTCGGTGCTCAACGTCGCCGAGAATTCGCACAGCGCCGTGCCGACGATCTACAAGCTTTCCGGCATCTGGGGGAACCACGAAGGCTCGATGCTGCTGTGGGTTCTCATCCTGGCGACCTTCGGCGCGCTCGTGGCGGCGTTCGGTCGCGCGCTGCCGACGAGACTGCGCGCCAACGCGCTCGCCATCCAGGGCCTGATCGGCGTAGCCTTTCTCGGTTTCATCCTGTTGACGTCGAATCCGTTCGAGCGCCTGTGGCCGGCGCCGTTCGAGGGGCGCGATCTCAATCCGGTTCTGCAAGATCTCGGTCTGGCCATCCATCCGCCGCTGCTCTATCTCGGCTATGTCGGCTTTTCCATCGTCTTTTCCTTTGCCGCCGCGGGTTTGATCGTGGGACGCATCGACGCCGCCTGGGCGCGCTTCGTGCGCCCGTTCGCCCTCATCGCCTGGTGCTTCCTGACGGTCGGTATCGCGATGGGATCGTATTGGGCCTATTACACGCTCGGTTGGGGCGGCTTCTGGTTCTGGGATCCCGTCGAGAACGCCTCGCTCATGCCCTGGCTCGCCGGGACCGCGTTCGTCCATTCGGTGGCGGTGATGGAAAAGCGCGACGCGCTGAAGGTCTGGACGATCTTTCTCGCCGTTCTGGCGTTTTCGTTTTCGCTGCTCGGCACGTTTCTGGTGCGCTCGGGCGTGCTGACCTCGGTGCACGCTTTCGCCAGCGACCCGCAGCGCGGCGTCTTCATCCTCGCCATTCTCGCTTTCTTCATCGCCGGCTCGCTCAGCCTTTTCGCCTGGCGGGCGCCGCTGCTCAAGCAGGGCGGCCTTTTCGCGCCGATTTCGCGCGAGGGCGCACTGGTGCTCAACAATCTCCTGCTGACGACCACCTGCGCGTGCGTGTTTTTCGGCACGCTCTATCCGCTCGCACTGGAGCAGATCACCGGCGAAAAGATCACCGTCGGTGCGCCGTTTTTCAACATGACCGCCGGCGTGCTGATGCTTGCGCTCTGCTTCGTCGCGCCGTTCGGCTTCTCGCTCGCCTGGAAGCGCGGCGATTTGCTCGGCGTCGCCCAGCGCCTCAGCGTCGCTTTCGCCGGCGGCTTCGTCGCCTTCGTCGCGCTGATCGCTTTCCGCGGCGGGCCGGTGCTGGCACCGATCGCGGCAGGGTTGGCGATTTTCGTCATCTTGGGGCAGCTCAGCGAAATCGTGGTGCGCATCCGGCGACAGGGCGTTTCGCTATCGGCCGCATTGGCGCGCGCGCGCGCCTTCCCGCTCTCGTTCTGGGGGGGCTCGTTCGCGCATATGGGCGCCGGAATCGCCCTGCTCGGCCTCGCCGCGACGGGCTTCGGCGCCGAAACCATCGCGACGATGCGCGTCGGCGTCGCGCAGACGGTCGGACCCTACGAAATCGTCATCGATTCAGTCAGCAAGCGCACCGGCCCCAATTATCGCGAAACCGTCGCGGCGATGACAATCCGCAAGGGCGGCGACGTCGTCACCACCCTTGAGCCCGCGCGCCGGGAATTCGCGACACGCCAAATGTCGACGACGCAAGCGGGCATCGCCACGCTCAATTTCGGCCAGGTCTACCTCTCGATTGGCGACCCCAACATCGACGGAACGGTGCCCGCGCGGCTTTATTGGAAACCGTTGGTGACGCTCATCTGGCTTGGCGCCTGCGTGATGGCGTTCGGCGGCGCGTTGTCACTCGCCGACCGGCGTCTGCGCTTCGGCGCGCCGGCGCGGGCCAAGTCCAGCGCCGCCGCTGCGGCATTGCCGGCGCGCTGACGATGAAAGCCCTCCGCACCGCCCTCATCGTCGCGCTGGTCCTCGCCGCCGCCACCGCGCGCGCGGTGCAGCCGGATGAAGTCCTCGCCGACCCCGCCCTCGAAGCGCGCGCCCGCACGCTGTCGTCCGATCTTCGCTGCATGGTGTGCCAGAACCAGTCGATCGACGACTCGGACGCGCCGCTGGCACGCGATATCCGGTTGCTGATCCGCGAGCGCATCGTCAAGGGCGAAAGCAACGATTCCGTGCGCGCCTTCCTCGTCTCGCGATACGGCGACTTCATTCTGCTGAAGCCGCCGTTCGCGCCGGAGACGCTGCTGCTGTGGCTCAGCGGGCCACTGACGCTGACGCTCGGCGCGCTGGGGATTTACTTGGCGGTGCGGCGGCGCACGCGCGAACCGGCGCCTGCACTGAGCGCGGCCGAAGAAGAACGCCTCGCCGCACTCTCGCAGGACAGCGAGGGAACATAGATCACGCTGACTTTGCATCGATTCGATCCAAAGCCAGCATGATCCATGTGCGCGCTCAACTTCTCGCCGCTGCAGCCGCAGCCGAAGTCGCCCAGCCTACCGGAAGAGTTCAGCGCGCACCAACAGCTCCTCGAGCCCAGCCTCGTTTGGATTGCGTGGCTTGCCCGGATGAATGATCGAGACTTGGCAACCTTCGGCCGCCTCGACGAGCTGCCGGTAGGTCCCGGCGTCCGGGTTCACGATCGACGCCTGCTTGTTGGCGTCGTAACCGAACATCTTGTCGTTGACTTGGATGCACTCATTGCAGGAGGTGCATCGCGATGTTTCGATATAGGGATCGTCTGACGGCTTCTCGGCTGTCGTTTCGATTTGCGCGGATGCAATCGCCGGCGCGGCCGGGATCGTGACCGGCACCTCGGCTGCGGCAGCAGGCTGGGCTTCCCGCGACCCGGTCTCGCGACGCAACTCCTCGGCCCAGATCTTGCGCTCCTGCTCAAGCAGCCTCGCCGCATGCGAATTGTGGATGCCACCGAGTTCCTGAAGGCTGCGCCACATCTCGATGCACCGGCGAGCCTCCCTGATCATCTTTTCGTCGACGATCAGCTTCTGCAGCAGGTTTTCGTGGTCGACCATCAGCAGGCACGGCACCTTCGTAAACGCGCCGTCCGGCTCGGATGCCGCGAACTCGGAAACCGACACCATGTTCTCATTCCATTTCGCGCGCGCAACTTTGGCGAAATGTCTGGCGAAGCGCCGATCGCAGGCCGCGAAATCGACGAACGTGAAGGCGATGTTTTCGCATTGCCGTTGATGCGCCTCATCCTCGTATGCGAGGCTCTGGATCGGCCAGTCGCGATCCGGCTGTGGATTGCCCTGAAGCGAAAACCGCGACGCCCAGTCAGGCCCGGCCGCGGGATCGTAGGTCAACGCCGGAAACGCCCGCGCGTCCATCGCCGCCGCGGCCGTCAGATAGGGCGAAAGCCCGGTGGCATTTCCGGTGGCGCCCGAAAAAACGCTGAGCAGCGCCGGTCCCGGATAGGCCATGGCGGCAAAAATCCGGTCCCGGAACTGGAACAGGTTGGAGCACGCCGACTGCAACACGTGCAACGTCCCGAGGCCGATCGCCGTGCTAACAAGCTGCTTGCCGCGCAAGCCGAACACGTGTGACCCGTCGCCGAGCGGCGATGGCTCCAAGAGATCGTCGGTCTGAACCAGAACCTTGGCCGGCAGGCCCGCGGCAAGGGCGCGCAAGATCAAATCATTGTCGGCCGCCTCCTTGGCTGCGGCATGCACCCAGATCAGATAATCCGGGAACCGGGCCACGTCGCTCGGGTCAAGACCATTGGCGCCGAAATCCTCGAAAAAGCCATCGTGCCTTGATTCGTTGTACGTGCCTTCGATCTCGAGCTTGGCCATCGCAATCGCCTTGGCGACCTCGATCATTTTCGGCAGCCGCTCGCGATAGGCCGCGACGGCGTCGGCGCAATTATCGAAGACGAAGCCGTACGGCTCGGCAATGCCGATCCGCTTGTCGCTGTCGCTGACCAGCGGATAGAACCGCTGCGACTTGAGCACCGAGAGCAGCCAGCGAATCCGCCGACGCCTGGTCTCGGGCAGCAAAATTTTCACCGGCGTATCGCCGAGCATCCGTGACATGACCGCGAAGTCAAAAGTCTCTCGAAATGTGGCTCCTACCGAGGCCTCGAGCCTTTCCGCGCTCAGCCCTTCTTCCGAGCGGACGAATTCGGCCCGCAGGATGTCGGAGAGCTTCATGATGAGTGTGTTGAGGTCGTTCTGGAAAGCACAGGCCTTGCTGTCATACACTGTCTTCCAGACGTGACGAACGAGGCGGAACGGCATGGCCTTGTCGCAGTCGACGATTTCGCCATCGGCCTTGAGGGCGGCACGAATGCGCTTCCAGCTGTCGCCGAGCAGCTCGTTGTTCCGCGCTGCCGGCCGGCTCGCGACGTTGTCGAAGAGATCCGACAACGATTGCGAAGCACCCTCCACGACCAGCGTGCGGATCTCCCGTTCGAGCCGCAGGGCATGCTGCCTCAACCGCTCGCCGTCGGCGTCTCCGGCGATCTCCTTCAGGACGTCATCGATCAGGCCGCAGAGCGATTGCACCGACGCCTGGCCCTCGGCGTTGCGCATCAGCACCAGCGGAAAATCGTAGCGAAGCGCGCTAAGATCGCGATATTCGGCGAGCAGCGCTGGACGCAGGTCCATCTCGTCGGCCGTGTCGGGCTCGCCACCCGGCCGCTTCCCGATCATATGAAAGGCGATATTCGCTTGAAGTTCCGCTTGCATGCTGGATCGTCCTGGTTAGCTTGCCGCCGCTTCGTTCTCGGGCCGTTCACGCCTCAAGCCGCCGGCAGCGGTTGTTCGCTTGGCTCCTGCGGCCAGACCGTAAACTTGTCGAACTCGGCTTCGAGGCCCGCCTTGATTATCGTCGTCGAGCGCATCTGCCCGGCGTTGCGCAGATCCTCGTAGCAGGGAACGTCCGGGTTCCGATAAAGAATGCCCACCGGAATCGGATCGAGGATCGAGGCGATCTCGCGCGCCCGGTTGAGGTTAGCCGGGTCGTGCTGCTCCTGATTTTTGTAGACCTTGGCGACGTTGGGGCTGATCTGAAGCCCACTCTCGTGGCCCAGAAGCATGATTCTCTGAGGGTCGTGCAGAAAGGGATCGAACAGTTTCGGCAGCCACTCTGGGCAGCGCTGGATGATGCGAACGAATGCGAAGCCCTTGTGGTGGTATGCCGCCGAGAGGATGTCGTAAAGCACCTCGGGAATCCAATCGACCGCCTGGGCGACGAAGGAAACGTTCTGGACGCCCAGCGTGACCGTCAGCGGCTGCAGCGCCTCGAGATACGAGCCGCGCGGCGTGGTGTTGCTCTTGGTGCCTTGGGGCGACGTCGGCGAGGCCTGTTTCTTGGTCAGGCCGTAGATCTGATTGTCGTGCAGCATCACCGTCATATTCATGTTGTAGCGGATCGCGTGGATCCAATGGGCGGCACCGATGCTGCAGCAGTCGCCGTCCCCGGTGTTGACGAACACGTTGAGATCCGGCCGCGCCATCTTGATGCCTTCGGCGACCGGAAACGCGCGGCCGTGAATGCCGTGGAACCCGTAGGTCTTCATGTAGTGGGGGAACCGGCTCGAGCAGCCGATACCCGAGACGAACACCGTCTTCTCCGGCCGGAGATCTTCGTCGCGGCAAAGACGCTGCACCGCTGCCAGGATGGCATTGTCCCCGCATCCGGTGCACCAGCGCGGAACGCCGCCCTGGTAGTCCTCAAGGTCGTGGTGCTCGTCGTACATGCGGAGCAGGCATTCCGAGGCGTCGATCGTCATTTCTTATACCCTCAACCTTGTTGCAGCTTTTCCAAGAGCACCCGGCGGATCGTGCCGGGCTTGATCGGCTGGCCGCGCACTTCGCTCCAGCAGTCGACGTCGACGAGATAGCGCGAGCGCAGCAGCATTGCCACGGCCGAGTAGCGGCGGTTCGTCTCGTCGATGATCTTGTCGTCCGGGCTGTCAGACCAATTGCCCTCGATCGTCATGACCTTGCCGAACCGCCGCATGATCTCCTTGATCCCCGGCGCCATCGGCTGCAGGAAGGTGAGATGCAGCGACGAGACCTTGTGGCCTTCCGCTCGCAGGCTTTCGACCGCCTCCTCGATCGCGCCCCTGGTGCTGCCCCAGCCGATCACCAGCAAGTCGCCGCTCTCCTCGCCGAACACCGGCGGCGTCTTGAGCGTCTTCTGGAGCGCGGCGAGTTTTAGGCTGCGGGCGCGGATGCTCTGCTGGTTGATGTCGGGCTCGTAGGCGACGTGGCTTGCGATGTCGTGCGCGAGTCCGGTCAGGGTATGCATGCCGCCCGGCTGGCCGGGGATGAAGCGGCGGGCGAGACCGGTATTGACGTTCCAGTCGTAGGGTTTAAGTCCTTCGGGCACTTCGCTCTGGTCGATCGGCGGCGCCACCCAGGCCTCACTGAATTGCGGTCGCGGGAACGGCTGCTGCGAGCTGGCGAGGCTGGCGTCGGAGAGGATCACCACCACCATGTTGAATGTTTCGGCGATCTTGCGCGCGGTGATGACCGAATAGAAGCAGTCCTCGATCGTGCTCGGCGCCATGATCACCTTGGGCGCATCGCCGTGACTGCCGAACATTGCGGTGAGAAGGTCGCCCTGCTCGACCTTGGTCGGCTGGCCGGTGCTCGGGCCGCCTCGCTGCACGTTGACGATGACCATGGGGATCTCACCCATGACCGCCAGCCCGATCGCCTCCTGCTTGAGCGAATAGCCGGGCCCTGACGTGATGGTGACCGTGCATTTGCCGGCATATGAGGCCCCGATCGCGAACGCGCAGGCAGCGATCTCGTCCTCCGCCTGATGCAGCACGCCTCCGATCTTCTCGAACACGTCGCTGAGATAATGCGACGCCGAGGTGGCCGGCGTAATCGGATACATGGCGCAGACGTCCATCCCCGATGCCAGGACGCCGAGCGCCAGCGCCGTGTTTCCGTTGACGACGATCTGAGGTTCGGTAGCGCGATCGGCTGGAATCCGGAACGCGAAGTCGAGGTTCTCTCCGGCCCAATCATAGCCGGCCTCGAGCAGGCTCACATTCGATGTGATGACCTTCGCGTCCTTCTTGCCGAAGGTGAGCACAATCTGCTCGCGCGCCAGCTGCAGATCGAGGCTGTAGAGTTTACAGAGCATGCCGAGCGCAAACATGTTCTTGCCGCGCCGAGCGTCGGCAACGATCTTCAGGCACTCGCGCTCCATCGGAACTTCGTAGACCCTGTATCCTGCCGTCACCAGCCGGTCATGGGTCTCGACGTAGGCCGCCGCGATCTTGGGATCGCGATCCTCCCGCCACATGTTCTCAAGGAGGATGATACAATCGGGCTTGAGCTCGCCGTCCCGCACCCGTCCGAGCAGCACCTGCTCGTTGAAAGCGATGACGAGGTCGGTTTCGTTGCCCCCGTTGGTGACGCGCCGCGAACCCAGGCGGATACGGTTGCCGCTGCCGCCTGCGACACTGCGCGCCGGCGGCCGGATCTCCGCCGGGATGATCTCCTCGGTCCACACCCCGTTGCCCATCTTGGCGGCGATCGTACCGAGAGACTGGCCGCATTTTTGCGCGCCCTCGCCCGAATCGCTGATGATCTCGACGACGTGCTGCGTCAAGGTGACGACCGGCTTCTCGCTGGAAGCCGGACCAATTTTCCGAGCGGTCTCGACCACCGGTTTCAACTTTGCGTTCACGTTCATGGGCTCGTCCGTCTCACGTTCCTGGATTGCCGTTGCGGGATATTGCAGCCTTGACGACTAGGCGACGCGGATACGCGCAAAGTTCCGCTCCCTGAGATCGATCCCGAAGGATCTTGCGGCAACGGGCGCTGCTTCGCCGGAGAGCCCGAAATCGCGATCGCGGATCCTCAGATATTCCTTGATGCTGCGCGCGGCCTTGCGGCCGGCGCCCATGGCCTCGATCACGGTCGCGGCGCCGGTAACGATATCGCCGCCGGCATAGACGCCGGCCATCGAAGTCGCGAGATTCTCATCGGTCTCGATGTAGCCCCACTTGTTGAGTCGAAGCTTCGAGGTCTGGCCGATGATCGGGTTGGCGTTAGTGCCGATCGCGAACACGATCAGATCGATCTCGAAGTCCTGCTCGCTGCCCGGCACCGGGACCGGACGGCGGCGGCCCGAATCGTCCGGCTCGCCGAGCTCCATGCGGATGCAGCGCATGGCGCGGACCCCGCCATTGCCATCGTCGAGGATAGCGACCGGGTTGGTGAGCCAATGGAACTCGACACCTTCCTCCTCGGCGTGATGGACCTCTTCGGCGCGTGCCGGGCACTCCGTCCTCGACCGGCGGTAGATGCAATACACCTTCTCCGCCCCCAGCCTGAGGCTGACTCGCATGGCGTCCATCGCCGTGTTGCCGGCACCGATCACGGCGACGCGCCGTTCAATCGGCAACGGCGTATCGAAATCCGGGAATTCCTTGGCGCGCATCAGGTTGCAGCGCGTCAACAGTTCGTTGGCCGACAAAACCCCGTTGAGCGAATCGCCCGGAATCCCGAGCATCGTCGGATAGCCCGCGCCAGTGCCGATAAAAACGGCGTCGAAACCCATTTCGTCGATCATCTGCTCGATGGTGAACAGGCGTCCGACCAGCGTGTTGCACTCGAATTTGACGCCGAGCTTGCGCAATTTGTCGATCTCGGCGTCGACTACGGTGTTGGGCAGACGGAAATCCGGGATTCCGTATTTGAGAACGCCGCCCGCTTGGTGGAAGGCCTCGTAAACCACGACCTCGCATCCGGCCTTGTCCATATCCGCGGCACAAGCCATTCCGGCGGGACCGGAGCCGACGATGCCGATTTTGAATCCATTCGGCTCGATATACGGGATGTTGACCCAGCCCTCGGCGATGGCGGTGTCGCCGACCCAGCGTTCGAGACGTCCAATCGCGACCGGTTCCAGCGAATCGCCGACTGTGCAAACACCTTCACACTGGTTCTCCTGCGGGCACACGCGGCCGCAAATGGCCGGCAGGAGGTTGGTCCCGGTAAGAGTGTCGTAGGCGCCGCGAAAATCCTTCTCGCCGATCTTGCGGATGAAACCCGGGATGTTGATTCCAACGGGACAGCCGCTGATGCAGGGCTGCTCCGGACACAGCAGGCAGCGTTGCGATTCCCGCAGCGCATCCTCGGCGCTGAAACCGCAGGCCACTTCGGCAAAATTCTTCACCCGCTCGTGCGCCGGCTGCTCGCGCATCGGCGTCCGCTGCTGTGGAATCGTGCGTATCGTTCTCTTCTTGGCCATCCCGGATCCTCGTCCGTCTATTCGGTCATCTGCAACGCCGGCAGACATGCTGGAATCTCTCAACCGCAACGCTTGTATCGATACACGCTAGCCGCCCGGAACTTCATCAAAGGGATCGGGAAGCTCCAGCAGTTCGCTCGCCACGCCCGGCAGAACCGCAGCCAGCAGTGCCTTGTCGCCTGCGCCGATCTGATCCTTCATGCGACAATTGTCGGACCACCGATGCAGGGCGGTTTTTTCCTCGTCGGCATAGCGCCGAAGACGCATCATGAGATCGCCGAAATCGACCTTGTGCCCATCGAAATCGGGGCCGTCGACGCAAGCGAATTTGACTTGATCGCCGAGCTTCACCCGGCAGCCGCCGCACATCCCGGTCCCGTCGACCATGATCGGATTGAGGCTTACGATCGTCTTGATTGCGTGCGGCCGCGTCGTCTCGGCGCATGCCTTCATCATCAGAGGAGGGCCGATCGCCACCACCTCGTCGATGTCGGGGTGTTGACTGATGGCAAGCTCAATACCGTTACTGACGAAGCCCTTGATTCCGGCGGAACCATCGTCCGTGCACAAGATCAATTCGTCGCAGCAGGCGCTGAACTTGTCGCGCCAGAAAATCAGCTTTTCGGTGCGGAAACCGAGGACGCCAATCACATACGCGCCGTGCTCTTTGAAGCCGCGCGCCTGCGGAAAGATCGGGGCAACGCCCAGCCCGCCGCCGACGCAGACGACCTTCTTTGCGGCTCCCACCGGGCTCGGCACGCCCATGGGTCCAACCAAGGCGTAAAGCGTGGTTCCAACCTTGCAGGTTTGCTGCATTTCCTTCGTCGTCTTGCCCACCGCCTGGATAACCAGGGTAACGGTGCCTTTTTCGCGGTCGAAATCCGCGATGGTCAGCGGGATGCGCTCGCCTGCCTCGTGCGACATGACGATAACGAACTGACCGGGCTTCGCGGCCTTCGCCATCATCGGATGCCGGATGACCAGTGCATAGGTGACGTCAGAGAAATCTTCACGCGCCAGGATCTGGAAACCAGTCCCTTGATTAACCTCGACCATTGATTCTGCCCGCCTCGGAAGCCGCTGTTTCAGCTATTTTGCGGAGGAAATACCCCCTCAGGCGATTCCAGCTTTGATCTGGCGCAAATCCCGACGCGGCTTCAGGCATATATTTCCAGATATCGTTAGACTTGCGAATTATATCGATCGTTAGACTTGCAAATTATATCGTTAGACTCGCGAATTCCGGACATGCTTTTGGGAGGTGCCACGCGATGACGCAACTTATCGAGATGCTTCGTGAGGAGCATCGAAACATCGAAAAGCTGCTGACCGTCCTGGAAAGCGAGCTCGACGTCTTCGACCACTGCGAGCGGCCGGATTACGAGATCGTTCAGGCGGTCATCACTTATTTCCAGGATTATCCCGATTGCTTTCATCACCCCAAAGAGGACTTGATCTTCGACAAGCTGAAGCTCCGCGACCCTGCAGCGGTCGCCAGCATCGGCGACCTTGAGGCCGAACATCAGGACGGGTCGAGACGCCTCGAGCGAGTCGCCAAGGCGGTCAACGGCATCCTGATCGACCAGGAAGTCCTGCGCGAGAAGGTGGACGCCATCGTGCGCGACTTCATCGACAGCGAGCGCCTGCACATCACGATGGAAGAGCGCGTCTTCTTTCCTTCCGCAGTCAGCGCCTTGCAACCTGAGGATTGGGCCGAGATCGAGGCGAAAGTCAGCAATCCGGAGGCCCCCCTGTTCGACAAGGTCTCCGAAGCTAATTTCAATTCGCTGCAACAACGCATCCTGCAATGGGAGCGGGAGGCCGAAGCCGAGCGGGCTTAAGCGGATAAGTTTCCAGCATCGATGCGCGTGCGAATGCACCGAACCGCAGGCGGGAACGGCGACCAGCCGTAGCGAGCCGGGGGGAGCGAGGCAATACGGTCTCGGCCTGCACGATCAGGCGGCGAAATACCTTGAGCTTGCCGACGGAGCCAAGGAGGTTGCAGACAGCGTCGATGATCGTCTGACCGGTGGGTCATCATCGCCCTGTGAACGTCGAAACCGGCGACCGAATCGCAACTCTAACTGTTAAGATCTGGTGGGCCGACTTAGGCGATACGCAAGTTCAAGCGCGCCCGTTTGCGACCGGCTTTCAACACCCGTCATGGCCGTCTGCATAAACTTGATTGCGCCGGAAAAGCCGCGCGCAGCGTCCCACTTTTCCGCATCCCGCTCCAGCACTCTCACCAACGCAATCGGACCAGTCCCTGCGTCTTTCATTCCGCCGGTCCGCGCAGCACATCGGTGTGCACCTTGGTGGTTTCGTCGTCCACGTCATCGTCCTTGCCCACGGAAACTCTCGACCAGAGACTTCCGAGGAACGTGCCCAGATCGTCCATTACGGCAAAAAAGGCCGGAACGAACAGCAATGACAGGAAGGTCGAGACGACGAGGCCGCCGATCACGGCGATCGCCATGGGCGAGCGGAACTCGCCGCCGGCCCCGATCCCAAGCGCGCTGGGGACCATGCCGGCGACCATGGCGATCGTCGTCATGATGATTGGCCGCGCCCGCTTCTTGCCGGCCTCGACGATAGCCGCCGTGCGCTCCATACCGCTCGCGATAGCTTCGATCGAGAAATCGACGAGCATGATCGCGTTCTTCGTGACAATGCCCATCAGCATCAAAATGCCGATGATCACCGGCATGCTGAGCGGCCGGCCGGTGATGAGCAGAGCCAGAATTGCACCGCCGATCGACAAGGGCAGCGAGAAGAGAATCGTAATCGGATAGAGGAAGCTCGCAAACAGCAGAACGAGCACCGCATAGACCCCGATGAGGCCGTTGCGCATGGCTTCCCCGAAGCCGCCCGAAAGCTCCTTCATGGCTTCCGCATTGCTCGACTCGCGCACTTTGATGCCGGCCGGAATATGTTTCATCAAGGGCAGGTCGTCGAGCGCCTTTTCAACATCCCCAAGTGCGGTATTGCCGACGAGATCGGCCTGGATCGTCGCTTGCCGGGCGCGATCGAACCGATTGATGCTCACCGGTCCCTGCCCGAATTCCACCTTGGCAATGGTTTTGAGCGGCACGGGCGTGCCTGCACCGGTCGGAATTTTCAGATTCTCGAGCACTTGCAGATCGCCGCGGGCGCGCTCTTCGAGCTGCACCCGGACCGGAATAAGCCGATCTCCGGCATTGTATTTCGCCAGCGCGGGGCCAACATCGCCGATCGTCGCGATACGGATCGTCTCTGCCAAATCCTTGGTTGAAACACCGAGACGCGCGGCCAGATCGCGGTTTGGCATGATATGCAGTTCGGGCCGATCCAGCCCCGTCGTCGCGACAATATTCGTCACAAGCGGAATTTGTCGCATTTGCACGGCAAGCTCGGAGGTGAAATCCGACACCGCGGTGCTATTCTGCCCAGTGAAAATCCGCGATACGGGCCGCTCGCCGTAATCGTCGACGAACCAATGCCTCATATCGGGGATCTCATCGAGATCCTTGTTGATGAGGGCTTGTAACTGTTGCACCGACAGGCTGCGTTCGGACCTCGGGACATAATTGATCACGAGCTGCGCCTTGCGGACCTCGAACGTGCCCGGCGGAATGCGGCCGCCGTCGACAAACACGCTTTTGATCTCCGGTCGCTTCTGCAAGTGTTCGCGAACGATGTCAGTCTTCTGGCGGGTTTCGTCGAGCTGCGCTCCTGCCGGCAATTCG
Organism: Beijerinckiaceae bacterium; assembly: GCA_052148755.1. Taxonomy (GTDB): domain Bacteria; phylum Pseudomonadota; class Alphaproteobacteria; order Rhizobiales; family Beijerinckiaceae; genus Methylovirgula. Next base: position 10,107 of record JBKQHN010000061.1, on the reverse strand, counting down.
ATCGCGAGATGCGAACGTCCGGTGTCCTGCGTCGGCTGGAAATCCTGCGACACGACATGGGTTGTGAGGCTGAGGATTGACAAAGTGAAGAGCACGAGACCGATGAGCACGGACTTGCGCCGATTGATCACCGACCATTCGACGATGCGCCCATAACGCGCCGTCAGCGGCCCTTCGACCTCTTCCTCATGCACATGCGACTTGAGGAAATAGGCTGCGAGCATCGGCGTAATCAAGCGGGCCGCAAGCAGCGAGAACATCACTTCGGCCGCGACCGTGAGCCCGAATTGCTTGAAATATTGACCGGCTATATTGCCGATGAAGCTCACCGGCGCGAAAACGGCGACGATCGTCAAGCTGATGGCGATGACCGCAAGGCCGATTTCATCGGCAGCTTCGAGTGCTGCCTGATAGGCCGATTTGCCCATTCGCATGTGGCGGACGATATTTTCGATTTCGACGATCGCGTCGTCGACGAGAATGCCGGTCGCGAGCGTGATCGCGAGGAGGCTGACGAGATTGAGCGAGAAGCCCAAAAGATCCATCACCCAAAAGGCCGGCACGATCGACAAGGGCAACGCGACCGCGGCGATCACCGTGGCGCGGATGTCGCGCAAGAAGACGAAAACGACGATAATGGCGAGCGCTGCACCTTCGAACAATGTGTGCATCGCCGAATCGTAGTTGCCCTCGGTATATTGCACCGATGTGTCGATGACCCTGAGCTCGACCTCCGGGTGTTCGGCCCTGATTTCGTCGACGAGTTTGGCAACTCCGGCTGCGACGGTCACGTCGCTCGCGCCCTTGGAGCGCAAAATACTGAATGCGACAACCGGTTTGCCGTCGAATTCAGCAAATGTCCGCGGCTCGGCAATCGTATCGGTGACGACGCCGAGATCATCGAGCCTGACCTCGCCACCGTGCGGCAAGCTGATCATCGTGCCGGCAAGTGCGGCAAGGCTTCGCGCGCCGGCAAGCGTGCGAATGGCCTGATCTTGATCGCCGAGATCGGCATGACCGCCGGCGATGTCCTCATTGGTTCCGCGCAGACGTTGGCTGATGTCTTTGGCGGTCAGGCCAAAGGCCTGCAGGCGGTTCGGGTACAAGGCGACCCGGATTTCGCGTTCGACGCCGCCGATGCGATCGACCGAGCTGACGCCGGGGACTTCCTGCAGCTTGCGCGTGACGAACTCGTCGACAAAATAGGACAATTGCACGGGCGTCTCGCCCGGCGCTATGGCCGCATAAGTCACGATGCCGAGCCCGACTGCATCGACGCGGCGAATGAGCGGCTCGGTGATCGTTTGAGGAAGGCTGCCGCGAATACGGGTGACCGCGTCCTTGATATCGTTCAAGGCGCGATCCGTATTCACGTCGAGACCAAAGGTGATGGTGGTCGCCGAAACTCCGTCACTGATTGTCGACATGATGTGGCGGACGCCTTCGACGCCCGACACCGCATCTTCGACGGGCTTCGTCACTTGCGATTCGAGTTCTGCGGGCGCTGCTCCGAATTCGGCGACAACGACCGAGACGATCGGCGGATCGACATTCGGCAGAAGCGTGATCGGCAGTTTCTTGAAGCTCGCCGCGCCAAACGAGAGAAGCACCAAAGCGAGCACGATCGCCGGCAACGGCCGGCGGATCGACCAGGCCGAAATATTGACTGCCATCAGCGTCGCTCCGTCCGGCCGGAGTCATCGTTGAAATTTGGTGTCACTTGGTCTCCATCGCGCAGCGAACTGCCGGCATACTTCACGACAACATCGCCTTCGTGCACACCCTCAGTGATTTCCGCATCCTGATCGTTGCTGAGGCCGATGCGCACGTGGTGGGTCTCCACGACTTGCGCGCGAATGACCTGTACAGTCGTTCCGTCGGCGCCGTGATAGACTGCGGAGAGCGGGACCGCCAGGTTTTTGCAGCTCTGTCCGGCCTCGATCGTCGCTTGCACGAAATCGCCGATATGCAGCGCCGACGAATTATCAAGTATGGCGCGCACATGCCCCATTTGGGTGACCTTGTCGACTTCGGAGCTTATCCGTTTGACCCGGCCGTTCACTTGACCATTCGGGGTCTCAATCCGCACCGTTTGCATGGGCGCAATCTTACTGAGATAGAGGCTCGGCACTTCAGCCTCCATCTGGATTTCATCGTTGACAATTCTGAACAAGGGTTCGCCCTTTTCCCACTTCGGCAGGGCAACTGCGCCCAGTTGAGCCGTGCTTTTCTCGACACGACCTCCGATTGGAGCAAACAACGCAATCGTGGCCGGCATATCCCTCTGTTCAGGAGGGGGCGCGCCGACCCGCTCCACGCGGGCGATCAGCTGGCCGTCCTTCACCCGCTCTCCTTCCCGCGCGAGAATTTCGCTCACGCGATATCCTTCCAACTCGAGCACGACGATGGCCTGCTGGGCCGGAAGCAGAAAGCCGGTGACGCGAGCTTTGTCCAAAAAGCAGCCCTTCTTCGCGCGCACGACGAACACGCTGTCGCCGACCGTTTGAGTGGATTCGGCTGCTTTTTCCTGCGCCCGTGCCGTCTCGGCAGCAACACCGGCGATCACCAAAACAACCCCCAGGCGCACAAGGCGCAGGGCGAACGGCATGCTCTTACGCGAGGCGAATCGATCCGAACGCCTGCTGATCGATCGCGCGTATGCGTTGCGGCAAAGTTCCAAAGCGGCGTCTCCAAGCCACGGATCCCGTCGCGCCAAATCGCGCGCGAAGCAAAAAGCCGTCTGTGTCATAGCGCACCTCGGCGCCATAGAGAATGCGAGATGAAGAGCACAAGCGATAAGTTATGGATGAGCAAGAAAGCTGCGGCTGCCCCTGCGCCGAACGGCCAAGCTCTCAGATGGCGGGTCGGGGCATGCCGGACTGCGCCTTGTTGCCGAAGAACGACTCCAACTTGTTGAGTTTTTTTATATATTCCTTTTGATCGGACCAAAATCATCCAACCGGCGAGAATGGGCTCGAAAGCGCCTATGCGGAAAAAATGACGAAACTGCGACGACGCCGCGCCGCTGGTCAGGCAACTTCCGTCTTGGTGTCGCAAGTCTCCGGCTGCGAATCGCGAGATGGCAAGCGTCGTTCTCCAGGTTTCGCTCTGCCCACCAGTTCGCCAGCGCAAGCTGCGGGGCCAAGAGCATGGCCAAGACAAACGGCCATCGTCACCCAGGCAAAACATGGCCAAACAGGCCGCGACGCAGGCAGCTCCATCTCAGCAACGATATACCCCTACGGTCGATCGCATGAACTCACCCGATCGACCGCAAGAGGCTGCGAATCAACGAATTGAAGCAAACGGAGTTTGCTTCATCTGCTGAGCCACTAGCATTTCGCCGCCGTCAGGTCCATTGTTTTGCAGCGTGACATGAGTGCACTCCACCCCCGGCCGTGGAACGGCAAAACAGACAAGGATTGCGGTCAATCCGAGAGGCGCCATCAAATCGGCCTTTTTGCCCTGATGAAAATATACGCGACTGGCGTCGCGCTGCACGCCCGACGCTGCGAGCTTCTGCTGAACGTTGAAGGTTGCTGATGCGGCCCAGCTCGAAAGCGGATAGACTGCGAACCGTCAACAGGTTGCTCCACAGACGACCGAGCATGAGCATGTCAATGACCCAACACATCCATAGCTCCGCGCGGCGCGTCCTTTGCGTGTTTCCCCGCTATACGGCGTCCTTCGCGACCTTCGAGTATTCCTATGACTTGACCCTCGGAACCAAGGCCTGCATGCCGCCTCAGGGTCTGCTGGTCATTGCTGCAGCCTTGCCGAAACATTGGGAAGTCCGCTTCATAGACGAAAACATGGAAACAGCGACGGAAGAGGATTTCCTTTGGTCGGATGTCGTCTTCATCAGCGGAATGCACATCCAGCGCCGGCAGATCGACGATATTTGTCGGCGCGCCCACCGGCACGACAAGCCCGTCGCGCTTGGCGGACCTTCGGTCTCCGCTTGCCCGCATTATTATCCTTCGATCGATTATCTGCATATCGGCGAGCTCGGTGATGCGACCGAGAGCTTGATCGAAATCCTCGCGCAAGATGTGACGCGGCCGGCAAAGCAAGTCACGCTGCAGACGACGGCACGTCGCGAGCTCACCGAGTTTCCGATTCCGGCCTACGAACTCGCGAAGATCGGCAATTATCTCCTCGGCACGATCCAATATTCGAGCGGCTGTCCCTATACGTGCGAATTCTGCGACATACCGGGCCTCTATGGGCGCAAGCCGCGGCTCAAGCGCCCCGAGCAGATCATCGCCGAACTCGACAAGCTCGTCGCCAACGGTGTCGCGGGCTCGGTCTATTTCGTCGACGACAATTTCATCGGCAACCGCCGCGCGGCGAAGGATCTGCTGCCGCACCTGATCGCCTGGCAAAAGCGCAACGGCTATTCCGTGAGCCTGTCTTGTGAAGCGACGCTGAATATCGCGCGTTCGCCGGAGATCCTCGAACTGATGCGCGAAGCCGCCTTCGAGACGATCTTTTGCGGCATCGAGACACCAGAGCCCGAGGCTCTGAAAGGCATAGACAAAGAACATAATCTCATGCTGCCGATCCTCGATTCGATCCGCGCCATCAATGCGCATGGCATGCAGGTCGTCTCCGGGATCATTCTGGGCCTCGACACCGATACGCCAGATACCGGCCAGCGCGTTCTCGATTTCATCGAGCAATCGAAGATTCCAATGTTGACGATCAATCTGCTGCAGGCGCTGCCCGGCACGCCGCTCTGGGATCGATTGGAACGCGAAGACCGGCTCGAGCACGACGAGAGTCTCGAATCCAACGTCCGCTTCAAACTGCCCTATGCGGATGTCGTTTCCACATGGCGCGATTGCATGGCCAAGGCCTACCAACCCGAGGTGCTGTTTGCCCGCTACGAGCACCAGATGCGCGAATCTTGGCCGCATCGCTGGCCGCGGCCGATCAGCCGGCAACGCTATTCGCCGCGAAATATCCGACGTGGCCTCACCATGCTCGCCAAAACCTTATGGAAGCTCGGCGTTCGTGGCGACTACAAGCGCGTATTCTGGAAGTTCACCTTGCCGCGGCTCATGCGTTGGCAAGTCGAAGCGATCCTTACCGTCTCGATTTCCGCACATCACCTCATCATGTTCGCGCGTGACGCCGCCGACGGGCGCAGCAATGCCTCGAATTATTCGACGAAGCTGCGGGTCTCGGAAGAACCGGTCGTGCAGTGATCCGGGCAGCAGACTCGGGTTTTCTCTCTCATCGCCTCTTGGACTTTTCCCGGGTCACGACATGGCATGCGCAAGCGCGATCCCTGCAGCCGCGCTGAGGATGACGACGATGACAGGCGGTGCGCGCCAGACCGTGAGGAGAACGAAGCCCGCGAGAGCGATGGCAAAATCCGCAGGCGTCCTGACCGAATTCGTCCAGACCGGATCGTAGAGCGCCGCCGCGAGCAGGCCCACCACGGCCGCATTGACCCCGCGCATTATTGCCTGACCGCCTGCGCGGCTGCGGAAATTGTCCCAGAACGGCAAGGTGCCGAAAAGGATCAGCATGCCGGGAAGAAAGATCGCGATGAGGCCCAAAATTGCGCCCAAGACGGCGCCCCCTTGCCCGTGCGGCGAGGGGCCGGCCACATAGCCAAGATAGGCCGCAAAAGTGAAGAGCGGCCCTGGAACCGCTTGCGCGGCGCCGTAGCCGGCCAAAAACACGTCATCGCTGACCCAGCCGGGTGCCACGAAGGCCTCGCGCAGCAAGGGCAGCACGACGTGACCGCCGCCGAAGACCAGCGCGCCCGAGCGGTAGAAGGCTTCGAAGACGGAAGGGCCCTGCCCTAGGCCGAAGCCCCGCAGAACCGGAAGGCCGCCGAGCACGAGAAAAAAGGCCGCCAGCGCCGCAAGCCCCGTTATGCGCGAGACCGGCACGGCTATATGTCCGGTCAAAGTCGGCGGCGCAGCCCGGCAGAGCCAGAACCCTACGATGCCGCCCAAGACGATCGCCGCGATCTGGGCGATCGAGGTCGCGGCGAACAAAACGACGACAGCCGCCGCGACCGCGATGGAGGCCCGCTCGCGGTCGGGGCAAAGATTGCGCGCCATGCCCCATACGGCCTGTGCAACGATCGCGACGGCGACGAGTTTCAGGCCATGCAGCAGCCCGATGCCGGTTGGCCCGGCAAGCCCGCCTGCGCCATAGGCGAAGAGGACAAGGACGAGCGCCGAAGGCAGCGTGAAGCCCGCCCAAGCCGCAAGAGCGCCGCCAAAGCCTGCCCGCATGAGACCGATCGAAAACCCGACCTGGCTGCTCGCCGGACCGGGAAGAAATTGGCAGAGCGCGACGAGATCGGCGTAAGCCTGCTCATCGAGCCAGCGGCGGCGCTGAACGAATTCATCGCGGAAATAGCCGATGTGCGCGATCGGACCGCCGAAGCTGGTGACACCCAGCTTGAGAAAGGCGAGCAGAACTTCAACAGGAGATCCTCGGCCTTTGGCCTCGTCAGCTTGCGCCGTGCCCGCCATGCGATGCTACGCCTCCACTCAAACCGCAACGGATCTGCTCTAAAACAGCTTTTCGACATTCCCCTGCACGTCGAGCCTGATCCGTTTGGCGGCGGGATTGTGCGCGAGGCGCGGCATGCTCGTGATGTCGCCGCTGACCATGACGACGACGCCGGCCGCAAGCCACGCCTCGCGCACCGGCACGACATGTCCGCTCGGCGCGCCGAGCTGCGAAGCATCAGTCGAGAAGCAATATTGCGTCTCGTTCACGCCGAAGGCGTCTTGGCGACGCAGATGCGAAGCGTGTCTAAGCCGATGGTCGGAGTTACTGGACGGTATTCGAACCTCAGAAGAGTTGCAGATGATAGCTAGCAGAAGCAGCGGGGTTATACGCCCAAGTCTTTTCGCATCGCTTGCTTCAATGCATGCATTGCGGGGGGACGATCAGGATGAATGTTTCCGTTTATAGGATTTGTTTCCATGATTGTCTCAAGCGCTTTTATAACTTCCTTTGATGCAGCCAATTCGCATCTATTTTTCCAGTGACCGCAATATAATGCGGCTTCCTCACTTCTCTGTATGTCTGACTTATAAATAGCATCCAGATAACCAGCATACGCTTCTTTCTTTTTTCCTGAAAGGAGCGGTCATTTAAGTGAGATTTGCGAGCGTAATATGCTTGCGCAACAGTTGTTAGCAAGCTGCCAATTATGCCGCCAATACCCGCAGCAGAGATGATGTTGACAATATCCATTTGGAGATGATGTATATTCTAAAAATGCCGTTTAGCAAAGGTGCGACCAGAGGCTGTTTTTAAATACAACTCAAATTTATCGGCTTTATTTGGGTCTGAAAAAGCCGTTTATCCGACCAACTTCCAAGGCAAGAACTTCTTCGTGTGTGGTGAGTGGCCTTTATTGTGCTCGGCAAACCGGACTTTTAAATCTAAAGTGCTGCCCACATAATATCGTTCAGGGCAGGAACTGCTTTGAAGCATGTAGACGTACTTCATAAAGCCCGCCTTCACTTCGTTACGGCGTGGCATCCGCCTCCGTTTCGTTGGGACGTAGTCACGCCGTAGCGAAGCGGAGGCGGATGGTCGGGGCAGCAGGATTCGAACCTGCGACCTGAAGTACCCAAAACTTCCGCGCTACCAGGCTGCGCTATACCCCGTTGCCGCCTCGCCTCCCCTAACATGCGCCGGAGCCCAGTGCCAAGGTCCATGAGCTGAAGCGGTTCAGATCACGGTCCCATCATGTGAATTTTATCCGCATGTCACCCCGCAATCGCCTCGGCGTACCGTGCCTCGATCCGCGCAGCCTCCTCCTCAGTCAGCTGAGCAAACGCCCGCCCGCGACCGCGTCTCGACAGGGCACCGCCGTTCTGGCGCCGGAAGCGAAACAGCAGATCGATCGTGCGGTCAGACATGCCGACGATGTTTGCGACCTCACGTCGGAAGACGTCATAGGCCTTGAGGAAGCCGGTCTCAGGCGGTTCGTTTGGCGAGACCTGCTCGACTCGAGCAAACGAACGAATCTAGCTGGCAGGTCGCTGCTGCATGCAGGCCCTTCTTTTCCTCAAGCCGCAACACTGAGACGCCATTTGGGCTGCCCTCCTGCAGACACCGGTGCCACAGTTCATACCCCCCTGTTGCAGCAGCAAAAAATGCCGCCTCCCGGTGGCCGAATATTGCACCACCGCATATAATCGAAGCAGTTATGGCAATACCATGAGATGAACATTTCGCGCTGCTATTGTACTGGCATAAGTGCATCAATGTATTTATATAAAGCAGGAAGCGGACGAACGCCCTCAAGTCGGCGCCGGCAGCGGATCCGGTAGCGCCACTTGCGCGGCGTCCTCGGGTTGCAGATCGGTGACGGCACAGCGCAGATCATCAAACTCATCATCGCCCGCGAGGCTCTTCGATCGGTCGCCGGCTAAAAATCAGAAGGCGCCGCGAGCGCCCACGCGGAGGAAACGTAGCATGACCAACCATCTTGATCCCGCGTCGCGCCGGCAGGCCATGATCAAGGCCGGCGCATGGCGCGATGAGACTCTGCTTCTTCATTTCAGCCGTATTGTCGCGGCACATCCCGACAGGCTTGCAGTGGTCGCTGCCCGCGCCGAGAGTGGATCGGCGGTCCGCCTCAGTTTTCATGATCTCGACCGGCTCTCGGACCAGGTGGCCGTCGCTTTCCTGCGGCGCGGCTTGCGCGAGGGCGACGTCGTTTCCTTCCAATTGCCCAATTGGTGGCAGTTCACCGTCCTTCACCTTGCGTGTCTCAAGGTCGGGGCGATCTCCAATCCCCTGATGATGATCTTCCGGGAGCGCGAACTCAGCTTCATGCTGGACCTGGCCGAAACCAAGATCTTCGTCATTCCGGCGCGTTTCCGCGGCACCGATCACCGGGCGATTGCGCAGGCCGTGCGGCCGGCATTGCCGGCGCTCGCTCATCTCTTCGTGGTCGATGGGGAAGGAGACGAGTCTTTCGACAGGCTCCTCATACCCGACGTCGCCGACGCCGAGATCGCGGCTTTGCGCGCCCGCCGACTGTCACCCGACGCAGTGATCCAGCTCCTCTTTACCTCCGGCACCACCGGCGAACCCAAAGGCGTGAGCCATACTTCAAATACCATGCTCTCCAATCTCGTGCCTTTCGCCGAACGGCTGCACCTGAGCGCGCAGGACGTCATCCATATGCCCTCGCCAATGGCCCATCAGCTTGGCTTCATGTACGGCTTGGTGCTGCCGATCATGCTGGGCGCGACCGCGGTTCTCCAGGACATTTTCATCCCGGAGACAATGGCACGGCAGATCACGGAAGAAGGCGCCACCTTCACCATGGGCGCCACCCCTTTCCTCAACGATCTTTCCGATTATTGCATCGGCACGGGCACCTCGACGCCGACGTTGCGCATATTCGTCTCGGCTGGCGCGCCGATTCCCCGTCCCTTGGTCACAAAAGCGCGGCAAGCCCTCGGTGCGGCCATTCTTTCGGCCTGGGGAATGTCGGAAAACGGAGCTGTCACAACGACGCGCCCCGAAGACACCGAGGAGAAAGTCACCACGACCGACGGCTGCCCACTTCCGGGGATGGAAGTGCGGGTCGTCGACGTCAACGGTCGTGTGCGGCCGGTCAGCGAGGAGGGCCAGCTCCAGGTGCGCGGCTGTTCCAATTTCGTCGGCTACATGAAGCGGCCGAATCTTGCCCAGGTCGATGCCGACGGCTGGTTCGATACCGGCGACATTGCCCGTATGGATAGCGACGGCTACATCCGCATTGCAGGCCGCGCCAAGGACATCATTATTCGCGGCGGCGAGAACATCCCGGTCGTCGAGGTCGAAGATCTTCTGTTCAGGCACCCGGCGGTTGCCGCAGTCGCCATCGTCGGCTACCCAGATCCGCGTCTCGGCGAGCGGGCCTGCGCCTGCGTCACGCTCCGCGAAGGACAATCGCTGACCTTCGAAGACATGGTCGCCTACCTCAAGGCGCAGAAGGTGCCGTAGCTGAAGTGGTTGGAATTTGAAGGTGGCGTAATCTCCGGATTGTCGAAACAAGCCGAATCGGCGCGCCAACGCCGATGGAGATTACGCCATGAAAAGAGATACCACGGAGCCGGCCGC
>JBKQHN010000060.1:0-16068 GCA_052148755.1 Beijerinckiaceae bacterium | reverse complement strand
CGCGCTGTTCGATACGCCATTCGACTACGAAGCTTTCGCGGCACACAGCGGCTTGATCGGCCACGGCGGCGTCGTCGTCTTCGACGATACCGTCGACATGGCCGAGATGGCACGTTTTGCAATGGAGTTTTGTGCGATCGAAAGTTGCGGCAAATGCACGCCGTGCCGGATCGGTTCGACGCGCGGCGTGGAGACAATCGATCGCATCATCGAAGGCAAGGATAGGCGTGCTAATATCGCGTTGGTCGAGGATCTCTGCCAAACGATGAAATTCGGTTCGCTTTGTGCGCTCGGCGGCTTTGTTCCCTATCCGGTGCTGAGTGCTTTGCAGCACTTCCGCGAAGATTTCGAACCGCAGGCGATTGCCGCGGCCGCGCAATGAGGAGGATGCCTTGACACTTGTCACCGAGATCGATTACGGCACGCCTGCAGCACGCTCCGACAAGCTCGTCGCGCTCACAATCGATGGCCGCCAAGTCAAAGTGCCCGAAGGCACGTCGATCATGCGCGCGGCTATGGAAATGGGCACGCAGATTCCCAAACTCTGCGCCTCCGACATGCTCGAGGCTTTCGGCTCCTGCCGGCTCTGCCTCGTCGAAATCGAGGGCCGTGCCGGCACGCCGGCCTCGTGCACGACGCCGGTCTCGCCGGGCATGGTCGTGCGGACACAGAGCGACAGGCTCAAGGCGCTCCGCAAAGGCGTGATGGAACTCTACATCTCCGATCATCCGCTCGACTGCTTGACCTGTTCAGCTAACGGCAATTGCGAATTGCAGACCATGGCAGGTGCGGTTGGGCTGCGCGACGTGCGCTACGGCTATGAAGGCAGCAATCATCTGAAAGACAAAAAAGACGAGTCGAACCCCTATTTCACCTATGATCCGTCGAAATGCATCGTCTGCAACCGCTGCGTCAGAGCCTGCGAAGAAGTGCAAGGCACATTCGCGCTGACGATCGACGGGCGAGGCTTCGCAAGCCGGGTGTCGCCCGGCCAGGCGGAAGGCTTCTTCGAATCCGAATGCGTCTCCTGCGGCGCTTGCGTGCAAGCCTGCCCGACCGCGACGCTCATCGAAAAATCCGTCATCGAGATCGGACAGCCAGAACACTCCCTTGTGACGACCTGCGCCTATTGCGGTGTCGGCTGCGCCTTCAAGGCGGAAATGCGCGGCGAGGAACTGGTCCGCATGGTGCCTTATAAGGACGGCAAGGCCAACCATGGCCATTCTTGTGTGAAGGGCCGGTTCGCTTTGGGTTATGCAACGCACAGGGAGCGCATCCTGAAACCCATGATCCGGGCCAAGATAAGCGATCCCTGGCGGGAGGTTTCTTGGGAAGAGGCGATCAGCTACACGGCTGCGGAGTTCAAGCGCATCCAAGCAGCTCACGGAAAGCAGGCAATCGGCGGCATCACGTCCTCGCGCTGCACCAATGAAGAAACCTATCTTGTTCAAAAGCTCGTCCGCGCCGTCTTCGGCAACAACAATGTCGACACTTGCGCCCGCGTCTGTCATTCGCCCACCGGCTATGGTTTGAGTACCGCCTTTGGAACTTCGGCTGGAACCCAGGATTTCGATTCGGTCGAACAAAGCGATGTAGTCCTCGTCATCGGCGCCAATCCGACCGACGGTCATCCGGTCTTCGCGTCGCGTCTGAAGAAAAGGTTGCGCCTAGGGGCGCAGCTCATCGTGGTCGATCCGCGCAGAATCGATCTTGTGCGGACGCCGCATGTCGAAGCGGCGTTTCATCTCGCCTTGCGTCCAGGCACCAATGTCGCCGTGCTCGACGCGCTCGCCCATGTGATCGTGACCGAAGGACTCGTCAACGAAGCCTTCGTGCGCGAACGCTGCGACATGGAGGAATTCGGCGCATGGGCGGAGTTCGTGGCGCAACCGCATAACAGCCCGGAAGAAGTGGAAAAAGTCTCGGGGGTGCCGGCCGCAACGATCCGTGCCGCGGCGCGCCTTTATGCGACGGGCGGCAATGCCGCCATCTACTATGGTCTCGGCGTAACCGAACACAGCCAGGGCACGACGACCGTGCTGGCGATCGCCAATCTCGCCATGGCCACCGGCAATCTCGGGCGGCCCGGCGTCGGCGTCAATCCTCTGCGTGGCCAAAATAATGTGCAGGGCTCCTGCGATATGGGTTCCTTCCCGCACGAATTTTCGGGCTACCGCCACGTTTCGAACGATGCCGTGCGCGGCTCTTTCGAAAAGCTCTGGGGCGTGCCACTCGAAAGGGAGCCGGGCCTGCGTATTCCGAACATGTTCGACGCCGCCATCGATGGGACGTTCAGAGGCCTCTACGTTCAAGGCGAGGACATTTTGCAGTCCGATCCCGATACGCATCATGTCGCCAAGGCGCTCGCTGCAATGGAATGCGTCGTCGTGCAAGATCTCTTCCTCAACGAAACGGCAAATTATGCGCATGTGTTTCTGCCGGGTTCGACTTTCCTTGAAAAGGACGGCACATTCACCAATGCCGAGCGGCGCATCCAGCGCGTTCGCAAAGTCATGGCGCCGAGGAACGACTATGCCGACTGGGAGATCACGATTCTGCTCGCCAGAGCCATGGGCTTCGAGATGACCTATGCGCATCCAAGCGAAGTCATGGATGAGATCGCGCTGATGACGCCGAGCTTCGCGGGCGTGTCCTTCGCCAAGCTCGATGCGCTCGGCTCGATTCAGTGGCCGTGCAACGAGAAGGCCCCCGAAGGCACGCCGGTCATGCACATTGGTAATTTCGTCCGCGGCAGGGGCAAGTTCGTGCTGACTGAATATGTCGCCACCGACGAAAAGACCGGGCCGCGCTTCCCGCTGCTCCTCACCACTGGCCGCATCCTCAGCCAGTATAATGTCGGCGCGCAGACGCGGCGCACGGAGAACGTGCGCTGGCATCAGGAAGACCGGCTCGAGATCCATCCGCATGACGCGGAGCAGCGCGGTATTCGCGAAGGCGACTGGGTGAAGCTCGCAAGCCGTGCCGGCGAGACGACGTTGCGCGCCGCGGTGACGGATCGCGTCGCGCCCGGCGTCGTCTATACGACCTTCCACCATCCGATGACGCAGGCCAATGTGGTGACGACCGACTATTCGGACTGGGCGACGAACTGTCCGGAATATAAGGTGACCGCGGTTCAGGTCTCGCACTCGAACGGGCCGACGCAATGGCAGGAGGACTATCGCGAATTCTCCGAACATAGCCGGCGAATTATCGATGTTGCGGACGCAGCTGAATGAGTGAAGACGCCACAATCACCCCACCGCCGGCTGCCGAGCGTCTGGCTTGCGTCGTCCAGCGCGGTGCCTCGTCCTTCGCCGCATCGCGCTGCGTGCCGGAAGAGATCGCCGTCGCTTTCTCCGTCAACGGGTCGACCCATGCGGTCATGATGGCCTCGCCTTCCGATCTCGAAGACTTCGGCGTCGGATTCGCTTTAACGGAAGGCTTGATTGAAGACGCAGGCGAGATCACGAGCCTCGAAGTTGTGACGATGCCGCTCGGGATCGAAGTGCGCCTGTGGCTGCGGCAAGACCGCGGCAAGGCCTATGGCGACCGCCGCCGGACGCTCGCGGGACCGACAGGCTGCGGTCTTTGCGGCATTGAAAGCCTCGAGGCCGCCATGCGTCCGACGCCGCGTCTTGCCTCGGACGCCGATCGTTTCGAGCCGCAATCGATCGTTGCGGCCATGGCCGCGCTTGCGCTGGGACAAGAGTTGCACGAAAAGACCCACGCGGTCCATGCAGCGGGTTTCTGGACGGAGACAGCGGGCCTCATTGCCCTGCGCGAGGACGTCGGGCGGCACAATGCCTTGGACAAGCTGATCGGCGCGCTTGCCCGGCGCGGCCAGCCCGCAGCCCGCGGCTTTATCTTGATGACGAGCCGCGTCTCCATCGAGCTGATCCAAAAGGCGGCCCGGTTCGGCGCCCCTGTCCTCGTCGCCATTTCGGCACCCACGGCCGCAGCGGTGAGGCTCGCCGAGGCTTGCAACATGACGCTCGTCGCCGTCGCGCGGGGGCAAGATTTCGAGATATTCAGCCGTCCGGAACGATTGAAAGCCGAAGCTTCCCGCCATGTCGCCTGACAAACTCGTCTACATGGCCAACCAGATCGGCAAATTTTTTGCAAGCCGGCCGCATGAGCAGGCCGTGGCCGCAACGGCCGATCACCTGGTCAAATTTTGGGATCCGCGCATGCGTGCGCAAATCATCGCGCATTTGGGCAAAGGCGGCGCGGGATTGGACGCTATCGCCCGCGAGGCCGTTGCCAAGCTCGCCGCAACGGTGCATCCCGCACCTGGATCGTGAGGGCCGGCCTTCAGAGCTTCGATCGCCTGCCTTCGCATGTCTCCCATGCGATGATCGAGCTTGCCGAGCAAAGCGCGGCCGTAGCCGACCCTGCCTCAATCCGAACCATATTGGTTAAAATCGATTGGTTTGTTTCGTCTGAAGGTTCGCGCCTCTTGCGTTGCCGCCTGTCACTTTCCACCATATGTGGGCGGAATGAAAGAGAAACGCGGCGAGGGCAGTGATTCGTCGCCGGTACGTTCGCGCTTTCTCCCGTTTCTTAACGCCTGCGCCGTATCGAAAGCTTGCCAGACCGAAATGCTTGACGGCGAAGCCGAGCGTCATCGCTCTTCTCATGTGCACCGCTAGCCTCGCACACCGCTGCAACCTCGCGTCCTGCGCCGATCCCGCCGGGCATGATCCGGGCCGCGAATGTTGTAACCCGATTGTCAAATCGCTTGCGCAACATTATTTTGTGCGCGACGTTGCCGCGCCGCATGCGGTCGTCGACTTGCATCGGCTCAGATGGAGGAGGACATCATGAAGCAGGCAACATTCGCGCTCGTTCTTTTGGGATCAGTGTTTGCGAGCGGCGCAGCATGGGCGGATGCCGATGACTTGAAATGGGTCGCGCAATGCCTGAAAGACAACCAAAACGAAAAAGCGTCGGTGGAAGTCATCACGAAATACTGCACCTGCATGAACAACAAGATGTCAAGCAACGAGACCCAATCGATTACGCAATGGGAAAAGACCCACGTCGCGGAGCAAAAGGCGTGCGACAAGGAAGCCGGCTGGAAATAATCCTGGGCTTGTACCGAGCTTTTCAGGGTCCGGGCTGAGTTGGGCTTCGCTCGGCCCGGTGCTGATATTACGCCGGCTGCGCCGGTTTCAGATTTTCGCAGTGCAAAAGGCCGCGTCTAAATGAGGCCAGAGCCTGCCGTCGGCGCCGACCCTCATCGTACCTGGCAGAGTGGGATGAGGAAAAGTGGGAACCGGTTTTCCGCAATCGTCTTGATCTGGCGAAATGGCGCTCCGGGTGCAGTCAGTTTCAGCCGCCGAAATCGCCATGGCGGCGATCCAGAAATTCTCGCCCATTCCCACTAGGCGCGTTAATCAACACCGAGCAACATCTTTATTTTCAATACGTTATGGAACAACTCCCGAGCACTTACGAAAATATCCGATGGTTTGCGATGGCCTGCCGCCTGTTACCGAAATTGACGCCTTAGCGATCTTTAGCCGCATCGGCAGCCCTGCCCAACTTCAAAGCCAGGCAAAACTGCAAGCAGGACTTGATTATCGATCGAGGCTAGGATAGGCGGCGCGAGCATTCACATTTTTTCGCGAAAGAATGGATCAAAGCCGTTCGGACCGGGAATATAGACTTGATTATAGTCGGGTGATCGGGTGTAGCTTTCTTCCACTGCTTTCGTTTTTCTGTCCATGGCCAGATTGGGCATGTCCCGCCTTGCCAGGGGTGACGGCGCGGGCAATGGGGGGACGGAGGGAGGTCGGTTGAGTGCGTGGCGACTATATTCTCGAGACCGAAGGGCTAGCCAAGGAATTCGCCGGATTCATCGCTGTCAGGGACGTCAACTTGCGCGTCGAGCGTGGCAGCATTCATGCATTGATCGGCCCCAACGGCGCTGGCAAGACAACCTGCTTTAATCTCCTCAGCAAATTCTTGCGGCCGACGCGCGGCCGCATCGTCTATAACGGCAAGGACATTAGTGCGATGCCGCCCGCTGACGTCGCCCGCCTGGGCCTCGTCCGATCATTCCAGATCTCGGCAGTCTTTCCGCATCTGACGGCCCTTGAGAACGTCCGCGTCGCTCTCCAGCGGACGCGTGGAAATTCGTTCGATTTTTGGCGCTCGAAACGCGTCCTCGAGAGTTTGAACGCGCGCGCCGAGAGCCTGCTCGATGACGTCGGCCTCGCCGATTATGCGCGGACGGTTGCTGTCGAAATGTCCTATGGCCGCAAACGGGCACTCGAGATTGCGACCACTATGGCCCTCGATCCGGAACTGATGCTGCTCGACGAGCCGATGGCGGGCATGGGGCATGAGGACATTGAGCGTATCCAGGCTCTCATCAAACGCGTTTCCGCCAATCGGACGATCCTGATGGTGGAACACAACCTGCAAGTCGTCGCGTCTTTGTCCGACACGATCACGGTGCTGACCCGCGGCCATGTTTTGGCCGAAGGCGACTATGCAACGGTCTCGAAAAATCCCGACGTGCAGCAAGCCTATATGGGGGTGGGTCATGGCTGAACCGCCGACTCTCCTCGAAGTCACAAATCTCGAAGCCTGGTATGGCGAATCGCATATTCTGCACGGCGTCGATTTCAACGTTCGCGCTGGCGAGGTCGTGACGTTGCTCGGCCGCAACGGGGCCGGCAAGACGACGACTTTGAAATCGATCATGGGTATCGTCGGCAAGCGCAAGGGGTCCATTCGGTTCGAAACGAAGGAATTGATTTCGGCGACCTCCGATCGGATCGCCCGGACGGGCATTGCCTTCTGTCCCGAAGAGCGGGGCATTTTCTCGAGCCTCAGTGTCGAAGAAAATCTCGTGCTGCCGCCGCGGGTCAAACCGGGCGGCTTGCCTGTCGAGCAGATCCTCGAACTTTTCCCCAATCTCAAAGAGCGGATGAAGAACCAGGGCACGAAATTGTCCGGCGGCGAGCAGCAGATGCTGGCGATCGGCCGGATCTTGCACACTGGTGCCCACCTGCTTTTGCTCGACGAGCCCACCGAGGGGCTCGCGCCGGTCATCATCCAGCAGATCGGCCGCACGATCGCGCAATTGAAGGACAAGGGATTCACGATTCTGCTGGTCGAACAGAATTTCCGTTTCGCTTCGACGGTAGCCGATCGCTACTATGTCATGGAACACGGTCGCGTCATCGATACCTTCGCCAACGCCGAACTTGAAGCTAACATGTCTAAACTGCACGAATATCTGGGCGTCTGACTGACAACGCCGTCGGGCAAAGGAGAGGACTTAATATGAAACGGTTGACTCTAGCGGCAGGACTTTGCGCGGCTTTGCTCTTTGCGGGAGCTGCGCAGGCACAGACCAAGACGATCAAGATCGGCGTGCTCAGCGACGAGTCGGGCCTCTATGCCGACGTCGGCGGCGCGGGCTCCGTATTGGCCGCGCAAATGGCCGTCGAAGATTCGGGCCTCTTGCAAAAAGGCTGGAAAATCGAGGTGATCCACGGCGATCACCAGAACAAGCCGGATATCGGTACCAATATTGCGCGGCAATGGTTCGATCTCGACAAAGTGGACGTCATCGTCGATATCCCCAATTCGGGTGTGGCCTTGGCCGTCAGCCAAGTGGTCAAGGACAAGAACAAGGTCTTCCTCGCCAACGGGCCGGCATCATCCGATCTGACGGGCAAGGCCTGCACGCCGAACACTGTGCACTGGGCCTATGATACCTACATGCTGGCGAATGGCACCGGCACGGCATTGACCAAGGCGGGCGGCAACACTTGGTTCTTCCTTACGGCCGATTATGCCTTTGGCCACGCGCTCGAAAGAGATACGGGGGCGGCCGTTGAAAAGGCCGGCGGCAAGATCCTCGGCAAAGTGCGCCATCCGCTGAGCACTGCAGATTTCTCATCCTTTCTTTTGCAAGCGCAAGCCTCTGGCGCAAAGGTTGTCGGCCTTGCTAATGCCGGCGGCGATACGAGCAATGCGATCAAACAAGCCGCCGAATTCGGCATCACGGCGGCCGGCCAGAAGCTCGCCGGTCTGCTCCTCTTCATCAACGACATCCATGCTTTGGGCATAAACCTCGCACATGGCCTTACACTGACCAATAGTTTCTATTGGGACCTCAACGATCAGACTCGTGCGTTTTCCGAGCGCTTCCAGAAAAGAATGAAGTCCGGTGCCGTGCCGAACATGGTGCAGGCCGGCGACTATGCGGCACTCCTGCACTATTTCAAGGCGGCTGAAGCTCTGGGCGACGTGAGCGACGGCGCCAAGGTCGTCGCAAAAATGAAAGAAATTCCGACCGACGACCCGCTGTTCGGCAAGGGTGAGATCAGAGTCGATGGGCGGACGATCCATCAAGTCTATCTCTTCGAAGTCAAGACGCCGGATGAATCGAAACGGCCTTGGGATTATTACAAGCTCATTGCAACGATTCCGGGCAATGAGGCCTTCCGGCCGCTGGCCGATGGCGGTTGCACCCTGGTCAAGTAATCGCGCCCGGACGCCTCAAACAACATGCATCTGCGACGCGCTCGCAGATGCATCCTGAATAGAGCGGAGCCAAAATGATACCGATCCTCGGCATAACAGCGCAGAACTTGTTCGGCCAATTGCTTCTCGGGCTGATCAATGGGGCTTTCTATGCCTTGCTGAGCCTCGGTCTGGCGGTGATCTTCGGCATGTTGAACATCGTCAATTTTGCCCATGGAGCGCTTTATATGATGGGTGCGTTTTGCGCCTGGTTTCTGCTGAACGGTATCGACGTGCCCAACCTTGCAATATTGTTCAGCAAGGGCACATTGGAAACAGTGCATGTCGGCATCGGGCTGTCCTATTGGTGGGCCCTGCTCATTTCCCCGCTCGTGGTCGGCGTGGTCGGTATGGTGATCGAGCGGACCATGCTCCGGCGGATCGCTCAGCTCGATCATCTCTACGGTCTGCTGCTCACCCTCGGGCTCGCCTTGATCATCGAAGGCCTGTTCCAGAATTCTTTCGGCTCGTCGGGGCTTCCCTACAGTATCCCGGCGCAGCTGCAAGGCGGCAAGAATCTCGGCTTCATGTATTTGCCGAATTACCGGGCCTGGGTCATCGCTTTCTCGCTCGTCGTCTGCCTCGGCACGTGGTTCACGATCGAGCGAACGCGGCTCGGCGCCTATTTGCGCGCGGCCACCGAGAACCCGACGCTCGTGCGGGCCTTCGGCATCAATGTGCCGATGATGATCACGCTCACATATGGTCTTGGCGTGGCGCTCGCCGCGGTCGCCGGCGTGCTCGCCGCGCCGATCAATCAGGTACGCCCCTTGATGGGCAGCGAAATCATCATCGTCGTGTTCGCCGTCGTGGTAATCGGCGGCATGGGGTCGATCCTCGGGTCGATCATAACCGGGTTTTCCCTCGGTCTCGTTGAAGGCTTGACGAAAGTCTTTTATCCGGAAGCGTCGAATACGGTCGTCTTCGTCATCATGGCGATTGTGTTGCTGATCAAACCCGCCGGCCTCTTCGGCAGAGTAGCCTGACATGACCGCTCCTTCAGATTCGATCCCCATCGTGCGCGCCGGCGAACGACCGAACGCAGAACTCATCGCCTTCGCGATCATCGTCGTTCTTCTCGCCATCGCGCCCTTCGTCGCCTACCCGTTCTTTCTCATGCAGGCGCTTTGCTTCGCGCTTTTTGCCTGTGCCTTCAACCTGCTCATCGGCTACGTCGGGCTATTGTCCTTCGGCCATGCGATGTTCTTCGGTTCGGCGGCCTATTTCAGCGCCCATATCGCCAAGGTCTGGGGTTGGCCGCCCGAACTCAGCATCATTGCCGCTTCGCTAGCAGCCGGCGTACTCGGCATCGTCGTCGGTGCACTCGCCATCCGCCGGCAGGGCATCTATTTCGCGATGATCACCCTCGCCTTGTCGCAGATGATCTATTTCTTCAGCCTCGAAGCACCGTTCACGCATGGCGAGGACGGGATCCAGGCGGTCCCCCAGGGCCATCTCTTCGGCTTCATCAACCTGTCGAACCAATTCACCCTTTATTACGTGGTCCTGGGCATTTTTCTTTTGGGCTTCCTTTTGATCCATAGAATCGTCAATTCGCCGTTCGGCGAGATTTTGAAGGCCATTCGCGAGAACGAACCGAGGGCCATTTCGCTCGGCTACAAGGTCGACCATTATAAGGTCGCCGCCTTCGTCTTATCGGCCACTCTCGCCGGCCTCGCCGGCGCAACCAAAGCCATCGTGACGCAAAACGCCTCGCTCACCGATGTGCATTTCGGCACCTCAGGCGAGGTCGTGCTGATGACCCTGATCGGCGGCCTTGGAACGATCTTGGGTCCGGTCGTCGGTGCCTTCGTCATCGTCGCGATGCAGAATTACCTGGCGCAATTCGGCCAATGGGTCACTGTGATCCAAGGCGTCATCTTCGTCGCCTGCGTGCTCGTCTTCCGCCGCGGCGTCGTCGGCGAAATCGCAGCATTCTGGAACAAGCGTTTCGCAGGATCGGGCAAATGAGCTGCGCGACCGCGAAGCTCGGCTAAGCAGACTCGTGGTTCGGATCTTTCCCCGAGTCTGCGCCCAAGATTTCGCGCACCAGCGATTTCGTGATCGGCACGCCGCGCGCCAGCGCTTCGCGATCGAGCTGCTCGACCAGTCGGCGGGCAGCATCGAACGAGCGCTCCATGTGCAGCGCCATGAAGCCAATGACGCCGACGTCAACATTTAGCTGGCGATCGAAGAACAATTTGACGATGACGGCCTCGAGAAGTGCCTCGTCGGGCGGGCGCAGTACGACGCTCGGGCAAAGGCGCAGGCGCGAGAGGAGATCGGCCGTGTGCAAGCCCCAGCTCTCGGGCTTGTCGCGGGCTGTCAGGAGCATGGCGGTTTTCAGTTCCTGCGCGAGATTGAACAGATGAAACAGGCTCGCTTCGTCGGCGCCGATCCGATCCGCATCCTCGACGACGATCGCCGCCTGCCCCGCAAGCAAGACGAGGTCCGCCTGCGCGAGCGCCGCAGCTGAAATGATTGCGGCTTGCGTGCGTGCCGCAAAAATCGCGGCAAGATGGCTTTTGCCCGATCCCGGAGGTCCGAGCAGAAGCAAAGCAGCGGCCGGCCAGTTCGGCCAGGCTTCGATCAACCTGAACGCCGCTTCGTTGGAGCTGGATACGAGAAAATTGTCGCGTCCGAATTGCGGCGCCCGGGTGAGGTCGAACGCGAGCTGCCGGACGTGCTTGTCCGTCACGGCCTCAGCTTTCCTTCTCTATCGGCGTTTCGGTCGGCGTCTTTTGCAGCAGCTTAATGTAGGTCGGCGGCAGATCCGTGTAGAGCGCGCTTGCTCTATAACGCTTGATGGCGAAGCGCAATAAGACACCGCCCGCGGCAGCCAGCGGCACTGCCACGATGAGTCCAACGAAACCGAAAAGGCTGCCGAAGGCGAGCAAGGCGAAGATGAGCCACACGGGATGCACGCCGACGCTGCCGCCGACGAGTTTCGGTCCCAAGATATTGCCTTCGAGAAATTGCCCTGTGACGACGACAGCCAAAGCCATGGCCGGCAATTGCCAATTCGGCCAGCCCTGAACGACTGCGACAGTTGTCCCAACGACGAGCGCGGTGAGCGAGCCGACGTAGGGAATGAAGCTCAGGAAACCGGCCGAAATGCCAATCAGAAAGCCGAAGTTGACGCCCACCAGGGTGAGGCCCAACCCGTACCAGGTTCCGAGGCACAGGCAGACGAGTGATTGGCCCCGCAAAAAGCCGGCCAAGGCACGATCGATGTCGCGCGCCAATTCATGCACAGTGGGGCGATGCCGCGGCGGCACGAGTCCATCGAGCGTCGCGATCATCTTGTGCCAGTCCAACAAAATGTAGAACGCGACCACGGGCGTCACGACGATGAGGGAGACGAGGCTGACGAGCGCGACGCCGCGCGCCACCAGGGTATTGAGAAACGATCCGGACCAGTGCGCAGCCTGGCCGACCAGGTCGTTGACGCTAGCGCGGATATCCGGCGCGTTGCCGCCCTCGACTCCCAGTTTTTCGAAGAGAACCCCGCCATAGTCTTTGATGAGTTTCTCGCCCGCCGCCGCGATCAGGCTTTGCAATTTGCTCAGAATGTCCGGCAGCGACTGCACGAATCCCGACAGCTGATGGGCCAGCACAGGAACGATGAGGATGAAGATTACGACAATGACGAATATGACGAGGGCAAGGATGAACAAAGTGGCGGGCGCGCGGCCAAGGCCCAGCTTCTGCAGCGCGCCGACGACGGGATCGAGCAGATAGCCGATCACCATGGCCGCGACGAAGGGCAGAAGGACACCGCTGAACCACCACAAAAGCAACATGAACAAGGCAAGGGCGCCGATCCAAAAACCGACCTGCCACCCGACCCGCATGGCCCCTGCCTCTGCAGCCGCGTTCTGCTGTTCCAAAGTCGTCGCCTTTCGCCTCGCTCCGAAAGCGTTTAGACGAGATCAGGCCAAGGGGAAAGCAGCAAGCCATGGTGAGGTGCGGATTGCGCGCGGCTGTGGCGCGGCCAGCCTTCCGGCGGGCTACGCATTCGCGCTTTTGCCGTTCAGCGCCTATCATTGGGTGACCCATGCCGAAGGATCTCGAAGGCCTGCTCGTCATATCGGTCGAACAGGCCGTTGCCGCGCCCTATGTCTCTGAGCGGCTTGCCGATGCCGGCGCCCGCGTGGTGAAGGTGGAGCGTCCGGAAGGCGATTTCGCACGTCGCTACGACCGTTTCGTCAAGGGAGAGAGCGCCTATTTCGTCTGGCTCAATCGCGGCAAGGAATCGATTTGCCTCGACCTGCAAATGGCCGGGGACCACGAGATTTTGCACGCTATGATCGGCAAAGCCGACGTCTTCATTCAAAATCTCGCCCCAGGCGCGATTGAAAAACTGGGATTTGACCCCGTCGAACTTCGCCGCCGCGATCCACGCCTGATCACATGTTCGATCTCCGGCTATGGAGAGGCGGGACCCTATCGCGACATGAAGGCCTATGACCTGCTCGTCCAGGCGGAGACGGGACTCTCCGGGATCACCGGCACGCCGGAAGGGCCGGCGCGAGTCGGCGTCTCGGTCTGCGATATCGCCGCCGGCATGACAGCTTTTCAGGCGATTTTGCAGGCTTTGCTCGGGCGGGCACGCAATGGCATCGGCCGCCATCTTTCCGTCTCGCTCTTCCATTCCCTCGCCGACTGGATGAACGTTCCCTACCTGCAATATGTCTACGGCGGCCACGCACCCCAGCGCAACAGCCTCAACCATCCAACGATCGCACCTTACGGAGCCTATGTCTGCGGCGACGGAAAGGCCATTTTGCTGTCGATCCAAAACGAGCGCGAATGGGTTTCCTTCTGCACGCATACCCAGCTGGTGCTGCTGGTGCCCCACGTGAAGGGTCCGCCAATCGGGAAGCTGGCGGGGACGACCGCCGTCTCTTCGATGTAGAAGTCCTCCCGCGGGACCTTGAAGAGCGTGGTCGGCGCCGCGGTTCCGCTGATGGTCGTACTAAAGGCCACGGTGTAGAGCGTGCCGTTGGTCGTGACGTAGGCCGTGTTGTTGTTGTAGTCGAACATGACGCCGCCGAAGATCGGCGCGGTCTGGTTCGTGTTGAGTATCGCGATGCTCGGGGCCGACCAACTCGCGACTGTGGTCGAGGTCGGCAACGGGAACTGGAAGAGCGCCGCACAGGCTGTCGTGCCCGTGCAGGGTGGGACACCGGCATTCAGAACCCCCGCGACGAAGACGTACGACGCACCGGAGCCGGAGGCCGGGTTGAAGATCGCCGGCGAGCCGACGATCGAATATGGCTGCTGTCCGGTGGGACTCTCACATGTCGTCCCCGACGTGTTGGTGGGGAGGCACCAAGCGTTCGTCTGCTTGACGTTGTTGGCGGTGCTGTCGTTCTGGTCCAGAACTTCGTAGAAGACGCCCGCTTCATCGCCGAAGTAGACGGTGTAGTCCCCCGTCGTCGACTTCGTCGCGTTGGTCCAGTCCGTGATCGTGTTCACGACCACCGGTGACGCTTCCAGCTTGGCAGCACCTTGGAAGTCGGCCTTGCCGGAGAGGGCGCTGCATTTCTCGGGTGCCGTGGACGCCGACTCTTCCTGGAGCGTCAGGCAATTCAGGTGGTCTTTGTTATCGGCCCAGTACATCCGCACGATGTCGCCGGCGTTCGCGACGTTTGTTACATCGCTGCCAAAGTAGTAGACGGGGTAAGGCGCGCTGTAGGTGACTGCGCTTCCGCTGTCTGCTTGGTCGGCTTCCCCCCAGTTCGAGCACGCCCCGAGGGTCGCGGGGGTCGTCGAGCTGCTCCCGACCGCTGCTGGGCTCTGATAACAGTAGAGGTCACCCCCCGTGGTAAGCCCGTAGATGCGTGGGACGGCGGTCGAGCCGTAGGTCGGGAAGCTGTAGTCGAGATAGCCGTATGGGACGAACTTGACGTTCGAGCCGTTGTAGTAAAGGAGCGCGGGGTTCGTGTTGTAGAGATCCGCAAAGACCATGAGGCTGGACGTCGATGCGGCCGCACCCGAGTTCTCCGCGCCCGACGCGTAGCCGATGGTCGCCCCGGCCGCAAAATTCGTCGAGTCCACTGCGACCGCGAGCTGGTCGTACGATCCCTGCGCGCCGAGTTGCGTATACGTCGCGGGCGCCGAGTGGACGGGCGTGCTCGTGAGGACGTTCCAATCGGCGCCCGTTGAGCCCGCGGGGTGCTCGCGCATCATGCGTTGGAGCTGGACGCGAAAGTCAGGGGTGTCCTGACCGCCGCCCGCCACGCGGTACGTGGAGCCGCCGATCGCCTTTCCGTGCGTCCGCAGGACGTCGCGGATGGCAGCGGCGCGCGTCGCGGCAGCGCTAGCGGAGGGCGTGCTCGTGGAAGGCAGCCTGCCTTGGTTGGACGCGACCCCGCACCCGATCACCGTGACGACCAACCCCGTTGTCAGCAAATGCTTGCGCACGGATAAACCTCCCTCGAGACAGACGATCCGCTTCAACCTAGCACGCGCTCCCGTGCGTGACCATCGGTCCGCACGTGACACTTGTGCCGCGAAAATGCCGCGAAGCCGGGTGCCCGCGGAACGTCTGTTGCGCGCGCGACGGCAACGGTTCAACGACCGCGGAAATCGAGTCTGCGCCCCCTTCTCGTCGAGCCAGGCTGTAACGATCGCTCGCATCGAGGCGCGTCCGAAGCGCGTTACCTCGCGACCCTTCCCATCTTACGCGGACTTACGACGAAGCTGCACGAGCCCATCACTTGGCTGCAATGCATGCGCCGCTCGGGGAAAAAGTCCTTCCTTGAACCCCCCCGCCTCTCCCGCAATCCCACGCGCCTTCGCGCGCGCCTCCGTCGCACGACATTTCGTCGGAGAAGGCCCGTCCAGGTTCCCCTGCTCGAGGAGGCTGAGCGCCATGCACGGGTTGCAGACCGTGAGAAGCTCGCATCGTGTACACGTCGGGAAGTCGGCGACGCGCTTGGCGCGGACTTCCTTGAGCATCGGGTTGGTGTTCCAAAGGTCGCGGAAGCTCGTCCGGCGGAGGTTTCCGAGTGGCTTCGTCCACGAAGTGCACGGGAAGACGTCGCCCGTCGGACCGATGTGGACGTAGCGGTGCCCCGCGGCGCATGGGGAGCTCCCGAGCCGCACTTCGCGCGGCTCCTTCTCCTGGGGATCGTCGCTTCCCTCGTCCGCGTCACCCGCATCGCCAGCGTCGTCTCCGACGTTCCGCCCTACGAGGCGCGACGCTTCGAACGCCCCCTCCCCCTCGACGGTCAGCTCGGTCGGCGCTCGCGAGCCGTTGTTCTTCGGAGTCACCTCCATGTCGAACGCGACCTCGCAGCCGAGCTCCTCACCGATCGCGAGGATGAGCGGGTGCTCCGCGATGTTCTTCTTCATCGCGACGCACTTGAGCAAGACGCGCAGCCCGCGGGCGCGAAGCCGCCTCACCCCCGCGAGCGTCTTCTCGAACGAGCCCCGACGGCGGGTGATCGCGTCGTGCGTCGCTGCCGTGCCGCCGAGCAAGCTGACGTCGATCTGCATCGGCTTCACCGCGGC
>JBKQHN010000059.1:0-12713 GCA_052148755.1 Beijerinckiaceae bacterium | reverse complement strand
CCGAGCCGACGGGGCAGTGGATCGACGTCAGCTCGAGCAATCTGAGCAACGTCGATTATATCGGCGGCCCCGCGGCCGCTAGCCAGACGCTTTACGTCGATGTCTATGACGCCACGGTCGGGACCTGGTCGGCCGACAGTTCCTTTACCGCCACCACCACCGCGCCCAGTGTCCTGAACAGTTTGCAAGATGCGGGTATCAGGGCCGATGTCGGCAAGCTGATGGTGAACGATTCCCTCAGCTACCAGTCGATGCTGACGATTCTGGACGACGCCGCCGTCGGTGGAATGAACGCCAGCAAGTTCAGCACACTGCAAACACTCGCCTCGATGCTGAACGCCACAGGCGGTATATCGACGTCGACCTATGTGCAGGACATTACTAACAGCCTGATAGACGGTGATCCTGCCAACCAATATTGGACCGGGGGCGCGTCCACGTCTGTTGCGCTCGGGAACCTTTCAGCGACCTCGACACAAACTGAGGTCGACGAGCTCATCGGGAAATGGTTCCTGGGTACGGATTTGCCCAGCATGAACCTGTCAGGCATTGGCGATCCGAACTATAATCCAATATACGAGGCCGATAACGCTTCGCTGTTCGGAACGAGCGGTACCCCAAGCTATCTCGATGTCAATCAAGGCAATCTCGGAGACTGCTATTTCATGGCCGCGCTCGCAGAAGTCGCATTGCAGGATCCGAGCGCGATCGAATCGATGATCACTCCCAACAGCAACGGAACTTACGGGGTCCGATTCTTCGTCAACGGAACTGCGGAATATGTGACCGTTGACAATGACCTGCCGAATATGAGCGGCGGGTATCAATGGGCGAATGGATCGACTCTCGAATTCGCCAACGGCGCTTCGGGCACTCCGATGTGGGCGGAATTGGTCGAGAAGGCGTTCGCCCAACTCAACGCCGAACCTGACGCCGTGCACGGTGGAACGCTCAATTCCGCCAGCAACTCCTACGAGGGTCTTGACTCCGGCTACCCCGGCGCGGCGCTCGAAGAGATCACCGGCCAGAGCAGCACCTCTTACGCCCCGGGGCAGCTGGTTTCGGACGCATCCGTTATCGGCTCGGCGTTTGCATCGGGCGAGGAAGTCGAGGTAGACACGCCAGGCGGCAACGACAACGGCAATCTCGTCGCGGATCATTCGCTGGAAGTCATCGGTTATAATTCCATCACCGAGACGTTCACCCTGCATAATCCTTGGGGTTCGGGATACGGTGGTCCGCTGCAGATGACCTTCACCGAGACGGCTTCGGCGTTAGCGGCCGATAATTGCTGGATGGTCGTCGCCGCGGGGACAGGGAGCGTTGGGACGGGCACAATCACCGGAGGCGATGTACTCGGTGTCGACATACCGGCTTCCGGCAATCTGGCCTTCGTCGCTCCGATCGGCACGCCGCAGCTCGACATTCCGTCGAGTTTCTCCGGTACGGTGGCCGGGCTAGGCGGGCAGGACGCGTCGGATCTGTGGAGAATCGATCCCGCGGCCGTTCACTCCAGCTATTCGGCGGCGAATTTCGCCGGACATTCAGCGTGATGGGCTCGCGACAAGAACAACCAGCTTCTGCAGCGGGGTCGACACCGCCAACGCCGCTCGACATAGGCCTTTGCGCGCTCACGCTGATTGCGGGCTATTATCGGATAGCGGCGGATCCGGCGCAGCTCGGCCACGAGCTGGCGCTCGGCGGGCGCATGGCAGGGCCGGAGGACATCGTGCAGGCCGGGCTGCTCCTCGGCCTCAGGGCGCGGATCATCGAGCGGGCCGGCGCGGCGCGGCTCGCGCGCGTCCCGCTGCCCGCGATCATTGGCCTGAAAGAGGGCGGCTTTGCGGTGATGTCGGCCGGGCCCTCGACGGGTGTGAGACGCCTGATCGATCCAGTCCAGCGCATGCCGGTGGATGTACCGACCGAGGAGGTCGCCCAGCGCTTCGACGGCACGGTGATTTTGATCGCCCGGCGGCCAGGTGGAGCGGGCCTCGATCCCAAGAGGTTCGGCTTCTCCTGGTTTCTGCCCTCGATCTGGCGCTATCGCAAGCCGCTCGGTCACGTGCTGATCGCTTCGGTCTTCGTGCAGCTCTTCGCGCTGGTGACGCCCTTGTTCTTCCAGCTCGTGGTCGACAAGGTCCTGGTGCACAAAGGCCTGTCGACACTGATTGTGCTGGTCGTCGGCATGATCACGCTCGGCCTGTTCGAGGGGGTGCTGCAATATCTGCGCTCCTACACCTTGAACCACACTACCAACCGGATCGATGTCGAACTTGGCCGGCGCCTGTTCCACCACCTTTTCCGCTTGCCGCTTGCCTACTTCGAG
The DNA here is from genome assembly GCA_052148755.1 of Beijerinckiaceae bacterium. Classification (GTDB taxonomy): domain Bacteria; phylum Pseudomonadota; class Alphaproteobacteria; order Rhizobiales; family Beijerinckiaceae; genus Methylovirgula. The sequence goes on along the minus strand of JBKQHN010000059.1, from coordinate 10,387 downwards.
ACGAGGCCCGCCGGGCAAACGGTGGCGCGCGTACGCGAACTCGAGACGATTCGTTCCTTCCTCACCGGTCAGGGTCTTTCCTCTGTCATCGACCTCGTCTTCACGTTCGTCTTCATCGCGGTCCTGTTCCTCTATTCGCAGACGCTGACCTTGATCGTCGTGCTTTCGATCCCGGTCTATGTGCTGATCGCCACGCTGATTCGCCCGTTTCTGCGTGACCGGATCAACGAGAAGTTCAATCAAGGCGCGCGGAGCCAGCAGTTCCTGGTCGAATCCATCATCGGCGCACACACGCTGAAGGCGGCGAGCGTCGAACCGATGATGCAGGCGCAATGGGAGGAAAAACTCGCGGCCTATGTCCGCACCGCCTTCGACGCCACCATGCTCGGCACGGCTGGGCAGAACCTCATCCAATATGTGAGCAGGCTGACGACTGCGCTGATCCTGCTCTTCGGCGCGCAAGCCGTGATCGCCGGTTCGATGACGGTCGGCGAACTGATTGCATTCAACATGATCGCAAGCCAGGTGGTGCAGCCGATCCTCCGCCTGTCGCAGCTCTGGCAGGATTTCCAGCAGGTGCAGGTCTCGGTCGAGCGCTTGGGTGATATTCTCAACGCGCCGACCGAGCCGGTGCCGCGGAACTCGCCGAGCCTGCCGCCGCCTCAGGGCGCGATCGAACTGAAGGGCGTTAATTTTCGCTACCGGCCCGGCGCGCCCGAAGTGCTGCGCGATTTCTCTCTATCCATCCGCCCCGGCGAGGTCCTCGGTATCGTCGGCCCGTCCGGCTCGGGCAAGTCGACGGTCACCAAGCTCATCCAGCGCCTCTATGCGCCTGAGCAGGGGCAGGTGCTGCTCGACGGCATTGACATCGCCCAGCTCGATCCCGGCTGGCTGCGGCGCCAGATCGGCGTAGTCCTGCAAGAGAACCTGCTGTTCAACCGCTCGATCCACGACAACATCGCGCTTGCCGATCCCGCCATGCCGCGCGCGCTCGTGATGCATATCGCCAGACTCGCCGGCGCCGAGGAGTTCATCGTCCGCCTGCCGCAGGGTTACGACACGATCATCGAGGAGCGCGGCGCCAACCTCTCCGGTGGCCAGCGCCAGCGCATCGCCATCGCGCGCGCGCTCGTGACCAACCCGCGCATCCTGATCTTGGACGAGGCGACGAGCGCGCTCGACTATGAGAGCGAACGCATCATCCAGGACAATATGCGGACCATCGTGCGCGGCCGAACCGTCATCATCATCGCTCATCGCCTGGCGGCGGTGAGGCCTTGTGGCCGCATCATCAGCATGCACCGGGGCCGTATCGTCGAGCAGGGCACGCATGCCGAACTCCTGCAGCACAAGGGTGGGCTCTATGCGCATCTCTGGGCCTTGCAGAACGACGAGGCGAGGGCGGGATGAACGAGAAAGTGCGTCCGCCCGAGCCTGCGCCGCGCCCGATGCCGGTCCTGGTAAGCGGCCGCGACCGCGAGTTCCTGCCCGCCGCCATCGCGATCCTGGAAACCCCGCCATCGCCCAAGCCCGTGGCGCTGATGTTGACTTTGTGCGCCTTCGTGGCCGCTGCGCTCGCCTGGTCCTTCTTTGGCCGGCTCGACGTGCATGCCGTGGCGCAAGGCAAGATCGAGGCGACCGGCCGCTCCAAGGTGATCCAGCCGCTCGAACCCGGCAAAGTCTTGTCTCTTGCTGTGGAAAACGGCCAGCGCGTCAAGGCGGGCGACCCTCTCATCGAGTTCGATCCGACCGATGCGGTCGCCGACGAGCGTGGCTTGTCCGACGCGCTCATTGCGTCGCGTGCCGAGGCAGCGCGCCGGCGCGCGGGGGTAGCGAGCATCCGCGGCGGCCTCGACGTCGCTGCGGCGATCCCGTGGGACGCCGCGGTTCCTGCCCTTGTGCGGTTGCGCGAGGAGGCGGTCCTCGCCGCCGATTTGAGGCAGCTCGCCGACACACTCGCAAATATCGACCGGCAGATCGCGCAACGCCGCGCGAGCGCGGCGCGACTTGGCGCCAGTATCGACTACGAGCTGAAGCTGATTGATACGCTGCAGGAACGCGTCACTATGCGCGACACGCTCGTACAGCGCAACGCTGGTCCGCGCACCAATGTGATCGACGCACAAGAGACCTTGCAGCGAGCCCAGAGCCAGCTCGCCTCCGATCAGGGCCAGCTCACCGAGACCGATGCCGCAGTCGCCGAACTCGACAGCGAGAAGGCCAAGGCCCGCTCTCAGTTCATCGCCGAGTACGAGGGCAAGCGCGCCGATGCCGAGCGCAAGTCCGAGGACAGCGCCCAGCAGCTCGTCAAGGCGCGCGCCAAGCTCGCCCGCACGCGCCTCACGGCACCGATCGACGGAACCGTGCAACAGCTCGCCGTCACCACGGTCGGCCAGGTCGTGACCACCGGCCAGCAGCTCATGATCCTGGTGCCGAGCGAGGGGGCCCTCAACGTTGAAGTCTACATGGGTAATAGCGACATCGGTTTCGTCAAGCTTGGCCAGGACGCTGCGATCAAGGTCGATGCCCTCCCGTTCACGCGCTACGGCACGCTGCATGGCCGCGTCATCCGCATCGCTACTGACGCCGTCGACGAGCAGGATGCGCGCCGGGTGCAGGCCAACGCCACCAGTCTCGCCAACGCCGCCAACACCAATCCGCCGCCGGGACAGCAGAACTTCGTCTTCGCAGTGACGCTATCGCTCGACGAGCGCGCAATTGCGGTCGACAACGCCATCGTACGGCTCACTCCCGGCATGACGGTGACCGCCGAGGTCAAGACTGAAAGCCGTCGTGTCATTGACTACATTCTCTCTCCCCTCGCCAAGATCGCCTCCGAGGCCATGCGGGAAAGGTAGGCACCTCCGACATATTGAGCAATGGCCGAGGCTTCGCTCGAATTTTCGCTTTCGCTTTGAAAGCAGGCAAGTTCGAGCAGCGAGCATCGGGTTGCTTTTGGCGCGCCCGGAAAGCCTTCCGGAGTCCTTGGCGGCCAGCTGGGCGTTTTCGCTTCCCTTTTGACCCGAAACGGGCGCAACTGCGTTCATCCCGGATGGGCAAAGCCGCGAGCCCTTGTGGGCGCGCGACCCAATAGATGCTTCGCCCGCACAAGAGGTTTCATGAAAATTGCTCAGATCGCTCCGCTCTACGAAAGCTGTCCCCCACGCCTCTATGGCGGCACGGAGCGCATCGTCTCCTATCTCACCGAAGAACTTGTCCGGCAGGGACACGACGTCACGTTATTTGCGAGCGGCGACTCGAGGACTGCAGCAAAGCTTGTGCGTTGCTCGGACATGGCGCTCCGGTTGGATCCAAAGATCAAAGACCCCATGCCCTATCACGTGATCATGCTTGACCAAGTCTGCCGGCGTGCCGATGAATTCGACGTTCTGCATTTTCATGTCGACATACTGCAGTTTCCGCTCATCCGCAGTTTCGCCGATCGAACGGTGACGACGCTTCACGGTCGGCTCGACATGCCGGACTTGAAGCCTTTCTACGCCACCTTCCCCGAAGTTCCGCTGGTTTCGATTTCGCATCACCAGCGCGAGCCGATCGGTCGCACCGACTGGGCCGGCAATGTCTATCATGGTCTGCCGAGCCATCTTCTGCCGTTTCGCCGCAACCCGGCCGGGGGCTATCTCGCTTTTCTCGGGCGAATCTCGCCGGAAAAACGGCCGGATCGTGCCATCGAGATCGCCGCACGCGCCGGGCTGCCGCTCAAGATAGCCGCCAAGATCGACAAGGTCGATCAGGCCTATTGGGACGAGGTGATCGCGCCGCTGGTCGAGACCCATGAAAATGTCGAATTCATCGGCGAGATCGGCGACCATCAAAAGGCGGAATTTCTGGGTAACGCGGCGGCACTTCTCTTTCCGATCGACTGGCCGGAACCCTTCGGTCTCGTCATGATCGAAGCCATGGCCTGCGGCACTCCGGTCATCGCCTTCCGCTCGGGATCGGTCCCGGAGATACTTGCTGATGGAGTCTGCGGTTTTATCGTCAACGACATCGACGAAGCTGTCGACGCGGTCTCGCGTATTCACACGCTTGATCGCAGGGCGGTTCGGGCGACCTTCGAGGAAAGCTTCACGGTCCAACGCATGGCGCACGACTATATCGACATCTACCGCGGGCTCCTTGGCCTTCGTCCCAAGGCAGCGCATGTCGACCGCCTGCGTGACGAGGATGTCGATCTGCGGGCCGTCGCATAGGGAGGCGTCGGCAGAACAATGCAGATGAGCGGCGCCAACTCGCTTCCTCGGACACAGGCGCCGGTCATCGCCGGCAACGTGCCATTCACCCAATTCTTCATTCCCGCGACCACATCGCTGCAGGAAGGCCGTCGCCTCACATTGAAGCACGGCGATACGTTCGCCGTGTTTGACCAAAATGGCGATGCGCTCGCGGGGCCGGATAGCTCCGAAGGCATCTTTCATTGCGACACCCGTCATTTGTCGCTTTTCTATCTAAGCGTCGATGGCGCGCGGCCGATGCTGCTCAGCTCGACACTGCGCGACGACAACACAACTCTCACTTGCGATCTTTCAAACCCCGATCTCTTCGATCTCGCCGGCCAGCGTGTGCTCGATCACGATCTCATTCACATCCGCCGCTCGCGCTTTCTTTGGAACGCCACCTGTTTCGAACGTCTGGCGGTGAAAAACTTCGACGTCGTTCCGCAACACATTCGGCTGGAACTCGCCTTCGCTGCCGATTTCGCCGATCTCTTCGAGGTGCGTGGCACGAGACGGAAGCGGCGTGGCACCCAGCATCCCGCGGAGATTGGCGCCGACTGCGTAACGCTCGCCTATAACGGCCTCGATGACCGGCGGCGCGAGACGATCTTGCGGTTTGATCCTGCTCCAACTGCGCTGGTAGGAGATCATGCCGTCTTTGACCTCGACTTGGCGCCGCGCGAGAGCCGGGTGCTCTTCATTGAAGTCCGATGCAGCGCCGAGCGCTCCAATTGGGCTCCGCGCCGGGCTTTCTTCGTTGCCTTGCGTGATGCGCGTCGCGCGCTCCGCACCTCCTCGGCGCGCGCTGCATCGGTGGCAACATCCAACGAGACGTTCAACGAGGCGGCGCGGCGGAGCGTTGCCGATCTCTACATGCTCAACACGGCGACCGTATATGGACCTTATCCTTACGCCGGGATCCCGTGGTTCAACACTGTTTTCGGTCGCGATGCGCTGATCACCGCGCTCCAGACCCTTTGGCTCGATCCAACCATCGCGCGCGGGGTGCTTGGCCACCTCGCGGCCAACCAGGCCACCACCAGCGATCCTGCGGCGGATGCGGAGCCCGGTAAAATACTGCACGAGCAGCGACATGGCGAAATGGCGGCACTCGGGGAAGTACCTTTCCGCCGCTATTACGGCAGCATCGATTCGACACCTCTGTTCGTCATGCTGGCCGGAGCATATCTCGATCGCACGGGGGACCTCGACACCATTCTCCAGCTCTGGCCGAACATCGAAGCGGCGCTCCTTTGGATCGACGATGAAGGTGACCGCGACGGCGACGGCTTCGTCGAATATGGGCGCCGGAATACGGACGGTTTGATCAATCAGGGCTGGAAAGACAGTCACGATTCCATTTTTCACGCGGACGGCACATTGGCGCGAGGTCCGATCGCGCTGGCGGAAGTTCAGGCCTATGCATATGGCGCATGGAATGCCGGAGCCGACATAGCGGCCAAACTCGGCCAAGTGCGGCGCGCGGCAACGTTTCGGGCAAAGGGTGAAACGCTGCGGCAGAAGTTCGACAAATGCTTCTTCGACGAGACGCTCGGCACCTATGTGCTGGCCCTAGATGGCGACAAAAGGCCGTGCCGCGTCCGGGCATCGAATGCCGGCCATGCTCTGTTTACCGGCATCGCTTTTCCGCAACGGGCCGCAGCGGTCGTCGCAACGCTCATGACCCCCTCGTCTTTCTCCGGTTGGGGCGTGCGCACATTGGCCTCGACCGAGGCCCGCCACAACCCGATGAGCTATCACAACGGTTCCGTCTGGCCACATGACAACGCACTGATTGCCGCCGGCTTTGCCCGTTATGGCTTCCGCCGGGAAGCGGCCAGAATCTTCGAAGGCCTCTTCGCCGCCTCAACCTATATCGATCTGCGGCGGCTTCCCGAGCTCTTCTGCGGGTTCGCCCGCCAGCGAAACCAAGGTCCTACTTTTTATCCCGTCGCCTGCGCTCCGCAAGCCTGGGCGGCGGCCACCTCTCTGTCGCTGGTCCAATCCTGTCTCGGCCTTGGTTTCGATCCCGCGGCCCGACGCATCACCTTCACACGGGCCGCCCTGCCGGATTTTCTCAACGAAGTCGTGCTGCGCAATTTGTCTCTCGGCAGCGCCTCGGTCGACGTAGCTCTACGACGCGCCGGCTCCGAAGTTGTGGTCAATGTTCTCGCAAGAGAAGGCGATGTGCGTGTGTTGACCGTGATCTGAAGATCACGACGACGGGGTGCGAAGAAATGCCGACAAGCGCTTCACGGCGGCAGGCGGCAGCGGGCATGACCGGCGCGTCGCCTCGTCCATCAGCACCATCACCGATTCAGCGGTCGCGACGCATTGATCACTTTGGAACAGAGCCTGCTCCAGTTTAAAGGAGCTCCTGCCGATCGAGGCGAGACGCGTGCCGATCTCGATCCTTCCGGGCCAGTTGATCTCGCGCAGAAAATTGATTTCGATGCGGACGATGACGAAAGACGTGCCGGGCTCGTTGAACGGCTGGCTGGTATCGTGCAGGAACTCGGCGCGGCCGGTCTCGAACAGCGTCGAAAATACGGCATTGTTGACATGGCCCTGGCGGTCGGTGTCGCCGAGCCGCAGTTTGTCGTAGGTTCGCGCCGTATAGTCCGTGATCGCGGGCTGCTCGCTCATCTTTTCCGCTCCTTCAGCGCTGGACCGACCGTGCGCGTCGCGCGAGCCCATCAAACAGGTCGAGGAGGCGCTCGCGCCAGAAAAGGACCGGATCGTCCGGTTCGAGAAGGTCTACCAGGCTCGTGCAGCGCGCCCACATGAACACGCCGAAGATACAATAGTCGGAATAGGCCGGCGCGGCACCTGCCACGAAGTCGTGATCTTTCAGGATCAGACGCAGCGGCAAGAGTGCTCTTCCAAACTCCGCCAATTTGGCCTGCCGATCGGCTACGACCGCTTCGAGCAACATTCCGTAACGATCTTCGCGCGAGCGGCGGAAATATGTTTTGTCCTTCTCGTCAATACAGTCAAACACGTCGACGAGAATGATCCGCGCGAGCGCAGGAATCAGTGTCGCGTCGGCCCAAACGTTGATGAAATGCGTGAGCGGAATGGCGTCGGCTGTTCCAAACAGCGAGGGTCGGTCTGGAAATCGCTGCTCGAGATGGAGTGCGATCTGCCATGAGTCCGCTATCACCGTGCGATCATCGACAAGCACGGGAACGCGTCCTTGACCGGAAGAGGCAATCCTGTCCGTCTCCGTGAAGCGCCAGGGCATGCACTCCGCGTCGAGACCCTTATGGGCGAGGGCCATCCGCGTCTTCCAGCAATGCGGGCTGAAACGCAGGTCCGGATCGGCTCCCGCCAATTCGTACAGGGTCAATTTTGCAGCGGGCATCGGCGTGCTCCCTGGAACTAGAAGAGGCGGGTTGTCCAAAGAAATGTTGCCGTGCCTCATCCGCAACTTCTGCCGCATGTTGATCGTTGCCGCAATCTCGTAGACTCGGATGATCGAGGGCCTTGCCGAGAAGCACGGCGCTCGGAGCGAGTCAAGCCTCGGCTGTCGTTCCCGCCTGCGCGGGAATGACAAATCGGTGATTTGACAGATGCGCTTATTTATCAACAAGCAGTTTCCCAACGGATAGATGCCGCCGCGGCGGCGGCGCCTTATCTTCAATGCCTTTCGAGCCACAGGACGAACCGCGTGTCCGCACCCATCGCCAACCACCCCTTCGATATAGCGACGCGTCTGGAGCGAGCAGGCAACGGCCTGCGCGGATCAACCAGCGATGCCTATTGGGCTTTCGTCGGTCCGTTTGGCGGAGTGACGACGGCGACACTGCTCAAGGCGGTGCTCGAAGATCAGGAACGTGCCGGCGATCCGCTCGCCATAACGGTAAATTTCTGCGCTCCCATTTCGCGTGGCAGTTTCGATGTCGTGGCCACGCTGTCGCGGGCGAACCGCTCGACGCAGCACTGGTCGATGCAGCTGAGCCAGGCGGAAGGCGGTGTCGCCGCGACGGCGACCGCGATATTGGCGGTGCGTCGGCCGGGTTTCTCGCATCAGCCGGCGCGCCGACCCGATGTCGCTTCTTTCGAGACGATCCCTGCCTATCCGACAGGCGGTTTGGCGAGTTGGGTCCAGCGATATGAGTTTCGCTTCGCCGAAGGCGTCCCGGTTTTTGGGTCAGAAGCTCTCCCGGAACCGGGGAGCGCAGCGTCTCGATGCTGGATTCGCGACGTTCCGCCTCGCCCTGTCGATTTCCTGTCGCTCGCTGCGATGAGCGACACGTTCTTTGCCCGCATCTTCCACGTGCGGGGCACCATGTTGCCCTTCGGCACCGTATCGTTGACCACCTATTTCCATGTCGATGCGGCCGATCTCGTCCGCCTCGGCGACGGCCCTCTCCTCGCGGTTGCAGACGCGAATGTCTTCCATAAGAGCTATGCGGACCAGAAGGGCGAGCTATGGTCGCAGGATGGACAATTGCTCGCGACGTGCCACCAGATCGCTTATTTTCGCGACGCCTAAGCGGCCGGTAATCGTCTCTGGAACTCAATGCGGTTCGACGACGAAGCGTTTGGCCCACGCCATAGCGCTCAAGTCTCTTCGCGCGGGCCAATCGTCAATTCGACATCGGGAAGCCCATCGATCCGGCCGATCAAATGATCCCCGGGTGCGACCGGGCCGACGCCCGCGGGCGTCCCGGTGTAGATGAGATCGCCGGGCCCAAGATGATAAAGTGTCGAGAGATGCGCGAGGATCTCCGGCACGCTCCAGACGAGGTCGGAGAGGCGGGCTGACTGTTTCGTAGCGCCGTTCAGCGCGAGCGTGATCGTTTGATCGCCGATGCCGGCGAAGGTCTCTTTGCGGGCGATCGGCGAGATGACCGCCGATTGCTCGACGGCTTTGCCCGTGTCCCATGGGCGGCCCTTTGCGCGCGCATCCTGTTGAAGATCGCGACGGGTCATATCGAGTCCGCAAGCATAGCCGAAGATGACGTCGCCCGCCTTGGCTGCGGCAATTTTGAAAGCAGGGCCGCCGAGCGCAACGACCAGTTCCATTTCGTAGTGAAAGTTATTCGTTCCGGGCGGATAGGCGGTCGTCGCCGGCGCGACGGCAATCGCAGTCGCCGGCTTCATGAAATAGAAAGGTGCCTCGCGGTCGACTTCAACACCCATTTCCTTGGCGTGCTCCGCGTAATTGCGGCCGACGCAGAAGATTCGATGGACCGGGAAGAGCTTGTCCGATCCGACGATGGGAACGACCGGTCGCTCCATCGGCGGGAAGACATAATTCGTCACGGCCGTCGCGTCGTGATTCACGATACTGCCCTTTCTTCGTAATAGCCGAGCTTCTCCTGCAACGGTCCATCATGGATCTGCAACAGAAAGCTCGGCCCCTTGCCGTCCGTCTGATGAGAGATCTCGGCAAAGACGGGCGCAGAGAATGTATCGCCACGTTTCCAGCCGATCGGCTCCCCGTTGATCGAAGAATGTCCGAATCCATCGATGACATGGAACACTTGGCTCGTCGAACGCCGCTGCGGACGAACGATTTCGGACGGTCGCACCATCATTGCCGTAAAGCCGAGGGTCGGCAGGCAGCTGTCGCCCGTCTCGGGATTGACATAGTCCAGTTCGACCGGTTGCTCCGGATCGGTATAGGCGGCAAGATTGCGCAAGGCGGCCTCGGTCCTCTCCCATGGGAAGCGAAGCTGGGGATAGCGAGGCCTGGCTGCGTCGCCGCGCCGCCGCGGCACGAGGCCTGCCTGCGAATAGGCGATCGCCGACGTGTCGGGGCGATTGGCCGGCGATTGCAACTCACCTTCCACCGCATAGGACCCTTCGAGATAGACGAAGAGAGGCAGATCGAGCGCATCGAGCCAGATGACCGGTGACGCGCCCTCATGTCCATGGTCGTGCCATGTCCCGCCGGGCGTCAGGATCAGGTCGCCCGCTCGCATGATACATTTTTGACCTTCGACAATCGTATAGGCGCCCTCGCCTTCGACGACAAGGCGGGCGGCGCTCGGCGTGTGGCGATGCGCAGGGGCGCGTTCGCCAGGCAGCAGCAATTGAAACCCGCAATAGATGACCGGGCTCACCTGCATAGCCCCATTGCCGCGGCCGGAATCGCAGAGGACGAGGACGCGACGCTCCGCCTTTTCGACAGGCGTCAA
>JBKQHN010000058.1:0-3186 GCA_052148755.1 Beijerinckiaceae bacterium | reverse complement strand
CCCTGACATTCATGCACGTGGCAGATTGAGCGCCTTCATCGCATCTACGCTTAATCAATATCGACTGGAAATGTCACGAGAAGATTGCTTCGCTCAGGCTCACGGACACTACTTTGCGATTCCATCCCTCGCATTAATCCATTTTTCGTCGCGCGGGCTCCGCAACGGCAGGCCATATGCAAAGGAACAAGGCAAAGTGTGCCAGGATCAGTGGCGTGTCAGGGTGTCCTGCCAACTTCCGTGGTTCTTGCCGCGCCCACGAGAGAATTAAGAATGGCCGGAGGACTTACGAAGCCTGAGTTCGACGCTGCGGGCACCGCTTCGGCGAGCGCCGCCGGCCGCCGTCTAGAGACCCAATCCGACAATTGGTCGAGGTAAAGATAGATCACAGGCGTCGTGAACAGCGTCAGCGCCTGGCTGACGAGGAGGCCGCCGACGATAGCGTAGCCGAGCGGCTGTCTGAGTTCGGAGCCCGTGCCGGACCCGAGCATGAGAGGTACTCCGCCGAGCATCGCGGCCATGGTAGTCATCATGATCGGCCGGAAGCGCAGGAGCGCGGCGCGGCGTATGGCGTCATGCGCGGACAGGCGATCGTCCCGCTCTGCCGAGATGGCGAAATCGACAAGCATGATGCCATTCTTCTTCACGATGCCGATAAGCAGGACGATGCCAATGAGCGCGATTAGGCTGAAATCGAAACCGAAAAGCATCAGCGCCGCGATCGCCCCCGCGCCGGCCGAGGGCAGGGTTGAGATGATCGTGATCGGGTGGATATAACTTTCATAGAGGATGCCGAGGATCAGGTAGACAACCACCAGCGCCCCGAGAATGAGAAGCGGTACACTCGATAGCGACTCCTGGAAGGCCTGCGCGTTGCCCTGGAAGCTGGCGATGATGCTCGCCGGAAGCTGCAGGCCGTTTTGGGTTTGCTGGATTGCTTGCGTCGCCTGCCCGAGCGCCACGCCCGGCGCCAAATTGAAGCTGATCGTGACCGCTGGGAACTGGCCTTGATGGCTGATCGACAGGGGCGCTACGGGCGTTGCCGACCATTTTGCAAACACCGACAGCGGAACCTCGCCTCCTGTCGCAGGCGACTTCAGAAAGATCCTGTCGAGCGTCGCAAGATCGTTCTGCAAGCTGGGCAAGATCTCCATGATCACTTCGTAGCTCGAAAGCTGGGTGAAATATTGGGCGATCTGGCGCTGGCCAAAGGCGTCGTAGAGCGTGTCGTCGATCATCTGAGCGGTCAGTCCGTATCGCGATGCTTGGTCGCGATCGAAAGTCAGCGTGAGCGTGGTGCCGTTGGCCTGCTGGTCGGTGGCGACGTCGCGCAGTTCTGGCAATGTCTGCAACTTCGCGAGCAGCTTAGGCGCCCATTCATTCAGCGCGCTGGGATCGGATCCCTGCAAAGTGTATTGGTATTGGGTGCGCGAGGAACGTCCTCCGACGGTCAAGTCCTGCGCGACTTGAAGAAACAGCTTAGCGCCTTCGACTTTGGCGAGTTCCGGACCCAAACGCGTGATGATCCGATCCGCAGTTGCGGTTCGCTGTCCGAGCGGCTTCAGAGTTATGAATAGCCGCCCGGAGTTCAGCGCGTTGCCGGTGCCGCCGATGGACATCGCGACATGAGCGACGGCCGGGTCCTTGAGGACGATCGCGCCGAGCGCCACCTGCCGGCGCATCATTTCGGCGAAGGAAACGTCTTGTGCGGCCTCGGATACGCCTTTGATCTGCCCCGTATCCTGCTGCGGGAAGAAGCCCTTCGGAATAATCACGAACAGGACCACCGATAGAGCGAGAAACGTGAAGAAAATCAGTAGCGTGACCAAGCGGAATTTGAGCGCGAGGTCGAGGCCGCGCTCATAGCCTTTCAGCAATGCCTCGAAGCCGCGCTCGCTGAGAGCGTAGAGCCGCCCATGATGGGCGTCTTTCGACGTGGCCAAAAAGCGCGAGGCCATCATCGGCGTCAGCGTCAGCGACACCGCGGCCGATACGGCAATCGTCATCGACAGCGTCACCGCGAACTCCCGCAGCAGCCGCCCGATGATGCCACTCATCAGCAGCAGCGGAAGCAGCACCGCAATCAAGGAAATGCTGATCGACACGATGGTGAAGGCGATCTCGCGCGAGCCTTTGAGCGCGGCCGCGAGCGGCTCCTCGCCCTCTTCGATGTATCGGGTAATGTTTTCGAGCATCACGATCGCGTCGTCGACCACGAAACCGACCGAGATCGTTAGCGCCATCAGCGACAAATTGTCGAGACTGTAGCCGGCGATCCACATCATCGCGCAGGCGCCGAGCAAAGCCAGCGGTACTGCGATGCTCGGGATGATCGTCGCCCAAAGGCTGCGCAGAAAGATAAAGATCACCATCACCACGAGCGCGATAGTCAGCATGAGCGTGAGCTGCACGTCCCGAACGGAAGCGCGGATTGTTTGTGTGCGGTCGCTCAATGTAAATATGCTGAGCGTGGGCGGCATGGACGCCTTGATGCGCGGCAACTCGGCCATGATCTGGTCCACGGTATCGATAACGTTGGCGCCCGGCTGTTTGTAGATGATGAGGAAGACGCTGCGCTTGCCGTCAGCCCAGGCGGCTTGCTTCGTATCCTGCGGTCCCGAGACGGCCTCGCCGATATCGCGCACGCGCAGCGCAGCGCCGTTGCGGTAGGCCACGACGAGATCGTTCCAATCCTTGGCGCGGGTCAGCTGATCGTTGGTGTAGATCGTGAACGAGCGCTGCCCGCTAACAATCGCGCCTTTGGGACCATCGACGGTCGCGACGGAGAGCGGCGTGCGCACATCCTCGAGCGATAGCCCCTTGGCCACAAGTTTCGCCGGATCGAGCTGGATGCGGATCGCTGGCTTCTGTTGGCCCCCAACGGTAACCTGGGCGACGCCGGATATTTGGCTGATTTGTTGGGCGAGTTTGGTCTCGACATTGTCGTCGACCTCGGTCAGAGGCATTGCTTCCGATGTCGCGCCGAGCAGGAGAATGGGCGAATCCGCCGGATTAACCTTCTTATAGGTTGGCGGGCTTGGCAGGTTTTTCGGCAATTGTCCGCTAGCGGAGTTGATCGCGGCCTGCACATCGCCCGATGCCCCGTCGATATCGCGGTCGAGGCTGAACTGGATGGTAATGGCGGTCGAGCCGAGCGTGCTCGTCGAGGTCATCTGCGAAACGCCG
>JBKQHN010000057.1:0-37513 GCA_052148755.1 Beijerinckiaceae bacterium | reverse complement strand
TAGAGCATGTCCCGGAAAAGTGGCCCCACTTTTCCGACAAGGACATGCTCCAACTTTTTGAATTGGCGCGTATTCTTGATCGATCGGGTGATTCCACCCGATCGGAATACGCGCTAACGAGGCCAATATGGCCTCCACCAACGAGGGGCGCGAGATTATGCGCGGCGGATGGGCGGGTTCTTCTTCTGGCCGGCTCGAATCAGCAGCGCCCGACGCAAGACACGCCGGACCGCGATACCTTGACCCGCGACCGGATTCGAGCAAGGCTCGCCGACGGTTTTTCGCCGCCCGCGCAAAAACCAAATCAAACGCAATTGTAGCAACCCGGAATTCTCGATGAAAACACGTGCCGCAGTGGCTTTCGCCGCCCAAAAGCCCTTGCAGATCGTCGAACTGGATCTCGCCGGGCCACGCGACGGCGAGGTGCTGATCGAGGTCAAGGCGACCGGCATCTGCCATACCGACGCGTACACTTTGTCGGGCCAGGATTCGGAAGGCATTTTTCCGAGCGTGCTCGGCCATGAAGGGGCCGGCATTGTCGTCGACACCGGGCATGGCGTCAGCTCGGTCAGGAAGGGCGATCACGTCATTCCGCTTTACACGCCCGAATGCCGCGAATGCGAATATTGCCTCTCGCGCAAGACCAATTTGTGCCAGAAAATCCGGGTCACCCAGGGCAAGGGCGTGATGCCTGACGGCACATCGCGTTTCTCCTGCAATGGCGAGCCGATCTATCATTATATGGGCACGTCCACCTTTTCGAATTACATCGTCGTGCCTGAAATCGCGGTCGCGAAGATCCGCGAGGACGCGCCGTTCGACAAGGTCTGCTATATCGGCTGCGGCGTTACGACCGGCGTCGGTGCCGTGATCTTTACAGCCCGGGCGGAGCCCGGCTGCCGCGCCGTCGTCTTCGGTCTCGGCGGCATAGGCCTCAACGTTGTTCAAGGCCTGCGGCTGATCGGCGCCGAGCAGATCGTCGGCGTCGATGTCAACGAATCGAAAAGGCCGACGGCAGAGAAATTCGGCATTACGCATTTCGTCAATCCAAAAGACATCGGCACCGATCTCGTGCCTCATCTCGTCGATCTCACCAAAGGCGGCGCGGATTATACGTTCGATTGCACCGGCAATGTCATGGTCATGCGGCAGGCGCTCGAATGCTGCCACAAGGGCTGGGGCCAAAGCATCATCATCGGGGTCGCGCCGGCCGGCGCCGAAATCCAAACGCGGCCCTTCCAGCTCGTGACCGGACGGGTTTGGAAAGGCTCCGCCTTCGGCGGTGCGCGGGGACGAACCGACGTGCCGCGGATCGTCGATTGGTACATGCAGGGCAAGATCAATATCGATGACCTCATCACCCATAAACTGCCGCTCGAACGCATCAATGAAGGGTTCGACCTGATGCACGAAGGCAAGTCGATCCGCAGTGTGGTGGAGTTTTGATGTGAATTGTCGATGAAGAGCCGTGGTTGAGCCACGCGGCAATTCACGAAACTCCGCAGATCCGAGCGGCATGTTGGATCAGAAGGATCGAGGCATGGACGAACATGGCAAGCCCGTTGCGCAACTGCCGAAATGGAAGCACGACGGGGTGCGCGTCATAGCGGGCGGCAATCTGGATCCGAACACGGCGCAAACGCCCGGCATGGACCGCAAGGCGGCGATCAATTTCGCCCGCGTCGGTGCGCAGAAGATCTGGGCCGGCACTGTCTCGATCCACCCCGATGCGAAGACCGGCGCACACCACCACGGCCCTCTCGAAAGCGTGATCTATGTCGTCAAGGGCAAGGCGCGCATGCGCTGGGGCGACCAGCTCGAATTTACCGCCGAAGCGGGCCCCGGCGACTTCATTTACGTGCCGCCCTATGTGCCGCATCAGGAAATCAACGCGAGCCAGGACGAAGTGCTCGAATGCGTGCTCGTGCGCAGCGATGGAGAAGCCATCGCGATCAACCTGGACATTGAGCCGGTCGAGAAACCGGAGGCGGTCTTATGGATCGATCCGATTCATCGCGGTTGAAGGCTAGAGCATTTTCAAGCGAAGTGGACACCGGTTCGCGTGAAGAAAATGCGTCGAAACAAAGACCTAGAGCCCCGTTCAGATTCTATCGGAACGGAAAAGGCTCTAGGACGACGCGGCGCGGCGGCCGGCGGTCATGCGCTAGTCTCCTGCTGGTTTTCGTCGGCTTTGCGAGCTTGGCCAAGGCCGATCCGTCTTGCGTGGCGCCGGCGCGGTCCATGGCGCGCGTCGAACTCTTCTTCGGCGCAGGCGGCGGCGTTACGCCGCGTGCTTTCGCAAATTTCCTGGCGCGCGAAGTGACGCCGCGCTTTCCCGACGGCCTGAGCCTGTTCGAAGGCCGCGGCCAGTGGCGCGACGCCAGCGGACGCATCACCCGCGAGCCTTCCAGGCTTGCTCTGATCTATTACCGTCCCGACAGAGACACGGACGGCAAGATCGAAGCCATTCGCGCGGCCTATAAGCGGCGCTTTCACCAGCAATCCGTGCTGCGCGCCGACAGTTCGGCCTGCGTCGCGTTTTGACGAGAGTCTCGCTAGATCACGATGATTTTGGATTGAATCAACCCAAAATCATTAACGTGATCGATTCTAGTAAAATAGAGCGAGATAGGCAGATAAGTTTACGTAATCTGCGTACACTTGATTGCGCCGGAAAACCGGTTCCCACTTTTCCTCATCCCGCTCTAGTGGCCCGATCGGACGCAATCGCCGGCCCGGCACTCACTTGAAGAAGACGTAGATATCCACGCCGAGGTTTGGATCATCTGCGGACTTCAGATCCGTCAAATATTCCTCGATGAAGAAATTGCGCGCTTCGAGACCCTTTTCATCGAGATAGGCGGTGATGAGATCATAAGTCGAATCGATGTCGTCGTAGGCGCCGCGGTGCTGGAACTTGATCGCCTTGCCGGACGGCGATGACCCGAGTTTCACGTCATCGGCCAATTGCAAGTCGCCTTTCGGCTCTTCTGCCAGGGGCAGCATGGCATCATAGGTGAAGCCAGTATCGTCGGTCTGGGTGAAGATGGTGATCGGCCGCCCGGCCGCTTTGAGACCGGCCTTCTCCAACGCCGCCTTGATCCTGTCTTGCGCCTTCATGATCGACGCGAAGCCTTCGTCCCATTTGGCCTGACCATGAACGATTGCCGTTGGCCGGGACGCAATGTCGAGCATTTCCGCGGCGGTATCGGTCTGAATACCAGGTGCGTTTGTGTCGGGCTCGGCAACACCCGGTTTCGCCGGTGATTCTGTATCCGGCGATTTGACGGGTGGCGTGACCGACTCCGGCTTCGCTGCAGGGCTCGGTTCCGCGGTGACGGGCGGCGTCGGCTTCTCCTGCGCCCACAGCGGCGATCCCAGTGAACCGGATAAAATTATCAGGATCGAGAAGCTCAGCCCGACGAAGCCCAGCCGTCTTGCAGTGTCCAGTCGCATACGCCGCTCCCTCTTTTCAATCAGCCCGTTTTCAGCAACACGACTCAGCGTCTCCCGGCAAAGGAGAACGGAGGCTGCCAAATATTCAGCCAAGCTTCGGCCTGCGGCGGAGTCCCGGCAAATCCCAGGCCGAGTTTCGTTTCCCAGCCGCCTACTGCATTGGCAGCCACTCTTCCGATCTATAAGAACCCACGCTTGGTCAAGGGTTTGCAGCATGTTTCTTTGAGACATCGCATAAATTCGATGTCAAAATTCGCGCGGCGGCGACGCAAGGCTCGTCAACTTCTCGCAGAAAACTCTTTTGGAAAACTTGGCCGCCGCCTCGGTTTTCTCCTATATGAAGGCCGAACCGGAGATGAACGGATCCATGCTACATCCTCTCGCCAACAGGTTGGTGACGAAAATGAACGGCCTCGGCAACGAGATCGCCATCGTCGACTTGCGCGGTACTGGTTGCAGCCTCGATGCGGTTGCGGCGCGCGCGATCGGCCGCGCTCTCGCCTTCGATCAGCTGATGGTGCTTTTCGATCCCAAAACACAAGGCACGCAAGCCTTCGTCGAGATTTATAACAGGGATGGTTCGCGCGCCGGCGCCTGCGGCAATGGCGCGCGGTGCGTCGCCTCGATGCTGTTCCGCGATCACCCGGGCACTTCGCTCTTCATCGAGACAGAAGCCGGACACCTCGAATGCCGTAAGCTCGACGAAGCAACCTATTGCGTCGACATGGGCGCCCCGCGCTTCGGCTGGGCGGAGATCCCCTTGAGCCGCGATGTCGGCGACACGAGCGCCGTCGCTTTCGAAACCGCTGCCTCAGTCCGCCGCGCAGCCGCGCTCGTCAATATGGGAAATCCGCATGCGATCTTCTTTGTCGAGAGCCCCGCGGCAATTGACCTCGCGACCTTCGGCCCGCAGCTCGAACAGCATGAGCTTTTTCCGGAACGCGCCAATATTTCGCTGGCGGAGGTCGTTGCAGTCGATCACATTCGCTTGCAAGTCTGGGAACGCGGCGCCGGCCTGACGCTGGCTTGCGGTTCGGCTGCCTGCGCCGCGCTGGTTGCGGCCGCGCGCGCAGGTTTGACGCAACGAAGCGCGCGCGTCAGCCTGCCCGGAGGCGATCTCACGATCACTTGGCGCGACAGTGACGACCACGTCGTCATGACCGGTCCCGTCGAATTCGAGTTCGAAAGGACGCTCGATCCGGCGCTTTTCGAAAGCCTCCCCGCGTGACCCCGGCATCGAGCGGACATAGTGGCACCACCCATCGCAAGGTCGAAGTGGTGAATTTCGGCTGTCGCCTCAATCTCGTCGAATCCGAAGCGATGCGCCGGCTCGCCGGTGCGCAGCCGGGCGCCGACCTCGTCATCGTCAACACATGCGCCGTGACCGCGGAAGCCGCGCGGCAAGCGCGGCAGACGATTCGAAGGCTGAAGCGGGAGCAGCCGGACCGCGACATCGTCGTTACCGGCTGCGCCGCTCAAATCGATCCTGCGGGCTTTGCCGACATGCCGCAAGTTGCACGCGTGATCGGCAATCACGAAAAGATCGAGGTCGGCGGTTTCGCATTCGACAGCGCACGGCGTGTCGCGGTGAGCGATGTCTTTGCGCCGCGGCCGCCGGCTTTTCCGGCCGTCGAAGGCGTCGAGGACCATACGCGCGCCTTTCTCGCCATCCAAAACGGCTGCGATCACCGCTGCACGTTCTGCATTATCCCGTACGGGCGCGGGCCTTCTCGTTCGGCTGCTATCGAAGACGTCGTGACGCGCGCTGCGCGCTGCGTCGAGAAGGGCTTTCGCGAAATCGTCCTGACCGGCGTCGATCTGACGTCTTACGGCAAGGATCTTGCCGGCGAGCCGATGCTCGGCCACTTGGTCGAGACCATTTTGCGATCACTCCCGACATTGCAACGTCTGCGGCTCTCCTCCATCGACTGCATCGAAGCCGACCCCGAGCTGATCACGGCGATTGCGCAGCAGGAGCGCTGCATGCCGCATCTGCATTTATCCCTGCAGGCCGGCGATGATCTCGTCTTGAAGCGCATGAAGCGGCGGCATGATCGGGCCTATGCCGTCGCGTTCTGTCGCGACCTGCGGGCCAAGCGGCCCGACATTGTGTTCGGCGCCGACCTCATCGCCGGGTTTCCGACGGAAACCGAGGCCATGTTCGAAAATACCTTGGCCCTCGTCGAAGACTGCGGCCTGACGCATCTGCACGTCTTTCCTTTTTCCCCGCGCCCCGGCACGCCCGCAGCGAACATGCCGCAGGTCGAAGCGGCTCTCGCTAAGGACCGTGCCCGTCGGCTGCGATTGGCCGGCGACGCCGCTTTGGCCCGCCATCTCGAGGCGCAGCTCGGCAAGAGGCTGCGCGTATTGACTGAGCGCGGCGGCATGGCCCGCACTGAAGATTTCACGCTGGCGCGGATAAGCGATGTCGATGCGGGAAAGATCGTCGAGGCGTTGATCACCGGGCATGATGGTAAGTGCCTGATCGCCAGCGCGGCGTGAGTGAGCGAGCAAATCACGTCGCGTATCCGCCCAGCCTGCCGGGACTTTGCTGATTCGTCGAGGGTCTTATAATCGAGAGAAATTACCGGCTCGCAGGCGCTTTATTCACCACCGGTTAGGGGGTTCCATCAGGGGAGGAAGCTCAAGCGAAAGTGTGGATTGGTCACGGGAAAACAATTCCCTTTCACAAACGTAGATGGCTCATGCAGAATGTCGGTTGCGCCGGGCAATAGCTAGGCCAATCAGATTTTCTATTTCATACGCGGAATAAAAATGCGTGTTCGACAACTTATTGAAAGAAGAAAAACAATTATATCGGAAACAGCATGGTCTTCATCTGACATGCAACCAAAACACTCGCCTGTTTATACAAAAACAAAACCCATGAAAGCTGGATGGAGATGGCGATCAGCAAGAATAGAATCGGATGGTCTCAACTTTATTTTAACTGCTGAGTGCAACACTGCACGTGACAACTGGAAGGCGATGCTGATACTCGACAACGATGCGGGAGCGTCCGTTGTCGGGCGGTTGGAATATCATTCGAGTCATCCCGGCCTACACGCTCATGCACATTGCGAGCGCGGTGGGGTCGAAATGGGTGGTAGCAGCATCGATAATCTGGCACGGATTCCGCCTACTACCGGAAAGCACAGGCGGATGAGTGCTTGGACAGAAGCAACATTCTGGGAAGCTGCAAAGCGGTTTTTCAGAATTAAACCGGACGAAGGGCCGTTGTTTAATTATGCATCCTGAGGAGCTGAAAAAACAACTATGCTCGACCTTCTGCGGAGCGATTAACGTTCAGCCCGTATCGACAGGCTATGCCATTAGCTCAGCGTTTGAAGACACCTCCGGAGACCGCATTAGTTTTTATCTCACGCCTTCATTTGACGGCTATCAGATTGAGGACGACGGTTCTTATTTGGCTCACCTGATCGCAAGGGACATTCCAATAACCCAAGGCACACGCGGTCAGCTGCTGGATGCAATCCTGTCGCAAGGCAACGCCTACTGGGACAAGGAAACATTCGAAATCAAAACTCCGAGTTTCGCAGAGTCCGAAATCCCTCGTCGTGTGGTCGACTTTTTGTCCTCCATGATCCGCGTTCGTGATCTAGAATTAATTACGCGCGAGGTGGTGCGTTCAACATTCCGCGAAGATGCTACGGAGTCGATCAAACGAAGTTTCGGAACCGTGGCAAACCTCAACGAGGACGAGGCAATTGATCGTGACTTTTCGGAATTTCCTGCCGATCTTGTCATTCGCCCGAAACCCACCCAAGCAGACGCGAAGGCGGGGGCCGTCTATTTCATCAACACAAATGACAAACTCAATGAAGCTCTCCTTTTGCAGATAGAGGCCGTTGTGCTCAAACGTGATGACGATTTCGTCGTCATCGCACTTATTGAAGATCCGGAAATGAAAGTTCTGAGCCGAAAGAAATTCCAGAGGGCGCAAAATCGTTCGCTCACGATGCCGATTTTCAGAGGCGACGAAGATGCGGCGATGAGCATGATCGGACGCCGGTTAAACTTGCCATTGCCGACGAAGGCTGCGTGACCGCCAGCAAATCCAGGCATCCCGCGAGTCTATGTCAGCCTCGCAATCGTCCAGCTATAATTGCGGCGCGCTTCGGGTGATCCGTGAGATTCGGCCTACGCCTCATCTTTACGCCGCGCGCAACTGCGTCACTTGCGCGTCAACGCTCTGGCCGTCTGTCGAAACGCGGGCCAAGCCGCAACACCAAGTCTCGAAGATGGACCACTCGCGGCGAGGCCGTCATTGCGAGAAGCGAAGCGACGAAGCAATCCAGAAGCGCAAGGACCGAACTGGATTGCTTCCCGCTTCGCAAGCTCGCGGTCGCAATGACGGCCGCCAGATAGTCACCTGCTGTGACGACCGTTCCGCATGCCCGCACTGCGTCACGGCTCCGGCCATTCGTGGACGCCGGCGACAAAGCGCATGATCTCGTCACCGGCCGGATCGCTGGCGGCGACGGCGCGGGACTGACGGCGGCAAGCTTCGACAAAGTCGGGCGACCGTGTATCCGGCACCCATATCTGCAAGGGGCGCAAGCCGGCCGCGCGCATGCGCTGGCGATAGTTCGCCATGCGCTTTGGTGGTGAAACCGGCTTCCGAGTCACCTTGCGATCTCTGCTATCGGACATTCGCGGCGGTTTGGCCGAACAGGATCTTCTTGGCTTCGTCATCCATGACCGGCGGCGGCGACGGATTGACTTCGCGCCCCTTGGCATAGGCGCGGATCGTCGCCGGCCGCGCCTTGATCGCTTCGAACCAGCGTTTCAGATGCGGGAAATCATCGAGATTCTGACCTTGGTTCTTATAAGACACGATCCAGGGATAGGAGGCCATGTCGGCAATCGAATAATCGCCGGCGACAAAAGGCCGGTCCGCCAGGCGTTTGTTGAGCACGCCGTAAAGCCGGTTGGTCTCGTTTACATAACGCGCGATGGCGTAAGGAATCTTTTCCGGCGCATATTGGCTGAAATGATGATTTTGTCCCGCCATGGGCCCCAGCCCGGCCATCTGCCAGAACAGCCATTCGAGCGTCTCCACCCGCACGCGAAGATCGGCCGAGAGAAACTGCCCCGTCTTTTCGGCGAGGTAAACCAATATCGCGCCTGATTCGAAGACCGGGATCGGGGCGCCGCCATCCTTGGGGGCCAGATCGACAATGGCAGGCATGCGGTTGTTCGGCGAAATCGCCAGGAAATCCGGCTTGAATTGCTCGCCCCTGCCGATATTCACCGCGTGGATTTGATAGGGGATGCCGGCCTCTTCGAAAAACATCGTGATTTTATGCCCGTTGGGCGTCGGCCAGTAGTAAAGATCGATCATCTCTTTCTCCATTCAGCGTCGCCCGTTTTTCTAGAGCATGTGCCGGAAAAGTTGACCCACTTTTGCGTGATGCAGCCGATTCTTTCGTCAGTGAAACGGCTCTACGTCTTTGTTTGAGCATCGGATTGATCCCAAAACCGGTTCCCACTCTTGCGTCCGATGCTCTAGCTGCGCCCCTCGCCGGCTTCCCATAGGGCGTTCAGGCCCTCGCGATAGGTCGGGAAAGCCAGTCTGATGCCGAGCTTCTGCTTGATCTTGTCGTTCGATGCCCGCTTGTTTTCGTCATAGAAGCCGCGGGCGAGCGGCGACAACGCGGCCTCCTCGAGGCTTTGCTCGGGCGGCGGCTCGATGCCGAGCAGCGATGCGGCATAGGTCACCACGTCCTGAGGCGGCGCCGGCTCGTCGTCGCTCAAGTTCCAAATCTCGCTGCCGCCCTGATAATTGCGCAAGATGTCCAGCACTGCGCTGATATCGGCAACATGGATGCGGTTGAAGACTTGGCCCTGTTTGACGATCCGCCGCGCCGAGCCCGCTTTCAGCGCCGCGAGCGCATTGCGGCCGGGACCATAGATGCCCGACAAACGCAGGATATGCACCGTCTTCGTCGCATCCTTGGCGAGAGAGAGCCAAGCCTTCTCAGCCTGCAGACGCAGTTTCGATCGTTCGCCTTTGGGCTGGGGCAGACGCTCTTCATCGACCCATTCGCCGCCGCGATCGCCATAGACGCCGATGGTCGACAGATAAAAAATCTTCATTGGCTGTTTTGCCGCGGCGATCAGCCGGCCGAACTTTGCCAGAACCGGGTCTGCGGAAGCGCCGGGCGGCACCGAGACGAGCAGGACGTCGCTGTCACGCAGCGCGGCAGCGATCGCCGGGTCTTCCTCATCCTTGCCGAAGACGAAGGTCGCAAGCCTCTCGCTGCGCAGCTCTGCAGCTTTCTCGGCCGAACGCGAGGTCCCGGCAACCTGTTCGAAGACAAGACCATGCCGCGCGATGAAATCCACCGCCGTATAGCCGAGGCCGAATGCGAAGAGCTTCATGACTTGTGCCCTAACACTTTTCTGCCAGTGCTGCGGACCATTCGGCCGCAACATCGGCGTCTTGTTCGAGAGCTGCCAGAGTCGCCGCTTGGCGGCGCAGGCGCAGCGGCGAGAGCCGGCTCAGCGCATAGATTGCCATGGCTCGGACCAGGGGCGATTCATGCATCAATCTCGCCTCGACTGTCGGCGCAAGTTCGGGATCGCCTGAATTCCCGGCTGCGATCAGAAGATTGCGCAAAAATCGCGCAAACCCGACCCGCTTGACCGGATTGGCCGAGAACAGCAGGCGAAACCCGGCTTCGTCGAGGCGCAGCAAATCGGCGATCCGCGGCGCAACGAGGTCGCTGCGCGCGTGCAGTTTAATCTCGCGGGCCGTCTCGGCAAACTTGTTCCAAGGGCAGACGGCGAGGCAATCGTCGCAGCCGTAGATGCGATTGCCGATGGCGCGGCGGAAGTGCTGCGGAATATGCCCCTTGTGCTCGATCGTAAGATAGGAAATGCAGCGCCGCGCATCGAGGAGATAGGGCTGCGGAAAGGCCTGCGTCGGGCAGGCGTCGAGGCAGGCGCGGCAGCTGCCGCAATGGTCTCTTTCCGCGGCATCGGGATCGAGTGCCAGATCGGTGAATATCGAGCCGAGAAAGAGCCATGAGCCGAAGGCGCGCGACACAAGATTGGTGTGTTTGCCCTGCCAGCCGAGGCCCGCCGCCTCAGCCAGCGGCTTTTCCATGATGGGGGCCGTGTCGACGAAGACTTTGAGTTCGCTCCCCGGCGCGCGCTGCGCAAGCCAGCCGCCGAGTTGCTTGAGCTTGCCTTTGATGAGATCGTGATAATCGCGGCCGCGCGCATAGACCGAAATATTGGCGCGGCTCGGCGCTTCGAGCAAAGCCAAAGGATCGCCGGCGGGCGTGTAATTCATGCCGAGGAGGATGATGCTGCGGGCTTGCGGCCAAAGCCGGCCAGGATCGCCGCGCCGCTCCTGCGTCGCCGCCATCCAGGTCATATCGCCCGCCGCTCCCATGTCGAGCCATTGGGCGAGCCTCTCGGCGGCTTGCGGAATGGCCTTCGGGCTGGTGACGCGACAAAGATCGAAGCCGAGCTCGCGGGCTTTCGTAGCGAGCTCGGCTTTGAACGATCCGTTCAGAAATCGAGATCCGCGTAGACCGCGGCCGGCGTGATCCCCGGCAGGCGGTCGGCCAGAATCGTCCGGAATGCGGGTCTCGACTTGACCCGCGCGTACCAGAGCTTCGCCGTTGCGTCCTCGTCCCATGGCACGTCGCCGAGATAATCCACCACGGATATATGGGCTGCCGCGGCGAGATCGGCATGCGAAAAGCGATCGCCCGCCAGCCATTTGCGGCCGCCTGCGAGATAGCCGATGTAGCGCAGATGATAGCGTATATTGGCACGCGCGGCGCGCACCAATTCCATGTCCGGAGCGCCGCCACCGCTCTCAGCCGGCATGAAGCGCTTGTGGATTTTTTCGGTGGTGAGCCAATTCGAGACTTCGCCGTAGAACTTTTGGCAAAACCACTCGACGAGGCGGCGCACTTCGATGCGCCCGGCCGGATCCTCGGGGAGCAAACGGTGCTCGGCCAGCGCAAGACCCCGCGTCTCATCGAAATATTCGGCAATGATCGAAGCACCCGGAACGACGAGGCCGTTCTCCTCGACAAGCACAGGCGTTTGCCCGGCCGGATTCATGATCAAAAAATCGCGCCGCCGCTCATAAGTTTTTTCGTCAATCAAATTGGGTTCGATTCCATATTCCCCCAACACAAGCCTGACGAAACGCGAATTGGGACAGAGCGGGTGATGATAAAGCGTGACCATTCGCTATGAGATTCACGAGGAGGGAAGCCGAGGCCGAATCGATCTGCATGCGGTCGAAGGCGCAAGAGGATTTCGTCCCTGGGTATAGGGCGGCGGACGCTGCGATGCAAACTTGAGCTTGGATATATTTCTGCGGGATTTATTGACTGATCGTAACAGTGCGATCGCGCGCGCCCATTTGGAGAAGCAGAAACACCAAAGCCGCCGCCCATTGGCATAGCATCGAGGTGGCGACCAGCGCCCATAGAGCTGGCTCGTAGAGAACCCCCATCAGGGCGCTGCCGGCAAACCAGGCCAATCCGTAAACGGCTCCGAAAACACCATAGGCGCCGCCGCGCCGTTCGGGGGCAACGATTTCGGCGACGAAGGCGCGCAGGATCGAGTCTTGTGTCCCCATACCGATGCCCCACAAGACCATTGCAACAAGGCCGCCGGCGAAGCCGCCGTAGAAAGCGAAAAGGGCAAACAACGACGCGAGAAGCGCCGCGATCATATTGGCCCACAGACCGATGCGATCGAACAGGCGGCCGAAAATCAAGGCGGATAGGGCTGCGCTCAGCATGGCGAGCGCGTAGAATGCCGGTATCGCAGTGTCCGAGACACTGTGCGTCCGTTCGAAATGATAGGCGATCAGCGGAAAATCCGCGTAGCCGAAGGCAATCAGCGCGGCCGCGGCGAGATAGATCCAATAGCTGCGCGGCAGCGCCTTCGGGCCGAGCTCGGTGGTCTTCACTTCGAGCGCCGCGGGATGGGGATAGAAATATCGCGCCGCGACGAGCGTCAATATGGAAAGAACGGCAGGGATGGCAAGCCAGGCGAAGCCCGTCCGAAAACCCTGTTGCCCGCCGACAACGAGCGTCAGCGCCAGCGGCCCGATGACGGCGCCCGTCTGGTCCATGGCTTCGTGCAGGCCGAAGCCGAAGCCGCGCCCCGTCGCCTGTGTCGCATGCGAGAGCATGGCATCCCGCGCTGGCGTCCGTATGGCTTTGCCGGCCCGCTCGGCGATCATGAAGGCGACCGCAAAAGGCCAGCTGCCGGCGAGAGCGAGAAGCGGCACGGCTGTCAAATTGATGAGATAGCCGATGATGGTGATCGCCCAGTAACGGCGGCTGCGATCGGTCAAAAGGCCCGAGAACAGGCGAATTCCGTAGCCCACCAATTCGCCCGAACCCGCCGCGAGGCTGACGACGGTCGCGCTCGCTCCGAGCGTTGCGAGGTAAGGACCGACAATCGAGCGGGCACCCTCATAGGTGACATCGGCGAACAGGCTGACGGTGCCGAGAAGGATTACGAAGCCTATCGCCGACCGCCGCCCAAGGTCACGGACGGAACCGTCTACGCCAAGAGGTCCGGGACTGTCGGTGTTCGGCATTTTGATTCCGGATTTCGAATCCCGTCACGGACGCACGCGCGCGTTTGCCGCACAAAGGCCGCCGATGGAGAAACCATCGCGCGGGCGGACCAGGAGGTCCGAAAGGGCTCCCATCTGCCGGATCGCGGACCTCCTGGTCCGCAACACCGACCGCCTCAATGCCCCTCGAAAGCAATCAGAGTTCGGACGGGAACGTCCATATCCTTCAGTTTTTTGGCGCCGCCGAGCTCGGGCAGATCGATGACAAAACAGGCGGCGACCACAATGGCTCCGAGTTTGCGGATCAGTTTCACGGCGCCTTCCGCGGTGCCACCGGTAGCGATGAGGTCATCGATGAGAATGACTTTTTCGCCCGGCGCGATCGCGTCTTCGTGCATCTCCATTTCGTCGAGACCATATTCGAGCGAATAGGCGATCGAGACGGTGGTGTGCGGCAGCTTGCCCTTTTTGCGGATCGGCACGAAACCGGTCGAGAGCTGATGTGCCACCGCGCCGCCGAGAATGAAGCCGCGCGCCTCCATGCCGGCAACTTTGTCGATCTTGGTTCCGGCCCAAGGCTGCACCAGTTCATCGACCGCACGTCTGAACGCGCGCGGATTGCCAAGCAGGGTGGTAATGTCCCGGAACATGATTCCGGGCTTTGGATAATCCGGAATCGTGCGGATGCTGCTCTTCAAATCGGTGTCGAATGTCATGCGCTGAGGGTCCGTTTCATGATCGCATCGAGTTTCTTCAGGAGGATTGGATCGCGTGCCTCCGGTGGCGTGATGAGCGCGGCATCGAGGGCTCGGTCAGATCCGATCGGACAGGGTTCATGGTCCGCTGGGAAATCATGCAACAGCCGCGCCAGCAGTCGCGCGGCTTTGGCGGCATTGGCCTCGACGACTTTGATGATCGAGGCGACGTCGACATTGTCGTGATCGGGGTGCCAGCAGTCGAAATCGGTGACCATGGCAACGGTCGCATAGGAAATTTCCGCCTCGCGCGCCAATTTCGCCTCCGGCATCGCGGTCATGCCGATCACGTCGTAGCCTTGCGCCCTGTAGCCGAGAGACTCGGCGAGCGACGAGAATTGCGGACCTTCCATGCAGACGTAAGTGCCGCCCATGACATGCTCAATGTCCTCTGCCGCCGCCGCTTCGGCGAGCCGCTCCCGCAGACGCGGCGCGACAGGATGCGCCATCGAGACATGGGCGACGCAACCATTGCCGAAAAAAGACGACTCGCGGCCAAATGTGCGATCGACGAATTGGTCGACGAGCACGAAAAGCCCCGGATAAAGCTCACGTTTGAACGAGCCGCAGGCTGAAACCGAGACGATGTCGGTGACGCCGACCTGTTTTAGCGCGTCTATGTTGGCGCGATAATTGATGCCCGACGGCGACAATCTATGGCCGCGGCCGTGCCGCGGCAGGAAGACGGCCTCGGTCGTCCCGATACGGCCGAAGCGCAAAGCGTCGGAGGGTTCCCCCCACGGCGTCGAAATCCGCTCCTCGCGCAAGTCTTCCAGACCCGGCAGGTGGTAGACGCCCGATCCGCCGACGATTCCGACAACAGCTTTGGTCATGTGGCTCCGGTCATAGGAAGGAGTCTTCGTAAAAGCGCTGCAGTTTCCACGCTGGCCCTTGGCGAAGCAAGGGGTTGGCGGCGACTTTTTTGCCGCGTATCTTTCCCGCAGTAGCTTTGCGGAGGGCGATCCGACCGGTCAACCGCAAATCACCACCTTTCGAATGTTTAATTCAGATCTTTGGGCGAATCTCGAAAAGTTGACTGAAAGCATCTACGTTATCGCCCCTTGGCGGCAACGGGGGTGTTCGGGCAGAACTCGCCGAAAAGGGCCGCCGAAAAACTTCCTCGTCGGCCGGCGCTATGTCCACGACCTGCTGCCGATGGCTGTGCTGCGTCACATGATGCGGCAAGTTCGGGATCGGTAAGGTCCGGGACGATGATGCTGGCCGGACGCGCCATACCGGGATCCGCATGACGCGGAAGTTCATGGCGTGGGTAAGATGTCCGCGCAATATAAAATTCTCGCCATGCGTCCGTTTATATTTGCAGTGAACGGAGACGGTCGAAATGATCAACTCTTCGTTACTGTGGTTATGCCTGTAACTATATATCGCTTGGCTTCGTATCAGTCTGTGGAACCCGATGATCGTCGTTCCTTTCATCACGCGGGAGGATTGAGCATGCCGACACGCAGACAGGTCTTGAACGGCGGAGTTTGTGGCCTCACAATGTTGACGGCGGGCAGTTTTCTTGGATCGCGCTTCGCCCGAGCCGCCGCGAACGAGAAGATCACGCATACGGATGCGGAATGGCGGCAGCTGCTGACCGCCGACCAATATGCAGTGCTGCGGCAGGAAGGCACAGAGCGCCCGTTCACCAGCCCGCTGCTGCATGAGAAGCGAGCGGGCGTGTTTGCCTGCGCCGGATGCGATCTGCCCCTGTTTTCGTCGAAGACGAAGTTCGAAAGTGGAACGGGATGGCCGAGCTTCTGGGCGCCGATTGAGAACGCCGTCATCACGAATGAGGACAAATCCTATGGCATGACCAGGACCGCGGTCGTGTGCCGACGTTGTACGGGACATCTCGGGCACGTCTTCAACGATGGACCGGCCCCGACCGGACTTCGCTATTGCATGAACGGCATCGCCTTGAAATTCAGCCCCGACGCCACCTGAGCATCGGCAATATAGAGAAAGAAAATGATTTTATTCTTCGTTGCGTATCTCGGCGGCGTGCTGACGATTGTCAGCCCGTGCATTCTGCCGGTGCTTCCATTCGTCTTTGCCCGGGCCGACCAACCTTTTGTCAAAAGCGGCCTGCCGCTGTTGCTCGGAATGGCCATTACCTTCGCTTGTGTCGCGACGCTCGCCGCCGTCGGCGGCGGCTGGGCCGTGCAAGCCAACCAATATGGACGCTTCGCGGCGATTATTCTTCTCACATTGTTTGGCGTCACGTTGTTATTTCCGGAATTGGCGGACCGGCTGACGCGCCCCTTGGTTGCCATAGGGGCGCGGCTGTCGGAGAAGGCGGCGGACGGAACAAGGTCCGGTTCGTCTTTCGGGCCTTCGTTTTTGCTGGGCATCGCAACCGGATTGCTCTGGGCGCCATGCGCCGGCCCCATCCTCGGCCTGGTCCTGACGGGGGCGGCACTTCAGGGTGCCAATGTCCAAACGTCGCTGTTGCTTCTCGCCTATGCGGCCGGAGCCGCAACCTCTCTCGCCTTCGCGCTTCTCGTCGGCGGCCGCGTCTTCAAAGTGATGAAACAATCGCTGGGGGCCGGCGAATGGATCAGGCGCGGCCTTGGCGTGGCGGTTCTATGCGGTGTCGCGGCGATCGCTCTTGGGCTGGATACGGGTCTTCTGACGCGGCTCTCGATCGCGAGCACCTCGAGCGTGGAGCAGGCGTTGATCGACAAAGCCAAGCCGAAACCCTCCGGCGATTCGTCGCCATCATCTCTCGTCATGGCAGCCGACCCCAACGCCATGATGGGCGCGTCCAATGTGATGAACGGCGGGCCGGCCATGATGATGAACGCCAAGCCGGCGCCAGGTGCCGCCGATGCCTTGCCCTTCGAAGGTCGGATTCCTTCACTTTCCGGCGCGGTCGCGTGGCTCAATTCGCCGCCTTTGACCGCGGAAGGCCTGCGCGGAAAGGTCATCCTCATCGATTTCTGGACATATTCCTGCATCAACTGCCTGCGCGCCATCCCTTACGTCCGCGCCTGGGCCGAGAAATATAGGGACCAGGGTCTGGTGGTGATCGGCGTGCATGCGCCTGAATTCGCGTTCGAGCGAAATATCGACAATGTCCGCAAGGCTATAAGAGACTTGAAGGTCGATTATCCCGTCGCGATCGACAATGATTATGCGATCTGGCGGGCCTTCGATAACCAATATTGGCCGGCGCATTTCTTCATCGACGCGCAAGGGCGCGTTCGCCACCATCATTTCGGTGAGGGCGAATATGACCAATCGGAAAAGATCATTCAGCAATTGCTGGCCGAGGCCGGCAAAAGTGGCGTTCCGCGGGACCTCGTTTCGGTCGACGCACGTGGCGCGGAAGCCGCGCCCGATATGGACGATGTGAAGTCTCCGGAAACCTATATCGGTTTCATGCGTGCCGAGAATTTTGCTTCTCCCGGCGGCGAGGTCGCGGACAAGCGCCAAGTCTATGTCGCCGATTCGCCATTGCAACTCAATCAGTGGGCGTTGGCCGGCGACTGGACGGTCGAGGGGCAGCGTGCCGTTCTCAACGAAGCGAATGGACGCATTGCCTATCGATTCCACGCCCGCGACCTCCACCTTGTTCTCGGACCCTCCGCCGACGGAAAGCCCGTGCGTTTCCGCGTGCTCATCGACGGCAAGGCGCCCGAGGCGGATCATGGCGCCGATATCGATGATCAAGGAAACGGCGCGGTCACCGAACAGCGCCTCTACCAATTGATCCGGCAAAGCAAACCTGTCGTTGACCGGAAATTCGAGATCGAGTTTCTCGATCCGGGTGCGCAGGCTTTCGCCTTCACATTCGGGTGAGCGGAAGGTCGCGAAATCAGTATTTCCAGCGTTCAGCGCTCGCCACGAGAAAATCGCGGAAGACATGGACGCGCGCGACGTTGCGCATTTCTTCCGGATAGACGAGATAGCACTCGAGCTGCGGCATGACGGTTTGCGGCATCAATTTTACCAGGCCGCTGTCTGCCTCATTCAGATAATCCGGCAGGACGGCGATGCCGACGCCCGCTTCGACGGCGCGCTGAAGGGCTGTCATGTTGTTGACCGACATGCAAGCGACGCGCGGGTTCTTCGGGTCTCGGCCGATGTAGAGCGAGGCGTTGAGGTCGTCGAGGAAGCTCGCACCCGCCACGACAAGACCGAGGAGCCGGTGGCCATCGAGATCTTCGGCTGAATTCGGCTGGCCATGCCGCTTCAAATACTCGACCGAGGCATAGAGATGATAATGCACGGTGAAGAGGCGCCGCCTGATGAGATCGGGTTGCGAGGGCGCGCGCAGACGCAGGGCGACGTCCGCTTCGCGCATGCTGAGATCGAGTTCGTCGTCGCTCAGCAGCACCCGCAGGCGAATATCGGGAAAAAGCTCGAGGAATTTTCCGAGCCGCGGGGTCAGCCAATTCGTGCCTATGCCGAAGGTCGTGGTGATGCGCAGCTCGCCGTGCGGTTTCTCACGGCTATCGGTCAGGCGCTCGAGAGCTGCATCGAGCTTGACCATCACCTCTTTGACCGTGCGCAACAAATGATCGCCGGCTTCGGTCAGGATGAGACCGCGCGCGTGGCGGTGGAAAAGCGAAACTTTGAGATCGCTTTCGAGCGCGCTGACCTGCCGGCTCACTGCCGACTGGCTCAGCCCCAAAACCTCGCCGGCATGGGTAAAGGACCCGGCTTCCGCCGCCGCATGGAAGATGCGGAGCTTATCCCAGTCCATGAAGTCTCCATTTCGCGAGTCCGGCCGCAGTGGCCCGATTCGGGTCGCCGAAGCAGGCAAGATATACCAAGACGACAAATCCGCGGAATTCGCCGGCGTCGGCAGGCTCGTGCAGGTCCTATGAAAGGCGCGTCACTCGGCAGCGGCGGCGGAATTGTCGATTTCCGCGGCCAAGAACCGTTCCGCCTCTAGCGCCGCCATGCAGCCCATGCCGGCCGCGGTGACGGCTTGCCGATAGACATCGTCGGCAACGTCGCCGGCAGCGAAAACTCCAGGCACGTTGGTCGCCGTGGAGAAGGGCGCCGTCTTGATATAGGAGTGCGGCTTCATCTCGACTTGGCCGGCAAACAGCTCGGACGCCGGCTGGTGGCCGATAGCCACAAACACACCGTTGGTTTGCAGCGTGGAGAGCGCCTGCGTTTTCAGGTTCTTGAGCAATACGTGGGTGACGCCGGGCGGCTCGCCGCCACCACCGATTTCCTCGATCACACTGTCCCAGACGACCTCGACATTCGGCCGCTTGAACAGACGATCCTGCAGGATGCGTTCGGCGCGAAAATGGTCGCGGCGGTGGACGAGCGTCACTTTGCTCGCCAGATGGCTGAGATAGAGCGCTTCCTCGACCGCGCTATTGCCGCCGCCTACGACGACGACCGGCTGGTTGCGATAGAAGAACCCGTCGCAGATGGCACAGGCCGACACGCCATAGCCCTTGAATTTGGCTTCCGACGCAATTTCAAGCCACTTCGCCTTCGCCCCCGTGGCGATGATGAGGGTGTCGCAGGAATACAGGCTGCCGCCATCGCCGGTCAGCAGAAACGGACGCCGGCCAAGCTCGACTTTGACGATGTGATCGGAAACCAGATTGGTCCCTACGTGCTCGGCCTGGAGCCGCATCTGCTGCATCAGCCAAGGGCCCTGGATCGGCTCTGCAAAACCCGGATAATTCTCGACATCCGTCGTGATCATCAATTGACCGCCCGGCTCGAAGCCGGAAATCAAGGTCGGCCGCAGCATCGCCCTGGCGGCGTAGATCGCCGCCGTATAGCCTGCCGGTCCGGAGCCGAGAATGACGAGCTTGGAATGGACGGGCGGGGAAGCGGCGGGCATTGCGGACTCGGCGGATGAACGGCGCGCAGCGGCGCGGCCGTTTGGAGCGTTCTCGCCAATCTATGGGTTGCCCAAGCTTGCCGCAACCCTGCTCAGGCGCGGCTTTTGAACATACGATGGCGAGGTGGTTCACCCGCCGAACAGGAAGCGAAAAAAGCTGAAGCAATGCTTCCGAATAATTGGTCGGAGTGAGAGGATTCGAACCTCCGACCCCCTCGTCCCGAACGAGGTGCGCTACCAGGCTGCGCTACACTCCGACACCAGATCACGATGATTTCGGATTGAATCAATCCGAAATCATGAACGTGATCGATTCTAACAATTTAGAGCGGGATGCGGGCGGAAAACCGGTTGCCACTTTTCCTCATCCCGCTCTAGAGCTGCAATGCAATGGGCGGGAGTACCCGCCCAGCGAAAGCAGTCTGCTTATAGCGACGGGTTCCAGCATGGGCAAGAGCGCTTTGCGGGAAAGACCGGCTTCTGCGAATGCGCTACTGGCCCGTGTCGATTAAATTGAAGGGAATTACAAGTTGCTTGCGGACCGGAGGTCCGCGATCCGGTCCGCATAAAACCCCTCAATTCGAATGACTCGCGCCGCTACATCGCTTCGGCGCGTTCACCCGTCACGCGCGCGGCGACCGTCTCGATCTTGGCGACGCCTGCTTTCACCGCAGCCTGAACCTTTTCGAACGCCCGAACCTCGATCTGGCGAACCCGCTCGCGCGAAATGTCGAACTCGCCTGACAATTCCTCCAGCGTAACTGGATCTTCGGCAAGCCGCCGCGCCTCGAAAATGCGGCGTTCGCGATCATTCAACACTCCCAGGGCCAGCCGCAAAGCACCCAGTCGGTTGTCGGTTTCTTGCCGATCGACCAGGAGATTTTCCTGGCTCGCACTGTCGTCGACGAGCCAATCCTGCCATTCGCCCTCGCCTTCTTCGCGCAAAGGCGCGTTGAGCGACGCGTCCCCCGACATGCGGCGGTTCATGTCGATGACGTCCTTTTCAGTAACGCCGAGCCTTGTTGCGATCTTTTCGACCTGGTCGGGCCGCAAATCGCCCTCTTCCAAGGCTGAAATCTGGCTCTTCGCCTTGCGCAGATTGAAGAACAGCTTCTTCTGGCTGGCCGTCGTGCCCATTTTCACCAGCGACCAGGAACGCAGGATGTATTCTTGAATCGACGCGCGGATCCACCACATCGCATAGGTCGCAAGACGAAACCCGCGTTCGGGCTCGAAACGTTTGACCGCCTGCATCAAGCCGACATTGCCTTCGGAGATCACTTCGCCGATCGGCAGACCATAGCCGCGATAGCCCATGGCGATCTTGGCGACCAGCCGCAAATGCGAGGTAACCAGCTTATGCGCGGCCGCGGGGTCTTCATGCTCGCGCCAGCGTTTTGCAAGCATATATTCTTCTTCCGGCTCCAACATCGGGAACCGTCTGATCTCGTTCAGATAGCGGGACAGCCCGTTTTCACCCGAGAGAACCGGAAGCGCAGCAGTAGCCATATTTGAAATCCTCTTTCCGGACCCCCATTCCGGCAGGTCCAAACGCGGCCGCTCGAAGCCTGCCACGCAACACCTCAATATAAGCTTTCCGACCATGGCTTAAAGAGGGCCGGTCAAATGACACGACCACGGATACGCCAGCGACCTAGAGCGGGATGAGGAAAAGTGGGAACCGGCTTTCCGGCGCAATCAAGTTTACGCAGATTGCGTGAACTTATCTGCATATCCCGCTCTAAATCTTTAGAATCGATCACGTTCATGATTTTGGATTGAACCAATCCAAAATCATCGTGATCTTGTGTGAAAACGCACGGGGGCTCGATTCGTTCGCCCACGCGCCGGCGCGTGAGAGCCTGTCATGTCCGACGCGTCGAAGCTGTGCGGTGGCGCAAATCCACACTGTGATTCGCCTGCCCCGGATGCTCCACCTTATTGAATTGGTGGTTTTTCTTGCCGGCGGAACGAGTGTGCGTACTCGCAGAAGATGCCTGAACTCAGCCCCGCGTGCGAGCCTCGGATAGGGGGAGCTCCGCATGGCTGCCAAGCGCGGCGCGCAGAGCTTGCAGCGGCGGCGGCAGGGGGCTCTCGAACAGCAGCTCTTTGCCGGTCAGCGGATGTGGAAAGCCGAGCACGGCCGCATGCAGCGCCTGGCGATCGAGGCTGGCAAGCTCGGCCTGTGCACGCGAGCCGAGCCGGGCGGCTTTGGTCTTAAAACCGCGCCCATACAGCGGATCCCCCAGCACCGGGTGGCCCAAATGCGCCATATGCACGCGAATTTGATGCGTGCGTCCGGTTTCGAGGGCGCAGGACAGCAGCGAGGCCAGCGGGCTTCGATCGTCGCCGCCGGTGAAACTTTCGACAACGTGCCAGTGTGTGATGGCCTCGCGGCCGCCGCGCGAGACGGCCATTTTCTCGCGATCGGTCTTATGTCGCGCCAGCGGCGCATCGACCGTCCCGGCCGGGCGATCCGGCGCGCCCCAGACAAAAGCGAGATAGCTGCGCGTCAAAGGCTCGGTTCGGCCATGATCGGCGAACAAGGCGGAAAGAAAGTGATGCGCCGCATCGGTCTTGGCGACGACCAGGAGACCCGAGGTATCCTTGTCGAGGCGATGGACGATGCCCGGCCGGCGCACGCCGCCAATGCCGGACAGGCTGTCGCCGCAATGGGCGATCAGCGCATTGACCAATGTGCCGCTCGCATGGCCGGGTGCAGGATGAACGACAAGCCCGGCCGGCTTATCCAAAACAAGCAGATGTTCGTCTTCGTAGACGATCGCGAGCGGTATGTGCTCACCGCGCGGCACCGGGTCCTGCAGCGGCGGAACCGCCAGCAGGACGGCTTGGCCGGCCTTCAGTTTGAGCCCGGCGTCGAGAATAGGCGCTCCGTCGAGCACAACGGCGCCGCCTTCGACCAAGGATTTGAGCCGCGTCCGCGACAGGCTGACATCGAGACCTTCGGTGCGGGCGACGAGAAAGCGGTCGAGCCGCTGCCCGGCTTCGTCGGCCTCGACATTGAAAACGAGACCGACGGCTTCGCCCACCTGAAATTGTTTGTCCAATTCCGACATCCGATTCGCTATCGACCCCTAAGGCGGCGATAGAACCGAAATGCTCCCCGCTCGCCCCCAATTCTCATGGGCCGTGTTTTATCCTCATTTTGTTCTCGTGACGAGGGGCGGCCCGGACGCAAGATTTCCTTGAAAGGCCCTTTGGACCTATTGGACATCTCATGATATTTCATGATCCATCTTGATATGTAGGAATAGAGGCCCGCCATGACGACGCAATCGCGCGAAAAGTTCGCGACGCAAGTCAATTCGGAAATTCTCGACGAAGTTCGCGCCCTTGCTCAGAGCGAGGGACGGCAGCTTCAAGCGCTCGTCGAGGAAGCGCTGGCCGATCTGATCGAAAAGCGGAAACAGGGGCGGCCGCGCGCCCATGTCATGGCAGCCTATCAGACGAGCCATCAAAAGTTCGCTTCGCTTTACAAAAAGCTGGCTGAATGACGGATTACCTCAGCACCGTCGAAGTGTTGGCGATTCATGCAGACCAGATCGAACGCTACGCCGGCCTGTCCGGCATCAGGGATCAGGGCCTCCTGGAAGCGGCACTCTATCGGCCGCAAACAGGTTATTACGCCGATTTGATCGAGGAAGCTGCCGCGTTATGGGAGAGTCTTTCGCAAAATCATCCTTTCATCGACGGCAACAAGCGAACCGCCTTCGCGGTCGTCTATACGTTTCTTGCGATCAATGGCGCGCATCTCACAGCAGATGCCGATGAAACTTACGCTTTCATCATCGGGCTCTATGAAACTGGCACTTTTGATTTCGAACACCTGAATCAATGGCTGCGCGGGCACGTTTCCGCGGATCAAGAAAGTTGCTGATCTTGGTACCGACCTCTGGCCCGCCGCGCGGACACAGCTAGCCTGCTACGCCAAACACGATATGTCGAGCCCACGATCTCGCCCATCCTGCTTCGCGCCTCCAAAATCTTTGCCCCTTGTGTTGTTTGGAGCCCTGAACGACTGCATGGACTGGATTTTGCAGCTGTACGATCGTATCATGCCGATTGTTGCGGATCTCGTTTGATGGATAAAGTTTTCTGGAGGCTTCGATGCTTCGCGGACTCATTGCGACTTTGTTCCTTCTGGTTTTTCTAGCGGCGGGATCTGTCGGTGCCAGCGCCTTCGCCGAAACGCGCGTCGCGCTCGTTATAGGCAATTCTGACTATGCCAATGTTTCCAAATTGCCAAATCCTGCGAATGATGCGGAAGCAATCGGATTGCTGCTTAAGAGCGCGGGCTTCGACGTTGTCGAGCAGCGTCAGAACCTCGGCAACGCCGAAATGCGTCGTGCCATTCGCGACTTTTCCGAGAAGGTGCAAGACGCCGATTTAGCGGTCGTCTTTTTTGCAGGTCATGGCATCGAAATTAATGGCGCCAATTATCTGATACCGATCGATGCGAAACTGGAACGTGATGTCGATGCCGAGGACGAGGCTGTTTCCTTGGATCGCATTCTCAAGATGATCGAACCGGCAAGGCGGCTCCGGCTTATCATCCTCGACGCTTGTCGTGACAGTCCTTTTGGTAAGTCAATGAAGCGGACGATGGTCGGCCGATCGATTGGGCGTGGACTCAGCCCCATTGAGCCGGCCATATCGGATACGTTGATCGCCTTTGCGGCCAAAGGCGGATCAACGGCTGCCGATGGCGCCGGCATCAACAGTCCATTTACCGCGGCTCTCTTGCAGCATTTGGTAACCCCCGGGTTGGATATAAGGATCGCCTTGGGTCAGGTTCGAGACGACGTGTTGAAGGCAACTTCCAACAGGCAGGAACCTTTTGTCTATGGATCGCTCGGCGGCTCGATGGTCACGTTGACCGCGCATGTGAAGGACGAACAGGCTCCCACCGTTGATTCGAATGCTGCTGCCGCACGAGATTACGAGGCCGCAGCGAAAATTGGAACGAAAGAAGCGTGGGACGCTTTTGTCACAGTGCATCCGACGGGATTTTATGGGGAACTGGCAAGGACCCAGCGGGAGAAGCTTATGAATGCTCATTATACGATGGAACGATCAAGACCGAGTCGTAGAGAGCCTGGATTGGGGCCAAAGAAAGCCACTTCTATCAATGTAGAAAAGCAACCTAAAGAGAGATGGCGTCAGAATCGGAATAGCGCACGGACAGCTAATGCTCGCTCGGTAGCATATTTCTGCGGCAGCATACCGCGTTATGAGCAAGGGCTCAGAGATGGTTCGACAGATCAACTATCGCTAATTACGGTACGACGGCAATGTCGAGAAGCACGAGCAGGAAAACTAACCGCTCCCGCTGATGTTCGCTAGCTTGGCACTGTCATAGAGTGTGGCAGAAGCCAGAACACGAAGTCCCATCTTTCTCCAGTTCGTTCGGCTCCGTCGCGAGCATAACAATCGGCGGCCGTGTTCATCGAGAGGGAGCTTGTAGCTGCTGCAAATGGAGCATTTATTTCTGGCGCTTCATGGCGGGCGGACCAAGTTATGAATTGGTTCGCCATTCGACATGCGGCGATTGTCCTCGCACCATGAAACCCGTGGGGCCTCAAGAGACCGAAGCGTCTCTTACAGCAAGCGTGCACGCGGAACGTTCGCCGCAACATTTTGTCTCGCAAGCTTATTGGATGGAATCAGAGGCTTCGAAGCCTTGAGGACCGCGCAAATGACTGAAATGACTCTGCGTGCTTCGGACTCTTCCGTTTGATTTTCACCACCAGCAGTTGGATACCGTGTTCCGACGCGGCATCAACTGTCGGGTGGCCGCACGAAACAAAGGATCCCAGCCGCCGGGGTGAAGCATAAAACCGCCTGCCCGGTCGGATTGTCGGTACGATCGAGGATTCTCTCTGGGGGAACGCGCAGCCAGAATGTGGCTGACAGGCCCCAGCTCCCATCCACCTTCACCTGGTAGCCCTCGGTATCGCGCCGGACCTCGGCAACCCGGCAATCCGCGATCGAACAGCATCCGGCGCCCGTTCCCGGCTGAGTCAAGCTCTCGAACCAGGGCGAGAGCTTCGGATCGACGTTGTCGGCAGGTCGGGCAATGGCGGATCCAAACGCAAGGGCGGCTGCGGGGGCAAAGGCAGTCGCAAGGATCAGAATCGCTGCGATTTGTTTGCGCATATTTTTCTCCTGCGGCGGAAAAAGCCAGGACCTTGCAAAATCGACATGGCGCGCCAAGCATGACGGCAGCGGATTGCGGCCGTCAAGGCCGCCAACTGGACTTCTCGCGCTGGATACCGGGTCCCCTTTCGCTTGCGCTCCTGTCGCCCGGTAAAGTGGCGTATTGTCAAAATGAATAGTGGTGCCGTTTGCGGGTGCGCCGCGCTTTTGCCAAAGGCCTGCGCGATTACGGTGCACTCAATTACAAATACAAATTATTTGACAGTTCCACATAGCGAACTCAACGAAGACTGGCGCGCGGAAAACCAATTAAGTGCCCCGTCATCGAAATAGCAAGCCGCTGGTGGGAGTCTTCTCATCCAGATGGGCCACGGCAGCACCGATGTCGTGCGCAACCGCCATGTGACGGGGATTGTCGACCCGGAAGGTTTCGGTCGTCGCTGACATCAAAAGCCCGCCATCGGGAAGGCGTTCGTTGATTGCCGTCTTGGGCGGCGCGACCAGCGGCGCGAATCGCGGGCCGAGATAGAGCATCCAGTTCGCGCGAAAATAGCTCGACGGCTTGAGTACATCCAAAAGCTCGTGGGGATAGGCAAAGCAAAGTGCAGGCGTCCACGCCTCCACCATGGCGAGGAGGGCGGGTTTGAAGATTGCGTATGTTATCGTCTCGGGAGCGGGAATAGCGCCCATGCTCGTTAGGAGCGTGGCGTCATTTACAAACCGATCCGGATAGGTCGATCCTGCATGGATATGCAAGCTATAAGTTCGGGGACTCACCATTTTCTTCGTATAGGCGCCGAACCAATAGCCGTCGATCTCATCGATCTCGCCGAAGTCGTCTTTCGAAATCTTGGACGCAATATATTCCGCGCACCGCGGACGCAATGTATCGAAATTCCTGCCTGCAACTATCCAGGATTTAAACAAGGGATCGATGTCACGCAGGGCATCGATCAATCTGGTGAAGCGGCGAGCCAGAGCGTCCGGCGTTTGTGCCCTGGGCCCCCAAACCGCTTGAACGTTGTACGTTTTGCCGAAGATCAGAGTCATTTTGCCGCTCCCATCGGCTCAGGGATCACATTGATTTTTCCGAGTCTAATCCGCAAGAATAACTTTCGAGCAAAATCGGCCGCCTCTGCCTCGGCAAAAAACCAATCATTGTCGCGCCAGCCGGCGGCGCGGACTTGCCGTTCGCCCTGTCGCGTCCAGCGCGCGGCGAGCACATCCTGCATGTACTCTGATCTGAGCAGATTGGCGTAACCTTCCCCTTTGGCTTCGACCATTGCGCCATCGGCCTCGCGGCAGTCGTCGTAGACGACGCGCCGTCCCGTTACGGGATCGGGAAGGCTGACCGCCATACCGGGCGGCAACGGCCGCTGTCGGTTGTTCAGCCAGCTTATATAGGCTTGATAGTCTTTAGCGCGTTGCGAGGCCCCGTGCGGGGCATCAGGTCCGGGGTCGGGGCAGAGCTGCGGTTGCTCGCTCCGGCTTTCGGACTCGGCCACGGCACCCGTCTCGCTGCGCCCTAGTTCCGCCACTGAGGCGAGGGACTCGGCGTCCATCACAAGCGTGTTGCCGACTTTTCGGGCAATCGGGATTCCCGTCTCTGATTCATACAAAATATCGCCGACCGCCTTCGCCGTGAATGAAGTCTCGCGCCCTGATGGACCTTGGCGCCAGAATTCGGCAGTTAGTTGGTCATAGGGATAAAATGTGTAGTGGAGATCCGGATCTCCGGGAACTGTTCCCTCCAATAACGTTTGGGTGTTGAAAGGAATTGTGAGTGCGCCCAGAAACACGCCCGCTCCGATAGCGCCGATTGTGCCGGAAGCAACGAGAGTGGCGAGGCCGGTGAGAAACTCGGTTCCCTCCTCTGTCAGGAAGAGACCGCTCGCCAACGTCCCGGCCTCTGCGGACACGCCCGCAGCGACGGGCGTCAGGGAGGCGAGCCTGACTCTCACATCGCTTGGTTTGCTGACTGCAGGCGAGGAACCGCCGGCAGCCTCCCATTCGCCACTGGTCCTGCCGCTGCCGGCCGGGACACGTGGCTGGTCCGGATTATATCTGAGAAGCTGTGGGTCGAAGCCCAGCTCTTTCGTCAAGCGATGCGGCGTAAAGCCGTTCGAGAGCAGGTTCTCGGCTAGAAACAGACGAAAGGCATCCTCGTGCCCCTCGAGCCGAGGAAATCGTGCAAATGCGAGTTCGAAATGCGCGAGTACCTTATCGCCGCACCGCCATTGCTCCGAGGCGCGACGGACGTAATGCATCGCGCCGGGTGAAACTTGTCGTCCGTAGACAGCCGACAGCAGCGCCAGGACGCGCTCTTCGTCGAGTTCGAGCGTGAGCATGCTTTCGCCAAGGCGGTTGTAGCCCATTCGAGCGAGCACTGTGCCGAAGCCGAGGACGAGCCCGGCCTCGCCAATCACCGGCAGCGCGTCGAACGGCAGACGCAAGGCAAATTCGTCGAAGCTTTTCCTCAAGAATTCCAGAGACGCCATCGAACATGCTCCGCGTGGCAGAAGGTCCCGCGAAACTAACTGCGGTGAAGAGCAAGATCAAGAACACACAGGGAACAGCGCCGTCACATGATTCACTCCGAAACAAGGTAAGATGCACATCTCAGGGCTCCGCGTAACATCTCAGCGTGCGCAAGCGAGCAAAGGACCTGGTAATCCGTCGGCTCTCCATGGAAAATCGCGCAAATTGGCTTGGTGGAACGCGCTGACATGACAGCTTCATAGTGTGACGCGATTTGTGTCAGCCGCATTTTGCGCAAGCAACCCGTCACGACTTGGCCAAAAGCGATTTTGCCGCTAGATCCTGCCGTAAGCCCCCGTAAGCTCCAGAACGGCGATCGCTGCTATAACGTCCATCCAAAATACCCGTCCAAACCGATTGCACCTATGCCGCTTGTCCAGACCTATGTTCGCGCGCTGCGCCTGCTCAAAAAGGAACGTGGTGTTGCAGCAGCCCTCGTGTTCGCCAGTCTCGTTTTGGCGGCGGCGCAATTTGCCGAACCGGTTCTGTTCGGGCGAATCATCGACACGATGACGCGGGGCGAAACGCGTCAGCACAATGTCGGCTTTCTCGAACTTCTTCCGCTGATCTCGGCCTGGGTCGGCTTTGCGCTTTTTTCCATCATCGGCACCGTTTTCATCGGGCTTTTCGCCGATCGCCTGGCGCATCGCCGCCGCCTTGCGGCGATGGCGCTTTATTTCGAACACGTCCTGCATCTGCCGCTGAGTTTCCACGCCGAGGTTCATTCCGGCCGCCTGCTCAAGATCATGCTCGAGGGCGCCATGGCGATGTTCTGGCTGTGGCTTGCTTTCTTTCGCGAGAAAT
Source organism: Beijerinckiaceae bacterium (assembly GCA_052148755.1). Lineage (GTDB taxonomy): Bacteria > Pseudomonadota > Alphaproteobacteria > Rhizobiales > Beijerinckiaceae > Methylovirgula. The sequence goes on along the minus strand of JBKQHN010000057.1, from coordinate 8,373 downwards.
CCGCGGCCATCATCGCACTCACCATTCTGCTGCCGCTGTCGCTGTTCATCAATTGGCGCCTGGCGTTGCTGCTGATCACTCTCGTCGGCGTTTTCGGAGCGCTGGTGACGTTCGTCGTCCGCCGCACGGAAAAGCTGCAGCGCGCCGTCGAACAGATCAATACTTCGCTCACCGAGCGTGCGTCCGACGTGCTCGGCAATATCCCGGTCATTCAAAGTTTCACGCGCATCGAGAGCGAGGCGCGTGCGGTCGGCCGTCTGATTGAGGACCTTTTGCTGGCGCAGTTGCCGGTGCTCAATTGGTGGGCCATCGCGGTGGTCGGCACGCGCGCCGCCGCGACTTTGACTCTGCTCTGCATTTTTTCGGTTGGCGCCTGGCTGCACGGCGATGGTCTCGCGACGATCGGTGAAATCGTCGCCTTCATGAGTTTCGCGACATTGCTGATTGCCCGGCTCGACGAGGTCGTGAGCTTCGTCAACGGCCTGTTCTTGCAGGCGCCGAAACTGCAAGACTTCTTCGACGTGCTCGACACCGAGCCGCTCGTCAGCGACCGTCCGGACGCGCGCGATCCCGGCCGGCTCGGCGGCCATGTCGTGTTTGATCAAGTGAGCTTTTGTTACGATGACCACAAAAGGGCCGTGGATGACGTGAGCTTCGACATCGCCCCGGGCGAAACCGTCGCGCTCGTTGGCGCCACGGGGTCCGGCAAGTCGACCACACTCAATCTTCTCTACCGGGTCTTCGATCCACAGCAGGGTTCGATCAAAATCGATGGAATCGACATCCGCGATATGGCTCTGTCGGGGTTGCGGCGCAACATCGGAGTCGTCTTTCAAGAACCCATGCTGTTTGCCCGCAGCATCGAGGAAAATCTCAGGATCGGCAATCCCGACGCGACGCCGGCGGAGCTCTCGCGCGCCCTCGAATGTGCGCAAGCTGCCGAATTCGTGCAGAGGCAAAGCGAGGGCCTGGCGACGATCGTCGGCGAGCGCGGCCGGACTTTGTCGGGCGGCGAACGCCAGCGCCTCTCCATTGCCCGGGCTTTGTTGAAGGACCCGCCGATCATGATCCTCGACGAGGCGACGTCTGCCCTCGACGCCGAGACGGAAAGGCAATTGCAAAGCGCCTTGGAGAGCGCCACGGCCGGGCGGACCACATTCGTCATTGCCCATCGCCTTGCAACGATCAAGAGCGCCGACCTGATCTTGGTCTTCGGCGAAGGCCATATCATCGAAAAGGGCACGTTTGCGGAACTCGTTGCGCTGAATGGCCGCTTCGCGGCGCTGGCGCGCGCGCAATTCATGGCGGGTCAAAGCCTGGCATCAGCGAGAGCCGAAGGCAATTTGCAACAAGTGCAATCGCCCGATCGATAAGAAGAACGCCAATTCGGGCTAAAGCACTGATGCGGTATTGCGGACCAGAAGTCTGCGATCCGGACCGCGGAGCTCTGGTCCGCAACAAGAAATCTCCTTCGCATCCTGCTGCAGGCCGTGAACACATAAATCTGCCGGCAGGACGGCTTGCGAGAGTCCGCTATGCCCGATAGCGACCAAGTTCCGCAGCGCAGCAAAATGACCCGATGGGCCAAAAGCGCCAGTCACGAACCGCCGCTACTATGGCAAAGCTGTGCAAATAACGGCGGCGAGTCAGCACCGACGTAGCAGAGGCCATCGGCCAGCGACTTTGCTCGTTGGCACGACTGCTTATACAGTGGATGAAATCACGGCTTAGGGGGCAGGCATGGTTCGCGCTTTGCGCTTCGGCATTTTTGTTTTCCGTCTTGCTGCGGCGCTTCTTTTCATCAATTGTGTGCCGCTGGAATCGGCGCTCGCGCAGACGCAGCGGCAAATCGATCAGTGCGTGAACCACGGCAAAGTGAATTCGCCCGGCGTTCAACTGCAAGCGTGCTCGGCGGTCATCCAGTCCGGAAGATGGACGGGAAAGAATTTGGCCTGGGCCTACAACGACCGCGGCGACGCCTATACGGACAACAAGAATTACGATGCGGCGATCGCCGCCTACAGCATAGGTATCGGGCTCGATCACGATGACACCTTCGGCTATTCCGGCCGCTGCATCGCGCACGCTTGGAAGAGCGAATGGGACGCGGTGATCAAGGATTGCACGCAAGCGATCCGGCTCAAGCCGGATTTTGCCGTCGCGCTTTGCTGGCGCGGCATTGCCGAGCGGGCCAGCGGTCAAACATCGGCGGGCGACGTCGACATCGCCGAGGCGCGCAAGATCGACTCCGGCATAAGCTGCCCGTCCAACTGGCGGCCGTAGCGCGATTGAGCACACCGGGAGTGCAACCGCTGTTCCTGCTGGAAGACCGGACCGAGCCTCCGCTCCACGATCCGCCAACTGCAGACACTGAGAGCAAAAACCTCACTCGATCACCTTGTAGGCACGTGCTGGCAAAGGGTCGTTCGCGATCGGGGCGGGCCAATAGCAAGTCCGGCCATGTCCGCTATATCGCCGAAAACGGCGGTAAAGTCAGGGCATTAACGGCAACGCGATAGGCCATCGCGGGGTGATGGCGCTGCCCGAGACGTGATTCGAGCTCCGCAACCGGAGCCTCGAATCATGCGCTACGATCTCAGTGATTATGAGTGGACCGCGATCAAGCCGATGCAGCCCAACAAGCCGCGCGGCGTTCGGCGTGTAAATGACCGTCGCGTGCTCAACGGCAACTTTGGGGTTCTGCGTTCAGGTGCGCCATGGCGTGACCTGCCAGAGACCTATGGTCCGCGCACCACTTGTTGCAATCGCTTCGTTCGTTGGCGGCGGGCTGGCGTTTGTCGAACTCGCATCAATCCAAAATCATCGTGATCTACGGCGCCGCGGGGGCCGTTGGCATGATCTTGAGTGAAGTGAGCCGGTTGCGAGTCTTGCGCAGAACTTCGAAGCGAAAGTTGTAGAACGTGAAGACCTGACCGATTTCCGGGATCGCACGCGCTTCGTGGATGACCAGGCCGGCAATTGTCGTGGCTTCTTCGTCGGGAAGATCCCAGCCCATCACGCGATTGAGATCGCGAATCGGAACCGAGCCGTCGACTGTTATCGAACCGTCCGGGTTGCGGCGTTGGCCTTGTGAAGCAAGGTCGTGTTCGTCGACAATGTCGCCGACGATTTCTTCGAGAATGTCTTCGAGCGTCACCAGCCCCATGACGACGCCATATTCGTCGACGACCAGCGCAAAATGGCTCTTGCGCTTCAAAAAAGCCTGCAACTGGTCCTGCAGCGGAGTCGTGTTGGGGATATACCAGGCCTCCAAGGCGACGTCCTGCACTTTCAAACGGGCAATATCACCGCCCGAAGCATCAATGGCGCGCAATAGGTCCTTCACGTGCAGAACCCCGACGATGTTGTCGGGTTCGTCGCGCCAGATCGGCAGACGCGTGTAGGGCGCGGCGGCCACCGCGCGAACGAACTCACTTGCCGGAAGCTCGGCGTCGATCGTGTGCATCTTGGTGCGATGCACCATGACGTCTTCAACGGCGAGTTCGTGCAGTTCGAGCAGTCCGCCGAACATGTCGCGCTCTGAACGTTTGACGCCGCCGGCGCGATGCAAAAGATCGACGGCGCTCCGCAATTCCTCGTGCCCGGAGAGCATCGGGTAGCGAACCCGCGTGTCGATATGGACCAGGCGCAGAATCGATTGCACGAAGAGTTCGACGGCTGCAAGGATGGGTCCGAAGATCGCGACGAAAAAGCTGATGGCCCGGACTACATGGAGCGAGACGCGATCGGGATAGTTGATCGCCACGGTTTTCGGCAGCACCTCGGCGAACACGAGCAGCAATACAGTCATGACACCGGTGGCATAGATCGCGCCGCTATAGCCGACCAGAGCTTCGAGGACGCTTGTGAGAAAAGCCGAAGACCCGATCGAGACGATCGTGTTGCCGAGCAGAATGGCGCCGATCAGCCGGTCGCGGTTGCCGCGCAGACGGTTGACGAGCGCTGCGCGGCGATTACCGTTTCTTTCAAGAGCATGCATGCGCGCATGCGAGGCCGCCGTAAGCGCCGTCTCGGACCCCGAGAAGAAGGCGGACATGGCAATGCAGAAAATGACGACCAGGGCAGCAACCCAAAGGTCGAAGGGCAGAGGCTCGGCATTTATGCCGTGCATGATCTAGATCCTGTCTTCAAATTGTCGTGTCAACCGGCGCAAAGCCGATCGTGATCGATTCTAGAGCAATTCGTTCTGCAAAAAAGCCAGAACCTTGCTCGCGTCGACGTTCTTCGCAATGAAGCTTCGGCCGATCCCATGCGCCAGGATGAATGTCAGGCCACCGCGCTGTACCTTCTTATCCTGGTACATGGCATCGAGAATTGCGTCCGCGCTTGCGTCCCATCCGGGAATGTCGCGGATATGAACCGGCAGGCCCGCTTCCCGCAAATGCACCTCCACGCGCTCGGCCTCTTGCCCGCTGCACAGGCCTTCACGCGCAGAAAAGCGGAAAGCACAAGCCATCCCGATCGCGACTCCCTCGCCATGCACCAAACGTGCGCTGTCGTAATGGACCAGACGCTCCAACGCATGGCCGAATGTGTGCCCAAGGTTGAGCAGCGCACGCTCGCCCAGCTCGTTCTCGTCAGCGGCTACGACGGCCGCTTTTGCCGCGCAACTGCGTGCAATTGCGTTCACGCGCGCTGCACCGCCGACGAAAACGCCGCCCCGGTTGGCCTCGAGCCACGCAAAGAAATCCGCATCGTTGGTGAGGCCGTATTTGACGATTTCCGCATAGCCGGCACGAAATTCCCTCGCCGGCAACGTCTCGAGCGTCCGCGTATCGGCGAGAACCAGGGAGGGCTGATGAAATGCGCCGATCAAATTCTTGCCATGCGGAGAATTAATGCCGGTCTTGCCACCGACGGAGGAATCGACTTGCGCCAGAAGCGAGGTCGGAACCTGGATGAAGCGCATGCCGCGTCTGACGCTCGCGGCGACAAAACCGGCAAGATCGCCGACGACGCCGCCGCCCAGAGCGATAATGAGGTCACCGCGCTCGAGACGCGCTTCGATGATCCGATCGCAGACTTTTTCAAAGACGGCATAGGATTTCGACGCTTCTCCGGCCGGCACGACGATGTCGAAGTATTTGATTGCGGCCGCCTGCAGACACGCTTCGACCGCGGCAAGGTGACAGGCAGCGACGTTTTCATCCGTCACTACGGCGCAGGCGGCGCCCGGCGCCAATTGCAGAACGTGCTTGCCAATTTCGCCGATGAGGCCATCGCCGATGAGAATGTCGTAACTGCGCGCGCCGAGATCGACAGCAACCCGTTCGAAAAGCTTCGAACTTCCGGACAAATCAATTCCTCCATCGCGGCGCGGTGCGGCCGGGGGATGCGGCGAAGCCCGCAAGTGCCATTCGATGCCGGCGATCGTATCTTCCACAACCGTATAGTGCGGCCCTTCTCGCGATTCGATCGTCACGTCCGCGCATGCGTAGACGGGATTGCGTTGTTCCATCAGATTGCGCAACGTTGCCTCAGGCGCATCGGTCTGCAGCAGGGGCCTGTGTGTCCGCCTGCGGACGCGACGCCAGAGCACGTCGATATCGGCTCTGAGCCAGACCGAGAGACCGTTTTGCGCGACGCGCTCACGGGTTTCCTCGTTCATGAAAGCGCCGCCGCCGGTCGCGACGACCCGCGGCCCATTTTCCAGCAGGCGCGCCATGACGCGCCGCTCGCCATCGCGAAAATAGGCTTCGCCGTAGCGGGAAAAGATTTCGGAAACCGACATGGCGGCCGCCCGTTCAATCTCCGCATCGGAATCGACGAAGTCCAATCCGAGCCGTTGCGCCAGGCGACGCCCAATCGATGTCTTGCCCGACCCCATGAGGCCGACGAGGACGATCGAGCGCCGGCCGAGCGCGGCGACGATCGCCTCCGCACGCCGGTCCTTGCCGGACTCGTCGCCCGCCTCGCCGGAGGATCTTAAACCAATAGTCATGGCGTTGATGTAACACACCGAAGGTGAGGATTTAAGGGTGCACTTTGGAGAACGCCGGCAGCTCGGCGCGATTCGAACGTCGCATAAATTCGAGGCTGACCCGCGGAGTTCGCCGTTGCGCCCAGGCGTCCATTTGCCTCTCGTATATGTGCTTAGAAAATCTATACACTTTTCGGACACGCTACGGTTGAAGTTTTAATGTTTCGAATCAACGTCAAAACATGACAGGTGTGCCGCGGTCGGTTCGCGAGCCGTGGCCGACATAGAGTGCAAGATTTGGGAGGCCCCAGGTGCCAAGCTTGATCAGACTACTGGTGATTCTCGCTGTCCTGGCCGGTGCGGTTTACGCCGTTATGCTCGCTCTCGTGACCTTCGTCGAGCTGCAGCCGCATGAAATCATTCAGCCATTGCCGCCCGCGCGGCTCAACAAATAAGGTCCCTGGAATTTGCCACAGCCAGTCTCTGGCCTCGTCGAATCCTTCCTTGAAATGATGGCCGCTGAGCGTGGGGCCGCGAAGAACACGAGCGAGGCCTATTACCGCGATCTCACTGATTATGTCGCCGCGTTGCGCCGCCGGCGCAAGACCGCGCTGGACGCCACGACGCAAGACATTCGCGCTTATCTTGCCGATCTGAAAAGCCGCGGCTTGCAAGCGGCATCAGCGGCGCGACGCTTGTCCGCCATCCGTCAATTCCACCGATTTCTCCACGCCGAAGGCCGGCGCAACGATGATCCGGCCTTGATCCTCGAAGGACCGCGACAAAAGCCACGTCTGCCCAAGGTCCTCAGCGTCGAAGAGGTCGAATGCCTGCTCGCCGTCGCCAAGCAAGGAATCGATGCGCCGGAACGGCCCAAGGCTGAACGTCTGCGCGCCGCCAGAACGGCCTGCCTCCTCGAACTCCTTTATGCCACCGGCTTACGCGTTTCCGAACTCGTGTCGATGCCGCTGTCGGCGATGCGCAGCCGCGAACCGCTCATCATGCTGCGCGGCAAAGGCGGGCGCGAGCGGCTCGTCCCGCTTTCCGAGCCGGCACGCCGCGCAATGGTTCTCTATCGTAGCCTGCAGCAAGAGATGCATGGCCGGGTCGTTTCAGGCCACTGGCTGTTTCCAGCGGAAAGCGAGAGCGGCCATTTGAGCCGGCAGGCATTCGCTCGCGATCTCAAGAATGTCGCGGCGGCGGCCGGAATTGCCTCGATTCGCGTCAGCCCGCACGTTTTGCGGCACGCCTTTGCCAGTCACTTGCTGCAAAACGGCGCCGATCTCCGCGTCGTCCAGGAATTGCTCGGCCATGCCGATATTTCGACCACTCAGATCTACACTCATGTGCTCGACGAACGGATGAAGGCCATGGTGCGCGACCTGCATCCGATGGCCGAGCAGGCAGAATAATCCAATCGGGCCACTTACTCCGCAGCGGTCTCGAGCATGACCTGGAAAAGTGCCCCAACTTGTTGAATTGCCCGTATTCTTGATCGTAGGCTGATCCCAGCCGATCAAAATAGGCGCTATTTGCCGATCCACGTCTGCAAAAACGAATTCGTCCACCGCGCGACGGCGGCGTCGTGCCGGAACCAGCCTTCGAGATGAAGATGGCGCGGATGCGCGCCCGGCAAAGTCATCCGCTCGGCGCCGTGGATCGTCCAGCGGCACATCATCGCATATGTAACTTCCGGGTGGAATTGCAGGCCGTAGGCGGCCGGCCCATAGCGGAAGGCCTGAGCCTCGAAATCCTGCCCCTTGGCAAGAAGCGTCGCCCCGCAGGGGAGATCGAACCCCTCGCGATGCCATTGATAGACTTTCTCTGGGAAGGGGCAGCTGCAGACCCCGTGCCCCTGTTCTGTCGGATGGATCGGATAATAGCCGACTTCCACTTTGCCTTCGGGATGCGAATAGACGCGATGGCCGAGTTTGCGTGCCAGCATCTGCGCGCCGAGGCAGATGCCAAGAAAGGGCTTCTCCTCTTTCAGTGGCACTTCGATCCAGTCCATTTCGCGGCGCAACCAATCCTCTTCATCATTGGCGCTCATCGGTCCGCCGAAAATGATCGCCCCAGCATGATCGGCGAGCGTCGCGGGAAGCGGATCGCCGTAGCGCGGCCTGCGGATGTCGAGATCGAGGCCTTGCTCCTGGAGCATCCGGCCAAGGCGGCCTGGCGTCGAATGTTGCTGGTGCAGGATGGTGAGCACCCGGCAGGAAGGGCCGATTCGCTTGTGCATTGAGGTAAGCTGCGGAAATGGCTCGATTTCGTCAAGCGGGTTAAAAGCAAGAGTCGGGCCTCGGCCCTAGGTCGTGTGGACCATTATCTGATCCAGAGGATAATGGTAGCGACGATGACAACGGCGAGGAAGTTTCTGGCTGTTTTTTCGTATCGCGTGGCGACGCGTCGGAACTGCTTTAGCTTGGAGAAGC
>JBKQHN010000056.1:0-7132 GCA_052148755.1 Beijerinckiaceae bacterium | reverse complement strand
CGTAGATCAAGCGAAAGTGGCTTCTTGGACATGCATGCCGGCCTCCTTCGCCAGCATGCAGTTTGAATCAGAACATAGCCGATTCGGGAATCCCTCCCGATTCATGACGCACGGAAATCGCTCTAGTAGCCAGCGTCGATTGAATTGAAGGGAATAGCGGACCGGAGGTCCGCGGTCCGCATAAAACCCCTCAATTTGAATGACTCGCGCCACTATCAGGCTTTGTCGCGAGCTGGCAGGCACTTTTCCCGCCCAGCGGAGCCCATTCCTATTCCACCGCATATTTTGCGCCTTGCGCATCGTCATCCGACTGCAGCCTGTGCGCATAGACGCCATCGATCAGGTTGAAGAGCAGCATGCCGGCGAACATGGCGGCGACGAAGAGAAAGGCTTCGCCGCGGCCGAAGCCGAGAGCCGTGATGGCCGGACCAGGACAGAAACCGACAAGGCCCCAGCCGATGCCGAAAATAGCGGCGCCGCCGATCAGTCGGGCGTCGAATTTGGTCGCTTCGGCCGCGAAATGGAATTCGCCCGCCAGTACTGGCTTGGCGCGCTTGCGGGCAAGCAGGAAACTGATCGCCGCAACCGGAATCGCGCCGATCATGACGAAGGCGAGGCTCGCATCCCATCGACCTGAGGCGATCGCCGCAAGATCTAGAAAATTCAACACCTTGGCCGGGTTCGACATTTGCGAGACGAGAAGACCGAGGCCGAAGATGAGGCCGCAGAGAAATGCCGCGAGCGCGCGTCGCATGGTTGCCTCCTTCAGATGAGATGACGCAGGACGAAGACGGTCGCTGCGCCCGCCGCCATGAATGTCAATGTTGCCGCAATTGAGCGCGGCGAGAGGCGGGCAATGCCGCAGATCCCGTGCCCGCTGGTGCAGCCGCCGCTCAAACGCGTGCCGAAGCCGACGAGCAGCCCGCCGGCGACAAGGAGCGCGCTCGACGAGGTCACTGTGAACGGGGGCAGGCCGCCGGCCAGGCCTGCGTAGAGGGCCGGGGCGACGACGAGGCCAAGGCCGAAAGCGAGGCGCCAGAAAATGTCGCCGCGGCGAAGCGCGAGGAGATTGCCGAATATTCCGCTGATGCCAGCCATGCGCCCGGTCAGCAGAAGCAGGAGCAGGGCCGAAAGCCCGATGAGCGCGCCGCCGAGGGCCGCAGGAAGAGGGGTGAATGTCGTCATGGCTCGCCTCAGGAAAATAATATATGAATTATATAGAATTTATTGTCTCACGCTACCCGTTGTCGGAAAAGATTGGAAGGCGCGTTTTCGGTAATGCGGCGCGGCGGTCCCATTTCCTCTGAACGGCTCCTGCGTTTATAGACGTCGCACCGCTTCTCATGAACGAAAACCATGCCCGACTTTCTGCTTGAGCTTTTTTCCGAAGAAATTCCCGCCCGCATGCAGGCGCAGGCGGCCGAGGACTTGAAACGCCTGGTGACCAGTGCCTTGGCCGATCGTGGCCTCGGCTACGACGGAGCAGCGAGTTTCGCGACGCCGCGCCGGCTTGCTTTGCATATTGCCGACCTGCCGGCGCGCCAGCCGCATATGCGGGAAGAGAAAAAGGGGCCGCGGGTCGGCGCTCCGGATGCCGCCATCCAAGGCTTTCTGAAGAGTGCAGGTCTCCAGTCGCTGAGCCAGGCGAAGATCGAGAAAGATCCGAAGAAAGGCGAATTCTATGTCGCGGTGATCGAGCGGCCCGGCCGCGACACGGCGGAAGTCCTGGCCGAAATCCTGCCGCCGATCATAAAAACTTTCCCTTGGCCCAAGTCGATGCGCTGGGGCGCCGCCTCCGCCCGCACCGATGCCTTGCGCTGGGTGCGTCCGCTGCACAAGATACTCGCGACTTTCGGCCCGGAGACGGAAGAACCCGAGATCGTTGCTTTCGAGGTCGACGGCGTCACGTCCGGCAATAGGACGGCGGGGCACCGGTTCATGGCGCCGGGCGAAATCAAGATTCGCCGCTTCGATGATTATGTAAGCGCGCTCCAAAGGGCCAAAGTCGTGCTCGATCCGGCCCGTCGGCGCGACATCATTGCTTTTGACGCCCGCAGCCTGGCGCACGCCCAGGGGCTCGATCTCATTGAAGACGACGCTCTGCTGCACGAAGTCGCCGGCCTCGTCGAATGGCCGGTCGTGCTGATGGGCGAGTTCGAAGAGGCCTTTCTCGACATCCCGCCGGAGGTCATTCGCGCAACGATCCGCGCCAACCAGAAATGTTTCGTGCTGCGCCGCACGGCAACAGGGGAACTGGCCAATCGTTTCATCATCGTCGCCAATATCGCGGCCAAGGACGGCGGTCTCGCGATCGCCGCGGGCAATGGCAGAGTCGTGCGGGCGCGGCTCGCCGATGCGAAATTCTTCTACGAGACGGACCGCAAGGTGAAGCTCGAAGATAGATTGCCAAAACTCGCCGACATCGTCTTTCACGAAAAGCTCGGCTCGCAGGGCGAGCGCATTGAACGGATCGCCGCTTTAGCCGAAGAACTCGCGCCTCTGGTCGGCGCCGATCCGGCGCTCGCCAAACGCGCGGCTCTGCTCGCCAAGGCCGACCTCGTCACCGAAATGGTCGGCGAATTTCCCGAGCTGCAAGGGCTGATGGGCAAATACTACGCCCAGGCGCAAGGCGAAGATCCTGCCGTCGCTGCGGCGATCGAAGGGCATTACAAGCCGCAGGGGCCGAACGATCGGATTCCGACAGCGCCCGTTTCAATCGCCGTCGCGCTCGCCGACAAACTCGATACGCTGGTCGGCTTCTGGGCGATCGACGAAAAGCCGACCGGCAGCAAAGACCCCTATGCGCTGCGTAGGGCGGCGCTGGGGGTGATACGCATTGTGCTGGAAAATGAACTGCGGCTTGCGCTTGCTTCGATAACGACCGGCAGATTTCAGCCTATTTCACTCGCGATCGTCTCTCGTGATCTACAACAGCGGTCGGACCAGATTAACCGCCTAGGCGGAACCGCAACTCTGTCGGGCGGATCGATGTCTGTAGCCAAGGACTTCGGAGGCCGTTTGATCGATGTTCGAGCAATAGACCTCCTCGCCTTCTTCGCTGACCGCCTCAAAATCTATCTGCGCGATCAAGGCGCGCGGCACGACCTCATCGACGCGGTTTTCGCGCTGCCCGGCCAGGACGATCTTCTCATGATCGTGCGCCGCGTCGAAGCGCTCGGTCGGTTTCTCGATACGGACGAAGGCAGCAATCTTCTGATCGGTTATCGCCGCGCCGCGAATATTCTGCGCGCCGAAGAAAAGAAGGCGGGCACCGAAGAAGCCTTGTCCTATGCGGCGCCTTTTCTGCCCAAACGGCTCGTCGAGGCGGAAGAAAAGGCGCTTGCGAAAAGTCTGTCGCATGCCGTGGCGCACGCGGGGACCGCCGTCGAACGCGAAGATTTCGAAGCCGCGATGCAGGCGCTGTCGCATCTGCGCAAGCCGGTCGACGACTTCTTCGACAAAGTCACGGTGAACACGGACGATCCGAATTTGCGGCTGAACCGCCTGCGCCTCCTCAACGCTCTGCGCGATGCCGTCCATAAGGTCGCGGATTTCTCGAAGATCGCGGGCTAATGTCCGGTGGGGGGATGCCAGCCGCTCGGTCAAATCTATATGCCGTCTCTATTTCCAGCCCGCCTGCGCCCCATGCCGTCTCTATTTCCCGCCTGCATGCGCCCCATGCCGGGTTTATTTCCGGCCCGCACGTGCCCTATCGATAGTTTACGCGCTTTGGAGTCAGAAGCTCCGCATAGGCCGAACATTCGGCCGTGATGGAGAATAATATGAAGCCTAGAACCAGGCTCCGAACCATGCCGAAGACCAGGCCCGAACTCGTTTTCGCCGGGCTTGCGGCCTTCGTCATTCTGCTCTTCATGTTGATCCGCGCGATCGACATGTTGGCGGTCCAGTAACGGAGGCTTTCGTGTCACCTTTTGCGAAAATCTCTGCTGAGGAAGTCCCCGCGCATTTTATCGTCGGCCGCGACGGCGCCGACCACTGGGTCGTCGTCGAGACCCATGGTCTCGCCGGCGGCCTCTTCACAGATAAGGCGACTGCCTTGCGTTTTGCGCGCGAGGAAAGCCGGGGCCGCCAGGATGCCATCGAAATCGCCGATTACCGGCTCGATTTCCGCGTCGGCGGACATTAGATCACGATGATTTTGGATTGAACCAATCCAAAATCATGAACGTGATCGATTCCAATAAATTAGAGCGGGATATGCAGATAAGCTTGCGCAATCTGCGTAAACTTGATTGCGCCGGAAAACCGGTTCCCACTTTTCCTCATCCCGCTCTAGCACTTGTCTCGTCGAGAACCGGCTCCAGCCTAATGATCTAGCCCAAAACTCTCATCGATCGGCTGTTTCAGCCCGCGTTCGCGCGGGCTGAAACGCGAATCGCCGGCAATAGCCGACTTCGAATGCCCCCAGACGGCTCATCGGGGTGGGTGAATCATATGGGCTTGAAATAGCGCCGCGCATGCGACATATGCAGGCGAGCGTATTTGAACCTCTGGAACCTGTCGTGCCGATCTATGCTTATCGTTGCCGTGCTTGCGGCAAGGAATTCCACACCCTGGTCCGCTCGGGGGAGACGCCGGTCTGCGAGGCCTGCGCCAGCGCCGACCTCGAACGGCAGCTCTCGCTGATCGCCGCGCCGAACAAGGGTGGCGACGCGCCCGCCGCGATGGGGGCTTGTGACGGCATGGGTGGCTGCGGCACGGGTATGTGCCCGGCCTTCAGCGAGGCGTGACCGGACCCCATACCAGTCTGTCGGAAGACACCTGCGTACGCTGCAAAGCGTTGCGGCGCGCCGGCTTTTTGCATCTGAACGTGGCTTGACTTTATGATCGGCTGCGCGTTCGCGGCCGGTTCGAGTTTTTCTCCCGAATGCGTTGAGTTCAGGTGCGATCGGGATGGCAGGCATGTTCAGGACGGCGAGACACCACAAAGCGGCCGGCATGACGGTCCGCCAGGACGCCTTCAAGCTCACAAACACCGGCGCCGTGAAATACGACTGGCGCGATCCCTATCACATGGCTCTGACGCTCAGCTGGCCGCGCTTCATCGCCCTGTTTTTCGGTGTCAATATCGCAATCAACGTCCTATTCGCGCTGCTCTATCTGGCGCAGCCCGGCAGCGTCAGCAATGTCGCTCCGGGCGCCTTGAGCCAAGCCTTCTTCTTCAGTCTGCAGACTTTAGCGACGGTGGGCTACGGGGTCATGGCGCCGCAGACTCTCTACGGCCACGTCATAGCCTCGATGGAAATCTTCTGCGGTCTGGCCTTCACGGCGATCATGACGGGGCTCGTCTTCGTGCGATTTTCGCGGCCGCGGGCGAGCATTGCCTATGCGGCGCAGGCCGTGGTCTGCCGATTCAATGGCCGGCCCACCTTCATGATCCGCATCGGCAATCGCCGCACTCATGCGCTGACCGATGCGACGGCACGCCTCAGTGTGCTCCTCAGCGAATGGACCGAAGAAGGCCAGTTCTACCGTCGCATTCATGATCTGCATCTGGCTCGACCGCGGATTCCGATCTTTTCGCTCGTCTGGACATTGATGCACGAGATCGACGAAAACAGTCCTTTATATGAATGCGATCCTGCGCATATCGGCGAAAAAGTGACCCGAATCTTCCTCTCGATCGAAGCACGCGATCCTGCCTTGGCGGCGCATGTCTACGATTCGAAAGACTATGACCCTGAAAATGTCCTGTTCGGCTATCGCTATGCCGACGCGGTGACGATCGACGCGCAAGGCCGTACGATCGCCGACCTGACAAGAATCAGTTCGACCGAGCCGGAAGCCAGTCTCTCGCAGGCCGGTCCAGAGCAAGGCGACGCGGAAGACTAAGTGCTTCATGTGCGCTGGACGGGCGGCGGCTTCCCTTGCAAGCGGGACCAGCAAGAGCCTGCAACTTTCGTTCACTTATCGAACGGATCGCCGCTACAGCCGATCGACTGCATATCTTTTGCACTCCATCTTTCGAAGTTTCGTGTCGATCCCATCCGCGTCGTGTCTCTTCCTGGGCATCTTCCAATTCGCCTTCAGCCTATGAAGCTATGCTTCAGGCAGGATCACTTTTTAGCGAACAGATTGCATGTTGCTTCTTGTAGAGCAGGAAACATGGTACAAATTCCGGCGATATCCCGTGGATTTTTTGGGGGCGCAAGTTGGGAGGAGGAACTCTGCTATGGCTCAAGCGAAGCTTTCTTCGAAGGTAAAGCGTCCAAGCAAAGCTGCAACTGTGCTGGGAATCGCCGGGGCAACTTTGGCGGCATCGACCAGCGGATCAGTCGCGAATATATCGGTCAGGGAAATCCCGTCGCAGAACGGGCTGCCATTGCAGGCGGTCATGTTCGGTGAGGAAGAAATCGCCGACGTCAGCTTGGCGACGTTCCATCTCTTCGACAACGGAAAATTGGGAACAGTGCCCTCAGGCATACAGCTTGCTCGAGGAGGAGGCTGCGGCTGCGGGCATGGCTGTGGCGGCTGCGGTGGAAGAGGCTGCGGCGGCTGCGGAGGCTTCGGCTTCGGCTGCGGCGGCTTCCTCTGGGGAGGCTGCGGCGGCTGCGACTACGGTTACGGCTACCCCTACCCCTACCGCTACCGCGCCTGCTGCCAGTCGCGGGGAGGTTGCCGCTATTGCTAGACCCGAGCAGTATCGGATTACGGTAACAAACGCAGGTCATCATGGCCGGGATTAACTTGGTCTGACTTGGCGTTCGCATGTCTTGTTTGCAGCCCTGCCCACGTGGACGCGTCGGCAGGGCTGCGCATGACGGCGAGCCTGTGGCCAACTTGATCGAAAAACACTTGATTGAAGAACGCTGCTGCGCGAGCTGAATGACAGAGCCCTGGCAAGGGGAGAATAAGGCTTGCACTGGCGTCCGCAGTTTTGGCGAAAATACGTATTGACTCATGACACACGATCACGAAAGCAGTTCTACGCAGCACAGCGACAAAGACATTCCGCAGTTCGGGCCGAATTTCACCGTCTATGTGCTGCCACCCGATGTCGTGTGCCTCTACTCCGAGGACCGGAAGTTCTTTCTTTACGGCGAGCTCTATTGTGCGCTCGCCGCCGCAATAGGAGAGGGTGGAAGGAGCTTTCGGGAGCTCGTTCGCGGGC
>JBKQHN010000055.1:0-2967 GCA_052148755.1 Beijerinckiaceae bacterium | reverse complement strand
CGCTCAAAAATGTGCGCACCGAGATGAGTTTGCAGGTGCTGGCCTATAATATGAAGCGGATGATCAAGATGTTCGGAGTGAAAACACTCATTGGGGCAATCGCCGCCTAACGGCGGCGGCTTCAAACGTCGTTTCCTTGCCTTGAATGCGAACGCAGAACAAAGTCCAGCCGCTCACATCATCGCGTTTTCCCACGGCCTCGGTCGAAAGCGGTCTGCCGGTTTTCTCGCGATTCCGTGCGCGCTAAATCGGCTTCGGGATCCTAATGCGGTCCTCTTCGAAAAGGCCAACACAATCCCGCCCTTGACCCGGAACGGACCTCGCGCTGCCGTGGCTGAGGTACAGAAATCAAGAATTATGCACCGGACCGTCACGAACTCATTTGCTCGTGGAGAGGAGCTGAACCAACAGTTCTATGCTGGGTACGACACCCGTGAAGACCCGGATGTTGAGATCTTCACCCGTGAACGCTCGCGCGCGGACATTCCCTCGGCCTCCAGTGGAGACAGTCATGCCGCGTTGGGGAGCCGCTTCTGCCAGGCGATCCAGCCGACGACTGTTGATAGTGTCGCCACGATAAGCGGCGGCACCCCGTGCCCGTATTCGCCGTGGAGGGTGACGGTCGCGAGCGCCGCCAACGTCACGGTGCAGCCGAGCGCCGAGCCCCACAGCCGCGTCCGCGCCTGCGCCAGCAGAACGGCGGTCGTGAGTTCCAGCGATCCGGTCACGAAATGGAATCAGTGCGGGTATCCCCACCTCAGTTATTCCTCGTAGATAGACCCAGGGGGATGTTGCTGAGCGATCCCACGACGAAGAAAGCTGCAAGTGCCAAGGCCGAGACTTGGCGCCAGGAAATCTTTGACATTTGCCCAACCTCTTCTGATAGGGCGCCGCGGAGGACCTGTGCGGTCGCGCCAAGAGACGGCCGGCCGCGACGCATTCATTCCGAAGGAGATGCGAATTTCCGGAGCAGGTCCGAAAGTCGCATCTCATCGACGATCCGCGGACCTACGCCGTGGCGGCCTTCTGGGCCGCCGCGAAGACATCGCGCGGAAGCGTTGTGCCGGCGACGTGCTCCGTGCCTGCGACGCCGAGGTCCATCCAGCCCGCGTTGATGGCGTCGAACATCGCTTCAGCCGGTCCGGTTTGGCCCTTCGGGATGCCGAACTGCTCGAACGCTGCCGGCCACTCGGCCCGCGGGACAGCGAAGGCCTTGACTTCGCGCTGCATGACATCGCCCAGTTGCGCTGCGACTTCATCCGCGCTGACCATCGAACCAAGTTCGATGACGCGATGCCCCGGCCACGCCGGACCGGTCAGCAGCGTCGCCACCTCGGCACCGATGTCGTTCGTCGCGACCATCGTCGATTTCCGGCTGGCCGGATTGTAGTAAACTGGGAGCGTGCCGCCCTGGGCGACATGCAGGCCGTAAAGGAAGTTTTCGAAAAACCCGCCGGCGCGCACGACAGCGACCGGCGACGCCAAGTCGCGAAAGCCTTGCTCCAGCAGCGACAGGGCGGTGATCATTCCCAGCCCGCTGGTCCGGTTCGCCCCCATCGACGAGAGCGCGACCACACGCGGCGGCGCGGCCTTGGTCAGCGCCTCGACATAGTTCGCGATGACGGCCTTGGCTTCCTTGAAATCCGGCGAGGGGGCCCAGACTGCCGGCAGCATGACGAACGCGCCGTCGACGCCGTCGAGTGCCCGCTCGATCGCTGCCGTGTCGTTCCAGTCGCCGTCGACCAGTTCGACGCCCTGGTCCGTCCAGCTTGCCGCCTTCGCGCGGTCGCGAACCAGCGCGCGTACTTTCTTACCTTGCGCCAACAGATGCCTGGCCGTTGCGCCGCCGACTTTTCCTGTAATTCCCATGACTAGAAACATGCGTATTCTCCCGGTGCTAAATGGTCTATACTCTAGGGTAGGTCTCATATAAAGACTTTGGACCTGCACCGTAAGGAGGCAGTTTTTTGTAACCAGGAGAGAAAAAGGGAACCCGTATGAGCGACGCATTAAGCGCGATCGAGCGATTCAGCCGATTTCAATCGGACGACGCCCAGTCGTTAGAACCCGTACATTGCCCGGTGCGCGACGTGCTCGACCGCATCGGCGACAAATGGAGCATACTCATGATTATGACCCTCGCGACGCGACCGCAGCGCTTTAGCGAGCTTCGCCGAGCCATCCGCGACATCTCCAAGCGCATGCTCACCCAGACGCTGCGCGACTTGGAGCGCGACGGACTTGTCACCCGTCATGTCTTTCCGACCAAGCCGCCGAGCGTTGAATATTGCCTTTCCCCGCTAGGCCAATCCCTGCTGGACCCGATGGCGAGCCTCATCGATTGGGCCGACCGTCGTTATTCCGATATCCATGCCGCGCGCGTCCGCTTTGACGGAGCACCCTGTGATGTCCCGCGCTAGTGATGTGAAACAGAAGTTCGCATCATCGCATGTGTGAGGTCTGGCGGCGTGCTCCAGATGGAGAAGCGCTTGATGCTGGCCAGGATGTTGAACGCCGGTTTGAACGGCTTGGGTGCCGCGTTATGCTGGTCGATGAAACTGCCGCTGTCGGTTTTGGGCTGTTAATCGGCGTTGCAGGCCGAATGACAGAGATTTTGCCCTATGGCGGTAATCACTGCATGTTCTGGCGCGTGCCGCCTATCCCGGCATGACCCCTGGACGGTGAGATTCGGATATCAAGCTTCCCTCGGACGCTTCGTTAGATCTTGGCCCACCTTCACCGTCTTAAGCTCAATGCATGGTAGACCGCAAAGGGATCTGAAAGCGGGCGTACCGATCTAATAAACTTTTAAGGCCCCACTTCGTCCGGACCCGGCCTTCTGCAGAGATTGTGCGCTTAATTAAATAGAGAGGCCGCGTTCGCGGCAAGCCCCAGACAAAAGCCGGCGACCTGCAGCTCATCGCCGGGTCGCCGTTCTCATTCGGTAGCCGGCCGCCACGCCAGAAA
>JBKQHN010000054.1:0-5015 GCA_052148755.1 Beijerinckiaceae bacterium | reverse complement strand
CGTAGATCAAGCGAAAGTGGCTTCTTGGACATGCATGCCGGCCTCCTTCGCCAGCATGCAGTTTGAATCAGAACATAGCCGATTCGGGAATCCCTCCCGATTCATGACGCACGGAAATCGCTCTAGTGCGTATTCCGATCAGACGGTGCATCCGATCGATGCGAATACGCGCCAGGCCGAAAAACCGGCGCAGCACAAGTGGCCCGGCCTATAAAGCAAGCTTGACATCAAGTTCAGAACTGCAGGGCCGTGGCTTGTTTCACCCCGGGCAATTTCTTGATCTCTGCGATGAGATCGTCCGGCACCGCTCCATCCACTGCGACGAGGGCGATCGCCGATCCGCCGGCCTGATCGCGACCGAGCGCGAAAGTCGCAATATTGATTCCCGCCTTGCCGAAAAGACTCGCGAAACGCCCGATGAAGCCCGGCTTGTCCTCATTGGTGACATAGATCATCGTCGGAGCGAAGGCCGCATCGACCGAAATATTCTTGACTGAAACGATGCGCGGCTTACCGTCGTGGAACACGGTTCCTGCAATGCTGCGCTCGAGGCCCTCCGTGGCAACCGTCAGCGTGATGAGCGATTCGTAATCGCCTTCGGCCGCACGCGTCACCTCGTCGATGATGATGCCACGTTCCTTCGCGACAGACGCTGCCGAGACGACATTGGTGTCGGCGAGCACCGGACGCAGCAGCCCGGCAATGGCGGACGCCGTCAGGGCCCTGGTTTTCAGGTCGGCCACATTGCCTTCGTAGGTAATCGTGACTTTCTTGATATCGGTCTCGGTCAATTGCCCGGCAAAAGAACCGAGCCTTTCGGCGAGCGCAACGAAAGGTTTCAGCTTTGGCGCTTCCTCGGCGGTGATCGACGGGAAGTTCACCGCATTCGAGATCGCCCCGCGGGTGAGATAATCCGACATTTGCTCAGCGACTTGCAAGGCGACATTTTCCTGCGCCTCGCTGGTGGCGGCCCCGAGATGCGGCGTGCACACGACGTTGGGATGGCCGAAGAGCGGATTTTCCTTCGCAGGCTCGGTGGTAAAGACATCGAAGGCCGCACCGGCGACATGGCCGGACTCGAGAAGCGCCCGCAAGGCCTGTTCATCGACGAGGCCGCCGCGCGCGCAATTAATGATGAGCACGCCCTTCTTCGTCTTGGCCAGGTTTTCCGCCGAGAGGATATTCTTGGTTTGCGCGGTCATTGGCGTATGCAAGGTAATCACGTCGGCGCGCGCAATGAGATCGGCGAGTTCGACCTTTTCGACGCCAAGGTCGAGCGCGCGCTCCGGCGACAAGAAGGGATCATAAGCGATCACACGCATGCGCAAGCCGACGGCGCGATCGGCGACGATCGAGCCGATATTGCCGCAGCCGATGATGCCGAGCACCTTGCCGGTGATTTCGACACCCATGAAGCGGTTCTTCTCCCATTTGCCGGCCTGCGTCGACGCATCGGCGGCGGGGATTTGCCGGGCGAGAGCGAACATCAATGCGATCGCGTGCTCGGCCGTCGTGATGGAATTGCCAAAAGGCGTATTCATCACGATGATGCCTTTGCCGGTCGCCGCCGGAATATCGACGTTGTCGACGCCGATACCGGCGCGGCCGATGACTTTCAATTTCGTCGCAGTCTCGAGGATTTTGGCTGTAACCTTGGTCGCCGAACGAATGGCGAGCCCGTCATAATTGCCGATGATCTCGGCGAGCTTCTCCTTGTCTTTGCCGAGTTCGGGCTGAAAATCGACTTCGACGCCGCGCTCTTTGAAGATCGCAACGGCGGCGGGCGACAGAGCATCGGAAATGAGAACGCGTGGAGCCATGGGATTTCTCCGGGGTGCCTCTTCCAACAAGAGGTGGACAATGGGTGAGAGCCTCCCTTCTCCCGCTTGCGGGAGAAGGTGCCGAGCGAATGCGAGGCGGATGAGGGACCTGCCAACACGCGCGGATAAGGAACAATGGGTCGCGCGACCCCTCATCCATCACCGCTTCGCGGTGCCACCTTCTCCCGCTTGCGGGAGAAGGAATCGCACGTCACGCCGCCTTGGCGAGGTCGGCCTTGGCCTTGCCATAAGCGAAATCGAGCCAAGCCGTGAGCGCCACGACATCACTCTTCTCGACCGTTGCGCCGCACCAAATTCGCAGGCCTGGCGGCGCATCGCGGTAGGCGCCGATGTCATAGGCGATCTTGTCTTTTTCGAGCAGGCCAACGAGCGATTTTGCGAAAGCCGCTTGCGCCTCCGGCGCGAGTGCGACAACCGCCGGGTCGACGACTTTGAGACAGACGCTGGTATTGGAGCGGGTCGCCGGATCATTTGCCAGGAAATCGACCCAGGATGTTTTTTTGACCCAAGCGGCGAGCGCTGCCGCATTGGCATCCGCGCGGGCCATGAGCGCCTTGAGGCCGCCCAGCGACTTAGCCCAATGCAAGGCATCGAGATAATCTTCGACACATAGCATGGACGGCGTATTGATCGTCTCGCCTTCGAATATCCCTTGAACGAGCTTGCCGCCCTTGGTCATGCGGAAAATCTTCGGCAGAGGCCATTGGGGCGTATAAGTTTCGAGCCGCTCGACGGCGCGCGGGCTCAGGATCAGCATGCCATGCGCGCCTTCGCCGCCGAGAACCTTCTGCCAGGAGAAGGTCACGACATCGAGTTTGGGCCAGTCGAGATCTTGCGCAAAGGCAGCCGAAGTCGCATCGCAAATAGTGAGGCCCTTGCGGCCGGCGGCGATCCAGTCGGCATTCGGCACACGCACGCCCGAAGTCGTGCCGTTCCAGGTGAAGACCACGTCCTTGTCGCAATCCACGCTTTTCAGATCGACGATTTCGCCATAGCCCGCTTTCAAAGTGCGGACATCCTTGAGCTTCAATTGCTTGACGATATCGGTGACCCAGCCGTCACCAAAGGATTCCCAGGCGAGCACATCGACGGCGCGAGCGCCGAGCAAGGACCAGAGTGCCATTTCGACAGCACCCGTGTCGGACGCCGGTACGATGCCGATCTTGTAATCGGCGGGCACTTCGAGAACCTCGCGAGTCAAATCGATCGCGAGCTTCAGCTTGCTCTTGCCGATTTTGGCGCGATGGGAGCGGCCGAGAGCCGCGTCTTGAAGGGCTTGGAAGCTCCAGCCGGGGCGTTTCGCACAGGGGCCGGACGAAAAATTGGGGTTTTCCGGCTTCGTGCCGGGCGCAATCGCAGTCATGTGACCATCCTTTCAGATGGGCGCCTCTCGTTGGGGAGAGGTGTCCCGCCGACCGCAATACGCTTGCTGCGACGCAAGGTCAATGGCTGAGTGAGGCCGCGTTTCGGAGAGGGTGAGCGAATAGCCCGGCCAGCGGATGTCAGTCGATCATATAGCGCAGCCCGACACGAATTTCCTGCGTCGATATTTGATTGCTGAAGACCCCACCTGATAATGAACTGATGCCGGAGAACGAGCCGAAATTCACGTAACGATAGCCGATATCGAGCTTCAAATTGCTCGTCAGGTCATAGGCGACGCCGCCCATCAGCGCAAAGGCGAAACCAAGCTTTTGCGTCGTCTTCGAATAGTCCCAGTTTTGAGCGCCGAAGTTCCAATGCGGCTGCGGATTGATAACAGTTCCCCAAGGATTGGGATAATAATAAATAATTGGATAACCTGCCGGCGGTGTCAATGTCGCGCGATAGGGACTTCCATCTGAATTATTGACGAAATTGACGGTTTCGTGGGCGATGACGTAGGCGCCGCCGATGCCAGCCCCGACATAGGGAGTCAGTCCATACCAGGTGCCAAGGTCAACGAAACCATTTGCAAGCAGCAGATTTTTCTGCAGCGTCGCCGAGTCCTTCGGCGTACATTGATTACCGTCGGCGACAACGCCGATGGGCGTCTGCGTTCCGTTGACGAGCGTGTAAAGACCAGTAATGGAGGACGGGCAATTGACCGACGCCCCGTTTCCGGTGACCCGCTGCTGACCATAATAGGTATAGGACAGATCGCTGCGGAACCATTTGTTGAATTGATAACCGCTGCCGATTTCGAGCGCCCAATCACTGCTGTGGGACGAAGGAACGGAGGTGAAATCCGGCTGCAAACTCGGTTGCGTTTGCAATGCCCAAGCGGCGCTGCCGCGGATATACCAGCCGGTGCCGAATTCGACGTTGCGATCGAGAGACGGCAATTCGGTCTCACCCGGCAATCCAAGTTCGGCGGCTTGCGCTTGGGAAGCCGCCAAGCCGGCGCCAAGCGCCGCGGCAATTCCAAGCGCCGCGGCAATTGTCAAGCTGCGGGCGGGAGATTTGGGGCTCGACATCAACACTTCCTTCCCGGCGGCCCGGTTCGACCGCGCGTTGAAAGGAAATGTGAAGGATATTTCTTAAGCCCCACTTAACCACGAGTGGGGAAACAGCGCTGCTAAGTGACGGCGCGCATCCTTCTCCCGCTTGCGGGAGAAGGAGCCTGTCTCACACCTGCGGCTGTGGTTCGAGGCCCGGTTCCGGACCGGACTTCGGCCGATTGCCGCCGGTCGTTGGAACCGGCGAGGGACGCGACATCGGCGGTGCGGGTTCGTCCCCCGTTTCGCGGACCGGCCGCCGACCCTGGAACAGCGCGAGGATCTCATCGCCCGTCAAGGTCTCGTATTCCAGCAGGCCTTTGGCGAGACTTTCGAGGTCGCTGCGCTTCTCGGTGATGATCCGCTTTGCTTCGGCGAGCCCCATTTCGACAAGGCGGCGCACTTCGGCATCGATCTTCTGCGAGGTGGCTTCCGAAATATTCTGCTGCCGGCCCATGGAATAGCCGAGAAACACTTCTTCCTGGTTCTCGCCATACATGACGGTGCCGAGTTCGTCCGAAAAGCCCCAACGTGTCACCATGGCGCGAGCAAGCTTGGTTGCCTGTTCGATGTCCGATTGCGCGCCGGACGTCACTTTGTCTTTGCCGAAGATGATCTCCTCGGCCACGCGACCGCCCATCAAGACGGCGAGACGCGACGTCATCTGCTCGTAGCTCATCGACAATTTGTCGCGCTC
>JBKQHN010000053.1:0-16061 GCA_052148755.1 Beijerinckiaceae bacterium | reverse complement strand
CTGTCGCCAAATAGGGAATTCTCAAACCGTTCTTTTCGTATGATTTTTGTTGAAACGTGGAGGGAACAGCGGGCGTGATCGGCGGTGGGGAATGTGCGATTGGGCAGCGTATCGTGCGAAGCGACTGTCCCAAATATAGTCATTCTTGGGACAGTCGATTTTCGACAGCATCGGCGCGGCGCGGCAATTCGGCAGCGATCGGGGGGATAGCGGACGTTCCTGACGCGCGCTCGAAACGTCGAAAATGATCCCAAGCGGACATCGCCGAGGCGGCACGTCCGGAACTGATAACTGGGGTTGTGGCTCGTGCCCACATGGCGAGCTCTGCGCGATTTCTGAACAGATCGAACGTGACCGCCGCCGTGCGCCGCCGGGAAGATGAAGGCCAAAGCGGCTAGCAAGCTCGCCATTGAACTTATAGACTGTCACCTTGGAGGCAGGGTTCCCCGCCGCATTTTTGAGGTGCCCCACCGCAAAGGTTTGTGATGGAAACGGCAAGGTTTGGTGAAGCTAAGACTTCGGCTTTTGGCAGCGCTCGGAGCGCTGCAACCTACTTGGTCGAACTTTCAATAGTCACCGCGAGTTACATTGGCCTTGCCGAGTCCGAGCTATGGCTACCCGCAATTAATCCGGTCGCGACACCGCTGTGGCCGCCAACCGGGTTCGCGCTCGCGCTGGTCCTGCTGCGCGGCTACCGGATTTGGCCCGCGATTTTAGTGGGGTCTCTTTCTCCTTATCTCATGGCCGGCCGATCGCTTTTAGAGGTTGGCTCCGTCGGAATCAGTGCTCTCCTCGCTGCGTTTGTCGGGGCATGGCTGATTAGCTGCCGGTCGAACGGTCACCAGACGTTTGGTACCCTCTCCAGTGTCGCAAAGTTTGCAATCATTTCCTTTGCGCCGACCACGTTGATTAGTTCAACCATCGCCACGGCAGGATTCATTCTCGCCCACAAACTAAGTTTTTCGGATTCTGTCGTCACCTGGTTAACCTGGTGGCTTGCAGACGCGGCTGCGACCTTAATCATCGCTCCGGTCGTCGTGCTCTGGGCGATGATGCCTTTACGTAGTTTTTCCAAATGGAACCTGTTGGAATCGGTCGCAGTCTTTATTCTCGTGAGCGTCATCGGGATCGTTGCTTACGGCCCGCCCATCGGCAGTAACCTCATCAGCAACGACCTCAACGCGCTGCTGCCGTATCGGAGCCTTCTTGGCTTTCTGGTTTTACTACCGTTGATGTGGGCTGGTTTGCGCGGTAATCAACGCAACGTCGCCACGGCCACGCTCATTTTCTTCGGAATCGCCGTGTGGGGTTTCTCGGTGGGTAGCGATCCATTTCCGAAAACGGATCTGAATGGAGCCCTATTATCGTTACTCGTGCTTTCGATCAGCGTATCAGTGCCGCCTCTCGCTTTAGCTGCAGCAATTGCGACACGCCAAAACACTGAAGCCCATTTGCGTTCTGTGCAGGACCAATTGAACCGTCAGATTGAACAGCAACATTTGGCGCTCAACAGTGCTAAACGCCACTTCCTAATTCTAATCGAAGGCGTTGTCGACTATGCAATTTTTGCGCTCGATAAGGAAGGGCACGTTACAAGTTGGAATAGCGCCGCACAAAAAATCATGGGCTACCCCGAGGAAGAAATTATCGGCAAGGATTTTGGGATATTTTATCGACCGGATGAGCGCCGCGCGGGTGCACCAAACCGCGCATTGGAATCGGCTATCCAAAAAGGCAAGCACGAAGTAGAGGGTTGGCGCATCAGAAAAAACGGCACGCCGTTTTTCATCACCGGCTCGGTCTCTTCGAACCGTGATGACGCAGGAAATCTGCTCGGTTTTATAAATATACTCCGGGACACAACCGAGCGACGCGACGCGGAGGAGAAATTGATCCAGGCACGCGAACAGCTCGCGATGTCGCAGAAAATGGAGGCAATCGGCAAACTGACTGGCGGGATTGCGCACGACTTCAACAATCTATTGATGATCATTGGAGGTAATGCTCAGATCTTCGCACGCCTACTTGATCCGAAACTGCCAAGAGCAATCGAGTCCATACAGACCGCGGCCAAACGCGGAGAAAGTCTCACGCGCCAATTGTTGACATTCTCTCGTCATCAGCATCTTAGCCCGACGGTCGTCGATTTGAATGCTTCTATAAAGAACATGCGGACCATGATTGAAAGCTCGCTGCGCGGGAACATTGTGTACAACGAAAATATTGGTGACGGTGTTTGGCCGGTTAAAGTGGACCTCGCCGAACTAGAACTTGCGATTGTCAATATTGCCGTTAATGCCCGCGACGCAATGGCAAACGGCGGCACGTTCACGTTATCCGTCAGCGACGTGACGGTAAATCATGAAATCGGCGATAATCGCCTTAAAGGAGTCTTCCATGCGATAGCATTTAGCGATACGGGCACTGGTATTCCGCCAAATCTTCTATCCAAGATGTTCGATCCATTTTTCACAACCAAGGAGGTCGGCAAAGGAACCGGGCTCGGTTTGTCGCAGGTTTATGGTTTTGCGCACCAAGCCGGCGGAACGGTAACTGCAGACAGCAAGGTCGGACAAGGAACAACGATTACAGTCTATTTGCCGTCTGGTGCGGACGAGCAAATCACCAGCCAAGAGGTCTCCGCTGATAAAATAAAAACACAGCATTCGCAACTGCAGACGGTCCTCGTTGTCGACGACAGCGCTGATGTGGCGGAAGTGACATCCTCGCTGTTCGAGCATTTGGGCTATGAGACCATATATCGAGATTCGGCCGAAGCGGCGCTAAAACTGCTTGAAGCCGGTGCGAAGATCAATCTCGTCTTCAGCGATATCGTCATGCCGGGGACCATCGACGGCGTCGGGCTTGCGAGAGAAATCCGTTCGCGGTATCCCAATTTGCCGGTGGTCCTTACGACCGGTTATAGCGATGCGGCGCGAGCAGCTCCCTCGAATTTAAGAATACTACGTAAGCCGTTCGATACCGAGGCGCTAAGAGAGTTTATCCATGATATTACGCCCCGAGATTATTGAAACCATCCGGCGTGCCGGCGGCGTCAAGCACGGCTAGCGCTTTGCGCAGAAGTTGATCGACCGTGGCCAGCCGCGTCATCGCGGCCATTGCTCGGTCGTGCCGACGCAGTAATCGAATAGGCTTCTCTTGTCACAGTGCATGAGTCCGGTTTTGGCACTTCGCGTCAGTTATTGCGATGCAGCGGCACGTCCGTTCGAGGTCGCCGGGCAAGTAGTAATGCTCCAGCAGGATGCGGTTCCTGAGCGTCTGATGCCAGCGTTCGATCTTGCCCTGGGTCTGGGGATGGTAAGGGGCGCCGCGGACATGCTCGATGTTCTGCCGGTCCAGCCATTGCGCGAGATCTTCCGCGACGTAGGACGCGCCGTTATCCGATATGAGGCGCGGTCGGTGAACGACGGTCGTTTTGTCGAGCCCGGATGCGGATAGCGACAGATCGAGCGTCGCGGTGACGTTGTGCGCCCTCATGGATCGCTCGGCTACAAGCCGCCCGCACCGGAGGTCTTCATACCCGCACTCGCCAGCGCGGGCGGCTGCGCCACCCAGACCAGCTCCGCCGCCCGCGCTGGCGCGGAGCCCATCAATGCACTAACATTCACACTGGACCAGCCATCGGGGGCCGATCAATTGGTCAGCAACGGTAAGGCTCATCCTAGCCGGAATACTGTCCGAATTCGAATGAGGCAAGAAATGAGCGCAGCGCAAACTGAAGTGGTCACTTATGAAGCACGCGAGCGTCGCGCTTATATTACGCTCAATCGGCCGGCGCAGCTCAACGCGATCACAAGCGAGATGGCCAGGCACATTCGAGCTGCCGTCGAGCGAGCCAACGACGATTCATCGGTGCACGTCATTATTATACAAGGCGCTGGTCGGGCATTCTGCGCTGGGTACGACCTAAAGGAATATGCGGAAAACGGCACCAGCTTTCAGCCGCCTGTCTGGGATCCGATCAAAGACTTCAGGGATATGAAGCGCAATACCGATGACTTCTTCACGTTGTGGCGTTCGCTGAAGCCGGTCATTGCGAAAGTCCAGGGCTATGCGGTCGCCGGAGGCAGCGACATTGCGCTTTCCTGTGACCTGGTCGTGATGGCCGAGGACGCCCGTATTGGCTACATGCCCTCGCGGGTCTGGGGATGTCCAACCACTGCAATGTGGGTCTACCGGCTCGGCGCCGAGCGAGCAAAGCGAATGCTGCTGACCGGAGACACGATTAGCGGAAGCCAAGCTGCCGCCTGGGGCCTCGTGCTCGATGCAGTACCCGCCGACCAACTTGGCACCGCTGTCGAGAGTCTCGCCGAGCGCATCGTCGGCGTGCCTATCAATCAACTCGTGATGCAGAAGCTGATGATCAACCAAGCTTACGACAATATGGGTCTACATGGCACGCAGATCCTGGCTACGCTGTTCGACGGCATTACTCGGCATTCGCCCGAGGGAAGATGGTTTCAGGCATTCGCGGCAGCTCACGGCTTCGCCGAGGCGGTGAAGTGGCGAGATTCCGGACGCTGGATTCCGGAGGGCGGCGGGCCGATTCCGACTGCCGCCGAGATTGCAGCGGAGTAACTACACAGAGAGAGAGTGGGACACAAGGAATGGCAAGCATACACTTACTCGATCGTATCATCGGCAGCGAATATCCGAATTTGGCCACGGACGCCGACGTTCGCGCCTTCGAACAGGTCCCCTATCAGGACCGCATCGCCGCCCAGAACACACATGATGCCCTCAAGCTCGGCGCAGCCAAGAATCTCGATGCCCCAGCCATGCAGTTCCTGCCCAACGCCGACCCGACCGATACGCCTTTAGTCATCAGCCACCGGGACTTCGTGGCGCGCGTAACGCAAGCCGCCAACCTGTTTCATGCCCTTGGCGCCGGTCCCACCGATGTGGTGAGCTTCCTGCTGCCGCTCCTGCCGGAGGCCTTCGTCACACTGTTGGGGGCGGAAGCAGCCTGCATAGCCAATCCCGTCAACCCGCTTCTGGAGTCGCACCAGATCGCCGAGATTCTGGAAGCCGCCAACACCAGGATTCTTGTCGTCCTCGGCCCGATGCCTGGCACGGACATATGGCAGAAAATCGAGCAAATACGGCCCCAGCTGAAGAACCTGAAGGCCATCTTGCAGGTCCACGGCCGCGGCGATCCGGCCAACGGCATCTATTCGTTCAGCGATCTCATCAAGGAGCAGCCGTCCGACAGGCTGGTCAGCGGCCGCAAAATTTCCGCCCAGGACGTCGCGGCCTACTTTCACACTGGAGGCACCACCGGCACACCGAAGCTCGTCTGCCACACCCACGAAAATCAGGTCTATCAGGCCTGGGCCATCAATCTGCTGCTCAAAACAAAAGCCGGAGGCAATCTGCTGTTCGGCATGCCGCTCTTCCACGTCGGCGGCTCGCTCACCCAGGCATTGGCGACCCTGTCCGCCGGCGGCTGTCTCGTCGTCCTGTCGCCTGCCGGCTGGCGCAATCCCGCTGCGGTCAAGAACATCTGGGGCCTGGTGGAACGCTTCCGGCCCGAAGTGCTGTCGAGTGTACCGACCGTCCTTGCAGCAACGCTCGGCGTGCCGCCCGGCAATGCCGATGTGTCGAGTCTGAGATTTGCAGCGGGCGGCGGATCGGCGATTCCTGTGGCTGTGGGCAAGGCGATCCAGGAAAAGTATAAGCTGCCGGTCCTCGAAGTCTATGGCATGACCGAGACCTCGAGCGTCCTCACCATGGCCTATCGGGATCGTCCCATCTGTCTCGGCTCTGTCGGCCTGCCCGCGCCGTACAGCCGCGTTCGCATCGTCAAGCTCGACGCCAATGATCGCATCGAGCGCGACTGCGAGATCGACGAGATCGGCGTTGTGATCATGGCTGGGCCCGGCGTCTTCCGCGGCTATCTCAACGAGGTGCAAAACAAGGGCGCGTTCGTCGACGGGCACTGGGTCAACTCCGGGGATCTCGGCCGCCTCGACAAGGATGGTTTTCTCTGGATCACCGGCCGCGCCAAGGATCTCGTGATCCGCGGCGGCCACAACATTGATCCCGCCCCGGTCGAGGAGATCATGTTTCAGCATCCGGCCGTCGGCTTTGCCGCCGTCGTCGGCCAGCCCGACGCCTATGCCGGCGAGTTGCCGGTGGGCTACGTGCAACTAAAGCCGGGCGAGCATGTCCAGCCAGGCGAATTGGAAGCCTTCGTCCGCGAGCGCACGCCCGAGCGCGCCGCCGTTCCCGTGCAGATTATCCCGGTGGATCCAATGCCGCTCACCGGCGTCGGCAAGGTGTTCAAGCCTCAGCTTCGCTGGGATGCGGCGACGCGCGTCTTCACCAGCGTCCTCGCCCCGCTCGTAGAAAAAGGCATCGCCTGCAAGGTTCAGGTCGGCGCTCATGGCAGCCATGGCAGCATTGCAACGGTTACGCTCACGCGCGTTCCGGAGCACCAGCGCGAGGTGGTCGCCAGCGAGGTGCACGCATTGCTCGCGCCGTACGTGATGCGCCATGAGGTTGTTTTTGCCTGAGAAACGCCGCTTTGGGGGCCAACCGGATCCTGGATCAATAGCCGATTGGCGCCCCGTCGCTGCGCGAATCGGAACCTCCGCGGGCGATGGAGGGCAGTCCCAAGATCAACGTCGAGCTCGGATTCCCATTTTGCTGCCGGATTTCATGTCTTCCTGTGGCGAAGAGAGCGCCGCGCCCAGAAGTTGGTCGAGGGTATCCATGAAACGGCGCTTGAGTCCAAGCCGATCGACGGTACCCCGCAGCACCATGAACGTCGGCAGTGAGATATGGAAGTTGATCACTGCGCCCAGTATCAGCATTAGCACCATGTCGGCATCGACTTTGTTCGCAGTTTGCCGAGCAGTCGCTCGCGTCGACAGTCCCAAGGCGTCCCGCATAAAAGGCGCCAGCAACCACCGATGCACTTCGCCGAGCCGGTCTGGATTTTCCATCATCTCATGCACAAGGATCTGGACGTAATCAGGATTCAGTTCCGACCAAGACATCAACTGTTCGGCGAATTGCCGCATCATGTGGGCACCGCCGCCATCCTCGACGTGTTGGACAACGGTGCATAGGCTGTCAGAAATCCTCTGCAGCACCAACGCATAGAGCTTGCGCTTGGAGCCAACGTGATTGAGCACCGACGAGCTAGCAATGCCCAACGCCGACCCTAGATCGCGGATCGACGTCCCGGCGTAGCCGCGCCGGGCAAAATGCTTTTCGGCTACAGCCAGCAGGCGCTCACGAGTGTCCCGGCTTTCGGCTGCGGAACGCCGGCCGGGTTGCCGTTTGGCAGCTTGTGGTCGTTTCATGAAGTCTCCACGGAAGCTGGGGATCGGGCATGGCAGCAGAGCCAGATTGTCGCGTGCGAGGACAGCGGCGGGTTGACCGACATCCTGATGTTCGAGGGTTCAAGTTGACGCTTTTGGGCATCTGCCCTTAAGGTATATCTAATCTTCGTTCGATAATACATTTTTTGCCCGCCTTGAGACTCACAGCAAGCGGCAGCAGGCACATAGTCTTCGCGACTTGCCGAGCGCCGAGAAGCTTATGCAGCCCGGGTGGATGCGATGTCGGATAGGTCGTTGGCGGCGGACCAGATGCAATTAGCTCTCCCTACGGCGGGTCCAAAATTGGGGAAGAAACAATGCAGCACAACGGTCGGCTGGTCCTGATCACTGGACCGGCGAGTGGAATCGGCAGAGCAACGGCACTGCGCTTTGCTCGGGAAGGAGCGCGCCTCGCGCTGTTCGACCGGCAGTCAGCCGTTGAACAAACCGCCGCAGATGCTCGTGCCATCGGCGTCGAGGCACGAGCCTGGATCGTTGATGTTTCTGACGCGAACGCGGTCGAGAGAGCCGTAACACAGGTCTCCGCCGCGCTTGGTGAGATTGCCTGTCTCGTCAATGGCGCTGCCGTCGTGGATCACATCGCGCCGCTTGCCAAGATGGATCCTGAAGCGTGGGCGCGCGAGATCGGCGTCAATCTTGGTGGGCCATTCAATCTGATTCGCGCGGTCGCTCCTGGCATGGCCGACCGGGGCTGGGGCCGGATCGTCAATATCTCCTCAGCCGCGGCCCGCGGCGGTCTCTCTCTGCAGGCTGGATATGCCGCAAGCAAGGCCGGACTCCTGGGTCTGACCCGCAACGTCGCGCTAGAGTTTGGACGCAACGGGGTAACCTGCAACGCCATTCTCCCTGGATTGATTGCGACTGAAAAAGTGCAGGCGATGCCGCCGCGAATCCTGGAAGCCGGCATTGCCGCCACGCCAGCGCGCCGGCTCGGAACGATGGAGGAAGTGGCCGCTCTGATCTTGTTCCTGTGCGGCGATGAAGCCGGATACATAAATGGCGCCGAAGTCGACATCTCGGGTGGATCGCATCTCAACACCCTCGTACTCGGCAGTCAAAAGCAGAATCGCGACAAGGGCTGAGGCGACCGCGCCGGTTTCGCTCGATATGCAATTATATCAGCTCCTCGAAATATTGCCCGATTGAGGAGTCCAAGCGGCGCTGGGGTCCGGGTCAACATGGTGAGTGAAGTGGGATTCGCGAGGTTGGGCTACGATACCATCGCGCGGGGATGTCGCGGCGTCGCAGCCGCGTGACGCGGCGAATCGCTGTGAGGCTCGGAAAAAGTTCACACCTAAGCATAGCACATTCAGAGCGTGCGGCGTTTGCGCGAGGCGCAAATCCGCGATCGCGCAGCGATCTTGCAGGAGAGCCGGTGCCCAGTTTCCGCCACAGCTTGACAGCGACTCTCGTTGTCTTTTATATATCATCTGTTCGATATAAATCAATCGCTAAGCATCGAGCTGCCCGTAGACGGCGGCATCGCGGTCGAAATGGGACGAGAACCGCATGAGCGAGCAAAGCCGTTCTGGTATCCCCCTGAGAGACTTCTATGCGGCCGCCGATCGCGCAGACAACGAGCCCGAAGAAATTCCCGGGACTTATCCGTTTACGCGCGGCCGCTTGCGGCCGCTGCGCGCAGGCAATGGATGGATACATCGCGAACTCTCAGGTGAAGGCGATGCGCGACGCTCCAATGCTCAATTGAAGTTCCTGATCGGCATCGGGCAGACGGGTATCGATGTAATCGGCGATAGTCCGACGCAGTCGATGGTCGATCCCGACCATCCACTGGTCATCCATTCGGTCGGTACGCAAGGTGTCTCGCTCTGCTGCGAGACCGATTATCTCGATCTCCTGCGTGATATTCCGATCGATCGGATCACGATCTCGAGCTCGGTGCCGGCGATCTTTTCCCTGACAGGACTACTCGCCGCCGTCGACTCGTTCGGATTTTCGCCGGATAGAGTACGCGGATCTGTGCTGCAGGCCCCGCTCTATTGCTCCGATGCCTCCTATTCAAGCGGCATGCCTGTCGCTTTGCTCAGCCGTCTGTCGGTGGACACGATCGAATACAGCGCGGCGAACCTTCCGCGCTTTCACGCCTACGTCGAGGATACGTATTTTTTCAGCGAAAGCGGTCTCAATGCCATCGAGGAGATGGCGCTGGGCTTCGTCGAGATCCGCCATCTTGTGCGCGCCCTGCGAGATCGTGGCATTCCTGTCGACCGTTTTGCCCCTCGGATCGCGATCCTGGTCAATTGCTCGATGGATTTCTTCGAGGAGATCGCGAAGATCCGGGCGACCCGTCGCTTGTACGCCAGAATGATGAAGGAGGAATTCGGCGCTGAGGATCCGCGCTCGATGTCAGTCGTCATCACGAGCCATACTTCTGGACTGACCCTGACGGCGCAGCAGCCCATAAACAATGTCGTTCGCGGGACGGTTCAAGGCCTCGCGCTCGCTCTCGCCGGTGTACAGGCAATGGAGATCTCCGCGTTCGATGAAGGCTTCCGCACACCAAGTGCGGAAGCACATATTGCGGGAATCCGGACGCAGCAGATTTTGTCGATCGAAACAGGGATCACCAAGGTGATCGACCCTCTCGGGGGCTCGCATTTCATCGAATCATTGACCGATGAAATCGAAGCGCGGATAGGCAAAATGATCAATGAGGTGGAAGCTGCGGGCGATCCGATCGAACTCGCCGACGCCGGATATTTCCGCGAGATCTTCGATCGCGCATCCGAACGGCACTATCGCGCAGTCTCATCCGGGGAGCAGCAGGTCGTTGGCGTCAACTGCCATGAGATGCCCCGCGAACAAGATATGCTTCTTCGCGACATCGCAGAGCGCAAGATTGCGCCGTGCCGCGAGCAGATTGAACGAATTCGACGCTTCCGGATCGAGCGCAACCAGGATCCGGTACGCAGGGCGCTACGTCACGTGTATGTGCAAGCCCGGACGCGTGACACAAACCTCGTCCCGGCCGTGCGCGATGGCTTTCGGGTCGGCGCGACAATGGGCGAATTGGCCGGTGCCATGCGTCTTGCCTATGAAGCGCCCTACGATCCGCATGGCGCCGTCAACCCGGACTTCTGAACGCGGGATTGCGGGACAAACATGGCCCATAGACCAAAGGTAATAGTCGGCCTTCTCGGCATCGACCAGCATGAGGTCGGTGCCATAGCGATCAGCAGCCTATTGCGCGACGCCGGCATGGAGGTGATCTATGTGGGCCGCTATAACACGCCCGCATCATTCACCCGCGTCGCGCTGCACGAGGATGCTGATGTCATCGGCATCAGCTGTCACTCATGGGAATACCTCGAATATGTCCCGGAACTAATGGCGATGCTTCACGAGGCCGCGCTTGAAGTCGACGTTGTGCTGGGTGGCTCGGTGATCACCCCCGCCGATGCTGACCAAATGCGCAAGTCTGGGGTTGCGGCAATCTTCGGCGCAGATGCGAAACCCGACCAGATTGTCGACAACATCCGTGCTCTCGCAGCGGCACGCCAGCAACATCTACAAGAGGTTTCACAAGCCGCGAGCAAGGGGCGAAACCGAAGCGGAACTACGGAACCGTAAAACGAATAGGAAAAAAAATGGCGTACAAGACAATCATTTACGAAAAGAAGGGTGAGCGCGTGGCGGTCATCACGCTCAACCGACCAGATAAGTTCAACACTATCCGGGCTCCAATGCCCGACGAGATTCAGGCTTCTATCGGCGAAGCCAATCAGGATCGCGACGTCCGTGTGATCTTGTTGCAGGGCGCGGGAAAATCGTTCTGTGGCGGTTTTGATTTCTCGGATGGCCTGGAACATTTCGACGACTTCGGTTTGTCAATGAAGCCAGGGGAATATGACATCGGCAAGGACATGCTGATGTCTCTCAATCCATGGGCGGCGCCGACCCAGAAATTCATGTCTATCTGGCGCAGCCCCAAGCCGATTGTTGTGAAGGTTCACGGTTGGTGTGTCGGCGGCGGCTCCGAATATGCACTGCTGGGCGACATCGTGATCGCTTCCGAGGATGCCCAGCTCGGGACTCCCTATTCCCGCGTCTGGGGATGTCACCTCACCAGCATGTGGGTCTATCGGCTCGGACTGACACGGGCCAAGCACTACGCTCTCACGGGCCGTTCGATCTCGGGCAAGGAAGCTGCCGACATAGGCCTGATAAATTTCGCTTATCCGCAGGACCAACTCGACGACAAGGTTTGGGAATACGTCAACCAGCTCGCACAGATTCCCGTGACACAACTTGCCGCCATGAAATTCATTACCAATCAGGTGTTCGACCGCCTCGGGGTCGAGCATTCCTCGCTTATCGGCCCGGTGTTTGACGCGATCATGCGTAACACGCCCGAAGCCCAGGAATTCGTCCGCGTCGCAAAAGAAGGTGGTGTCGGCGCCGCCGTTGCCATGCGCGATGGGCCCTTCGGGGATTACAGCCAGGGCGAGGCAAAAGATAAGCCGAAAATCTATTGAGCGAGAGCTGGAACGCGGGACGGCGAAAGCCCGGCCGATTGCGAGGGAAGAAGAAGACACGAATTGAAACCCCGAACGTGACCTGGCACTCCGGCCATTGGATCGAAGCGGTCACCGCAGTCGCCGTACTCAAGCCGCAACAAACGCTACCGAGGCTGAGATCCTCGCGTTCTGCAAGCAACATCTCGCTGGGTACAAAGTCCCGAAGAAAGTGATCTTCGCACCGAGTCTGCCGATGACGCCGAACGGCAAGATACTCAAGCGGAAAACTCGTGAAGGGTTGGCGGCGCAGGGATAGCACGGTGTAAAAGATGGGGTGGGATTGGGATCGGCTTGTTGAGGCTGTCTTGCGGCGGGATCCTCGCGGGCTCTCCCGTCTGATCTCCGGCGTCGAAGACAGGATACCCGGCTGGAGCCGGGCGATGCGTGATTTGATGCCGCACACAGGCAAGGCTCACGTCATCGGCATCACGGGCCCGCCGGGCTCTGGAAAGAGTACCCTCACTGGGCGGTTAGCCGCGTCTTTCGATGACAAGGGGTGGGACGTGGCGATTGTAGCGGTCGATCCCTCAAGCATGCGGTCTGGTGGCGCCTTGCTCGGAGATCGCCTTCGCATGCGCGAATATGCCCGTGACGACATCTTTGTCCGGTCCCTGGCATCGCGTGGTGCGCTGGGGGGCCTCAGTCAGGCCGCGCGAGACGTGATCCGCATCCTCGATGCCTTCGGTAAGACGCTTATACTCCTGGAGACGGTGGGTGCCGGCCAGGACGAGGTGGATGTTGCCGACGTCGCTGACGTCGTTGCTGTACTATGCATCCCTGGGCAGGGTGATCAGATCCAGGCTTTGAAGGCCGGAACCATGGAGATTGGCGATGTATTCGTCATCAACAAAGGAGACCTCGACGGTGCCGATCGGGTCGCCGCGGACGTCGTGCAAGCTCTCCAGCTTCGAAGTGGTGACGACGGCTTGAAGTCAGTCGTCATGCGAACCGTAGCTTTGCATGGCAAGGGCGTCGAGGAACTGGCCGGTGTGCTCATCGATCGCATTTGCGCCCGGAATCCCTACCGGCCGGCGCAGCAAATTGAAAGACTCGAAAAGGAGATCATGGGACTTGCGGCGGAAGCATTGCAGCAGTTCATTCGAAACCATCCAGCCTATATCAGCCTCCACGAGCATTTGGCCGCGGACGAGACGCCGCCGCTTAATCCCTACGAGCTCTATGACATGCTTTTTCCCAACGGATTGTCGTTACGTGATTGCAAAATGCGCATTGATGACACGCGCTAGCGCGTATTCCGATCGGGTGAAATCACCCGATCGATCAAGAATACGCGCCAATTCAAAAAGTTGGAGCATGTCCTTGTCGGAAAAGTGGGGCCACTTTTCCGGGACATGCTCTGGGGCCGTGATAATTTTTGGAACGATTTTGCTAAGAAAGGCGCGATTGCGGAGCGGCTTTGTCGCAAATCAGGAATCGCTTTGCTGATCCAGCACCGATAAAACCAATGACTTTCAGCGGCGGCTGGAGCGGTTTTGTTGAGAATGCACATCCGCTTCGCCGGGTTGGAGAGCGCATTGATCGCCTCTGATTGATACCCAATTCGGGCAAGTTACTTCTTTCTGAGAAGCGCTGTCATTTTTTAGGTGCACCGCACGGACCAGCCGGGTCCCCGCTGGAACTTCCGAGACAATCCCAGCAAGCGCGGCGCAGCTTGCCATGGCAGATACAAATTGTCAGTTAAAATGCAAATCAATTACAGATACTTAGGATGTGTGGTTGGCGGAGAGGGGGGGATTCGAACCCCCGATAGGCTTGCGCCTATGCCGCATTTCGAGTGCGGTGCTTTCAACCGCTCAGCCACCTCTCCAGAAGGCGAAGCCAGTATCATGGGCTTTCCGCGGTTACAAGCAAGAGCCCGTCCCGAACAGGGGCGCTAGACTTCATCTTCGGTAAAAAGCATGCCTTGCTGCGCCCCAGGCGACGCTTGCGGCGCCGGCAGGCCGAGATGCTGAAACGCGTGCGGCGTCAACAGCCGGCCGCGCGGCGTGCGCTGCACCAAGCCTTGCTGGATGAGAAAAGGCTCGATGATGTCTTCGATCGCGTCGCGTGGCTCCGAAAGTGCTGCCGCTATGGTCTCGATCCCCACCGGCCCGCCGCCAAATGACTGCGCAATCGTGCCAAGATAGCGACGGTCCATCACATCGAGGCCTCGGTGGTCGACATCGAGTTGCCGCAGCGCATTGTCGGCGACGGCGCGGCTGATCTGCGGTTCACCGTCGACGATGGCGAAATCCCTGACCCGGCGCAGCAGCCGGCCGGCGATCCGCGGCGTCCCGCGCGCGCGCTTGGCGATTTCATTGGCGCCAGCTTCGCTCATGCCGATGCCGAGGACGCGCGCAGCCCGGCGCACGATGAGTTCGAGTTCGCCGACCGTATAGAAATCGAGACGCACCGGAATTCCGAACCGGTCGCGCAGCGGAGTGGTCAACAGGCCGGCGCGGGTCGTCGCGCCGATGAGGGTGAACTTGGCGAGATCGATCTTGACCGAACGCGCGCCAGGTCCCTCGCCGATGATCAAGTCGAGCTGAAAATCCTCCATCGCCGGATAAAGGATTTCTTCGATGGCGGGGTTGAGTCGATGGATCTCATCGATGAACAAGACGTCGCGGTCCTCGAGCCCGGTGAGTTGGGCGGCGAGATCGCCGGCCTTGGCGATCACCGGCCCGGAGGTCGAGCGGAAGTTCACCCCGAGTTCGCGGGCGAGAATCTGCGCCAGCGTGGTTTTACCGAGGCCCGGCGGCCCCACGAACAGCACATGGTCGAGCGCGTCGCCGCGCGTCTTGGCCGCCTCGATGAACACCTTGAGGTTCGCGCGCGCCGCCTCCTGGCCGGTGAAATCGGCCAGCGCCAGCGGGCGGATCGAGGCGTCCGCGTCGTCGTCGCGTTTTTGCGGCGTGACGAGGCGCCGGGGCGGGGTGGTCAAAGGCGGCTGCTCCAGATGTGTCGGGTCGAAGGGTGCGGGGATGTTCGCGACGTGCTACTCTGTCCGGTATCGGAGAAGAGCTAAGTGAATCGCCCATCCTCCCAATATGAGTATATGTCCCTCGACGATTTCGAGGAACTTTTGGCCGACAAGCCCGCCGACGAGAAGTGGGAGCTGCTCGGCGGCCGAGTCGTGCGCATGATGGTCGGCGCGCGGTGGGAGCATAATCGTATCGTCCAGAACATGACCACGGCCTTGATGAACGAGTTTCGCCGACGCGGCTCGGATTGCCGCCCATTTAGCGAAACTTTCTGGCTCAAGAACCGCTTGCTCGATCTCGCCTGCTTCCCCGATGTGATCGTTCGCTGTGGACCGCTGCCGCCGGACGCCACCTCTCTCGACGACCCTACCGTGCTGGTCGAGGTCGTCTCGAAGGGCTCGGCGCAGCGCGACCGCCGCGAGAAATGGGTTCAATACAACCCCCTTCCCTCGCTACGGCATTATGTCCTGATCGAGCGCGACGTGCTCGCGGTCGATGTCCACGATCGCGTCGAGGGCGGTTTTTTCGAGCGCCCGCCGCTGACGCTCGCGCAAGACGTCCTACGTCTGCCGGCCATCGACTTCGAACTCCCGCTGGCCGCAATCTATCGCGACGTGATCGCCCCGCCTTCATGATCGAGGTCAGCTTCTATCATTTGACGCGCCGCAAGCTGGAGCAGGCCCTGCCCGTTCTGCTGGAAAAATCGCTGGCGCGCGGGTGGCGCGTCGCGGTGCAGGCGCGCGACGCGAAGCGGCTCGGACAACTCGACGACTTCCTGTGGTCGTTCGAGCCGACAAAATTCCTGCCGCATGGGACCAAGGCCGACGGCGCGCCCGAAACCCAGCCGATCTATCTCACGATCGAAGGCGACAATCCCAACGCCGCCGACGTGCGTTTTCTCATTGATGGCGTGAACGCCGCGCCGCTGCTGAGCGATCCCGCCAGCGCGCCCAAGGCAAGAGCCGTCCTGATGTTCGACGGCAATGACGAGAGGGAGTTGCAAGCCGCGCGCGAACAATGGAAAGAACTGCGCGACGCCGGCTTCGAGCTTGTCTATTTTCAGGAAGACGAACGCGGCGCGTGGGCCGAGAAAAAGCGGGAGAAAAAAGCGTGAGCGACGATTTCGCGGAGCGCCGCGCCAGCGCGCGGGCGCGGCTCGACGCCCTCGA
>JBKQHN010000052.1:0-17937 GCA_052148755.1 Beijerinckiaceae bacterium | reverse complement strand
GATTGCATCAATCCAAAATCATGAACGTGATCGATTCCAATAAAATAGAGCGGGATGCGGGCGGAAAACCGGTTCCCACTTTTCCTCATCCCGCTCTGGCCTGCGTGCCTGAAATAATAGATCGGTCGATGAGCGCGGAAGATCCAATGCCCTACCGGGCAGAGGAGCCGCTCGCGCGCGTGATCCTTGTGATTGGCAGTAGAAGCGGGGCATGATGGTGCCCAGTCTGAGCCCCAAACGGCTCCTTTCCTTCGACAGCTACCGATTTTCCGATCAGATTTCGAAGTGCCTTCCACAGAGCCTCGTTCTTTGTGTCGGCATATTCCGGAAAAATCTCAATGCGATCGATTTTGGCATCTGGATCGATAAACTCATCGCCTGAGACGCAAATGGGCCGTTCCAGGCGAAGAATATAGGCCGGCTCCGGCTTATCGCCTTTTCGTACGTCTTGATAGTTTGGCGGGCCCGGAAAGACCTTATAGGTCAGCATCCCCACGAAGCTATTCGGCTGGGACTGCTTGAGGTCGAGGCATGCGCCTGGTTGAGCCGAAATCGGCAAGCAGGGCGACACCAAAGCGAACGCGGTAAGGAGTATGGGGGCAATCGGCCTCATTTCAGCCCTTCTCGGCAAGCGCAGCGGCTGCGAGTGTTTATCACCGGCGCTCAGGCCGGATTCTGATTTAGCGCAAAGGCGTGCATGTCGCGATATGCGAGGGAAATTGGCGTGCAATCGAGAGAGAAGGAAGGTGTCAGGGTGGGCCGCGTTGAGCTCGAATCGAGGTGGAGGCGCATAATGCCGATCTTTAAGACGATGAGCGCCATTTGTTTCTCGGTTCTCGCCATCACCGTCGCGCGAGCGGAGGATTTCTCTCCGGACCATTTGGTTATCGGTTATGAGAACGAAGGCAAGGTCGACGCCACCTACAAAGCCTGTCTGGCCTTTGTTAAGGAAACGACCGAATGGTCAAACTCGGACACCAAAAAGGGCGCTAAACTGGTATGCGCCGCGCGCAAACGACACGTTGATGCTTACGAGGCCCTGCAAAAGAACTATCGGACGCTAATGGCGGATCTAATGAAAGACGTACGCCTCTATCCGTCCGATGCGGCATCGAATCTCAAAATCCTGGTGAAGGCCTGCATTGAACACAAGTTCAGCATCACCACGGGAGGCCACAACATAATGATCGACGTCATCGAGAATGACATTTCAGGCGAATGCCTAACGCTTGCAGCGAATCTGCTGAACGAGGAGATCAAGGAGTTGCGATCAAGTCGTGAGCGATCCGGCTGGACCGATCACGGAACAAAGGCACCATGACCGGGATGCTTGCGCGACTGCGCCGGCTCTCCGTCGCGGACATGCGTCAAAGCGTGCTGCTCCTCGGCCTTGAGCACATGGCATGGAGAGAGGAGACCTCGGCGTTGAGCGCAATTTTTTGTCCAGTGGCGATTTGAGCGCCGTGTTTCCAACGAAGATGCGATCACGCGCCGCATCGGTACGTTGCTGCTCGAACAAAATGATGAGTGGCCGCTTCAGCGCGGCCGCTATTTGAGCCCGGACACCATCGCGCCTTTGGGCGATGATCGCATCGAAAAGCGTCTACCGTCGCGACAGCTTGATCTGCTCGGTCCTGCCGGAGATCACGACGGCCGCCCCGTTGTTACACTGCGCGCCGGGCCACGATCTCGTCCGTTCCGGGCGGAGATCGATCTTGCCGCTAGGCAACTTGACAATCATGGATATCTCAAAACAATATATTATTGCGAAGAGATCGGTAGCTGACCGCACCTCGGCTGCAAAATAAGATTTGAAGAATCATGATGACAGACGAGATTGCGAAATTAATCAGCCTTTCCGATTCAGATATCGTTACGAGCGCAGTGTCCGGCCGTCGCGGCTTTCTGCACCGCACTTCCGTCGGCAATACAGCCGTAGGCGCGGCGGCGGTATCCCTCGCGGGCAAGTCGGCAATGATGCAGGCGGCCACGACAAACTTCGGCGATGGCGGCAGCCTTGGCAAGTGGAACAATGATGCCAGGTAGCATTGCTCGCACCCACCTGCTTTCGGTTCTTTGCTTCGGTTATTGGCAATGAAAGCCACGGCAGTTCCCGAACAATTCGATCTTGAATCGTTTTTAGCTCCGATCGGATCAAGGCAGTTTTTCAAAGAGTATTGGGGGTCGCGTTTTTGCTGCTTCCGAACAGCGGAAAGAGAGCGCTTCTCTAAGCTGCTTACCTTCGCGGACATCGAAACTCTCTTATCCGATGAAGACACGCCTTTGGAACGCATCGGAGTTGCGGGGAAGGTGCAAGCTCCTCAATTATCGCCGGTCTCGTTGCAAATTTATTCCACCGTGGACATGGTCACCCGTGCATATGTCAACGGCAGGACGATCGTCCTGAACGGATTGCAGCGCCGCATTAAAGCGATTCAAACTCTTGCCGGCTGCCTGGAATGTCATTTTGGCAGTCGCATCCACGCGAATGCCTATTTAACGCCCGCGAATAGCCAAGGTTTCGATCCCCATTACGACACGCATGATGTTTTCATTCTACAGGTGGCTGGTTCGAAGTGTTGGAAGGTGGGTGGGCAACCGATTCGATTTCCCCTGGAAGAATTTCCATTACAGCGCGCTGATGCGGAAACATTTCGGTGTTCGGACGATGCGGCCGAGTTTGTTCTAAATAAAGGCGATATACTCTATATTCCGAGAGGCATCGTGCACGAAGCGCGTGCCACGACAGACGCCTCATTACACCTCACTATCGGCAATGATCCGGTCACATTACTTGATCTCGCGAGGGCGGCGTTGTGTTCGGCGGCCGTTGCAGATGAACAATTGCGTCGGCCGATTCCTCCGGGAGTTCTCACCGGAGATGACGGTCGGGAATTTCTCGGCGATGCAGTCCGAATAATAACCAAGGCGATTACCCAAGCCAATTACATGAGTCTGCTCGACGAATTTAGAACCGACTTCATTGCATCCAAGCCGCAGAAAATGCACGGTCTATTTCAGGCAATCCACGCAGCAGATCATGTGGCCGATGATCGAATATACAGAAAGCGGCTGGGAATCTTGACGCGCACTATAAGCGACCAGGAAAGACTGACAATTATCTTCAGTGGAAAAAAAATAGAACTGCCGAAGTTCACGCTGTCAGCAGTCGATTTATGCTTATCGGGAAATGAGTTCACAATCATGGATATACCTGATCTGGATTCGGAATCGAGCCGTGTGCTCGTGCGTCGATTGCTGAGGGAGGGACTCTTAGAAGACGTTTCTCAATGAATCCCATAGCTATCCGCCGCGACTAAGAAGACATCGTTACATGGCCGATCCGATCGTTATTGCGGATGATGTTCGCCTCCAAATCGAATACGTTCAGCAGGAACTGTTGCACGTCGCCCGCCCATTTATCGAAAGTGTCTCACGCTCGGTGGCGCTGAAGCGTAGTCTAGAGGACAGCGTCTTGGCTGCAGCGGAGCTTTATCCCGACGCAGCACGCAACTTTGTCATTGAGCGCGGCCATATCGAGGAGTCGTTTTCGTTGCGTCCTGAGCATTTGTTCGGGGAGTGGCATCTTCAATCGCTTCGCATTTCGTCGTCTACCCTTTCAAACAAAATCGATCTGCTAAATAGATCGCCGGCGGAGCGACAGGAAGTTAGACAAATGTTGGAGCTTTGCGGTTCTGGCGTCTACGATCGCGCGGCCACCCGTGCGCGGTTGGGCGAATACGCCAGACCGATTTTCGACGCGCTGCTGGCGCGGGGAAGTGTCGGTGAAGGACTGCGCGGCCGTCCGTTCGCGCCTCCGGATCGATATGGTGTCTATCGACTACAGCACGCCTCACTTCTGTACCGCTCGGCAAAGACGGGGCTTCTGGTGGATCCTCATTTACATTCGAGCTATCGTCCGGACTTGGCGTCGGATATACATCGGGACCAATTACAGAATTTGGTCGATGTGATCCTTATTTCACACTTTCATGAAGATCACTGGTTTCTTTCAACATTGATGAGTTTTCCCAGGGATACGCCTATCGTTGTTCCCAAAGTCCCGCGTTCGACGATTATTTGCGGCGACATGCGAGAGATGCTTCAGAGCCTTGGCTTTCGAAACGTGGTTGCAGTTGATTGGTATTCGGAACCGTTGCATTTTGGAGACATCGAAGTACACGTTCTGCCGTTCTACGGCGAACAACCTCTTCGGTTTGAGCGATCCAGAGACGCTGACATTCGCAATTGGGGAAATACGTATTTGATACGAACGAGCCATTATACATCCTGGTTCTTGATTGATTCTGGCGCGGATGCGCTCGGATCGATGACGGAAGTTGCCGAGCGCGTTCGGGCCAAGTTCGGCCCGGTTGACTTCGTTTTGAGCAATTTGCGCCGTTTCTACGTCCAGTCCCCAATATACATCAACGGCGGCTTTAATTGGCTGACGCTTTCGCCGTTACAGCTGCTGAATTTTGTCTCAATGCGAGACCATTGTATCACTCTTGGCCCTCGGGGAGTCGCCGAGGTATGCAAGATTGTCGATGCAACATATTACTTGCCCTATGCTCATTGGTGGAGCGACGTCGGCAGTCCCGGCGAGGGTGAAGGCGATCTTCTCGCGGAGTTGCGCGCGTGCCTCTCCGAGATCCATGCGAGAACGAGTATTGTCGAATGGAATATTGGAGATCGATTTGCGCCGCAGCCCTACGGGGAATTTCACCGCGAGCCGGTATGACACGCGGATAGACGTAGTCTTCGATGATGTGATCAGCCTGTGCTGGGGCGAGGCGAGGTGAGATGCTTTGAGGAAGCAAGGGCGCCGCTGCGCTAGATCCTGTCGCGGCGGAACCATTCTATGAAGCGCGCGGCCAAGAAAGCGCTGAGCGCATGGCGGACGTCGTCCTCGTCGCCGGAAGCATGCCGCTCGATGCCGCGACGCGTCAGCATTCGGCGCATCCGCGAAAAATCAAAGTAACACGACAGCTGGCAGGCCTTCTCCATGCGGTCGATTTCGGCAAGCACGCGCGGCTCTATGCGTTTAGCCATCGTCAGCAAGTCAGGAGCGCGATCATCGTTGCCAGGCGGGCGATCCTGTAATTCGGGTGGGTATAAATCCTTAAGCGCTGCGCGGGCCAGATAGCGCGTGCGGCCATTCTCGACATAAAGCTCTTCGGGAATCGCGAGGCCGAGTTCCACTACGCGCTTGTCGTAAAAGGGCTGCGTTAATTCGAGGCCGTACGCGGCGGCAGGGATCGAGTCGTCGGTCGCCGGAAGGTTCTGCAGTGTGCGCAGCGAGCGCTCCATT
The DNA here is from genome assembly GCA_052148755.1 of Beijerinckiaceae bacterium. Classification (GTDB taxonomy): domain Bacteria; phylum Pseudomonadota; class Alphaproteobacteria; order Rhizobiales; family Beijerinckiaceae; genus Methylovirgula. The sequence goes on along the minus strand of JBKQHN010000052.1, from coordinate 12,626 downwards.
ATCACGCGCATGGCTGCGCCGGAACCTCGCTGAAATCGTGGCCGTGCGTTTGGGTTTCGGGCTTCGATGATTTGCCGCGACACGGGCATGGTCGGTCCGAATAAAGCAAGGCCGTTACGATAACGAAACCAGACATCCATCCAGCGCGCGGGCACGAGCTGCAAGAGAACGTCCCTCAAGAAGGTCTGTATCATGCTCTGACGCAAGTGCTGCCGCGTGGCCATGAATTCCGCGACGAAGCGGCGGAATTGTCCCTTGCGCAGAAGACGCACGAGCGGGCCTCGTGGGCGCGGATTAAGCGTGGAGTCACCTCCGTGGCCGTCCATCGCGATGCGCGCGCCTGCAGCAGCAATCTCGGCGAACAGCGCGTCGGTGACATAACGGTTTGGACTATGCCTACCATCGGTTGCGAGAAAATCCTCTTCCATGCCAGCAAATATGTCCAGGCTATCGCGCATGACGTAGCGCACGTCGAGGTGCGGCATGTGGCGGCGGCATATTTCCACCCAGCGGCGAGCGTGGTGGATGGTTCCGCGATAATCTTCCGGCATGACCGAGGAGACTGCGATCAATTTACGCCTCTGTGCGCTGACGATCGGACCCGCCAGCGCGCAGATAGCGCTGGAATCGAAGCCACCGCTCATCAATAGCCCGACCGGTGCCGTAGCGCGGCGCAGCCGACAGGCGACCGCCTCGCTCAGCACTTTGCGGTAGGCTTCAACGTAGTAGGCTTCGTCGCGTCCCTCATGCGCCTGTGCGGCATGCGGCTCCCAGTACCGGCGGGATGTGATTGAACCATTGGCGCCTATGGTGAGCACCGTGGCACCGGGAACGGCAAAAATTCCTTCGTAGTCCGTCGCCCTGATGTCTGTCGGCGCGTCGAACAGCAACGACCGGGCTATGCTCGCTTCCGACAGGGTACGCGGCACCTGCGGCAGCGCCCATAATCCTTTGATTTCCGTGGCGAAGGCGCAGAAACCGTCCCCGTTGTGATAGAACACATGCCGCTGCCCCATGTGATCGCGTGCGAGCGTGAGTGCTTTCTTATGGGCGTCCCACACCGCAAAGGTAAAATCGCCGAGCAAATAGTCGACGCAATCCGCGCCCCATTTTTTGTAAGCCGCAAACAGAAGTGCGCTGTCGGGCATGTCGGCAAGCTCAGCAGCGCCGATCGACAGCGCCACGGCAAGCTCCTCGCGATTATCGAGGCGCAGATCGGCGACGAGAGACATTTCCCCGTCATACAGCGGCTGAGCATCGAACATGTCCTCGCGAGTGACGCGCATCATCAAGTGACCGAGACCGATCGGTCCCGCAAACCAGACCTGCGCCCGGTCAGGACCAAGATGCGCGAGCCGGGCCATTTGGCGGTCAAGGTCGCTTTGAGGAACTGGCTCGCCGTCGAAGCGACATATGCCGCAGATCCCACTCATTATGCGGTGTGGCCCTTCCCCGACGCAGTCGCTGTTTTGCGAATATTGCTCGAAATGCGCGTAGCTTTCGCCGTCCAGAATGCCGGCATTGGAATTCGCAGTAGCGCGATCTCCGGCAGCATGAGGGTATCGTTTCAGGCAGCGCGGTCAATGGGCCGACCGATTGGTTTTTCGGCACGCATCCGTCAGCCATCGACCTTGGACAAGTTAGTCTGCCCGCCGGCGAGCAGCGGCTAGTGTGGCTGTTCAGAAGTCCGCACCATTATTGCCGCGAGCTCGTTGTGCGGACTTCTGAATCAAAGCCACACCAGATCAACATCGCGGCGGTGTGATCGGACGGTAGCAGGGTCTGGGTTTTGATCCGCCGCTTGTTCTCCTCGTGCAGCCGCTTGATCGCGTCGGTCGTTCGCGCTGCGCCATTGGCTCGGCGGCAGACGCGCGAACGTAAGTCGGTCGCCGGCATCCTCCACGCTACGCGCGTCATCCTTTGTTGACTGCGGCTACAGGTCTCTGTAACGTTTGTCACGTTGGAACTATGCTTATCACGGAGGTTGTTTTATGACCAACTCACAGAAGCCCAACCTCTCGTCATCGAGACCGCAGGCAACGATTCAGACGACTGACAAGCGTGTCTTCGTGTTGCCTCCAGCGCTGGCCGAAGAGTCGGTCCCAGAGCAGGACGTAAACCTCAATAGCGAGACAGTTACCTCAAAAGTCTACGTATGCTGCAACTAGACGAGTGAGGAAGCCCCTCCCTCAAAGGGAGGGGCTTCTTCCCTCCCCGGCCTATGGAGCCTCGGCTGTCGAATGCGTCCTCGTCTCGCGGGAGTTGGGGCAGAGGGGAAGTTGACGCGATGCCTACGATGGAAGGTGAGGCATGCGAGCTGTCAGGGGATGAGCTGGCCAGCATAGCCCGCAATGCCAGTTCCCTTTGGGAACGGGTCAGCCACGGAATCTCGGGCCCATCGTCCGGGCCCGCGTCAAAGAAGATCGATGCACAATTGAAGGCGTGGCTTGAAACAGCGGCCGAGGGCGATGCGAATCGCTTCGAGGAACGGCTTTTCTATGACCAGCTTGATTTGCAGAAAGCTCGCGCGCAGCTGGCGATGCTTTCTGACGCCACCGAATTACCCCAGTGGGTCCACATACTGAATGACGTATTGAAGAGGGTACCGTCTTTTAGCAAGACTGCCCTCGATCCAACGCTCTGCGAGACATGCGAATTTCTTAGTCAGGGCGCGCCCATTCCATTCGAGGAATTGCTTCTGCCGTTCATCGCCGCGGCCAGGGACATGCTGACATCCGTCACGGCGGGCGAATGCAGTGCACTGACACGCAAGGCAAGCACCAGCGTCGAACGTGCGCTTTTGAGCAGACTGTCCGATATGAGCTCACGGGTCCTTCTCGTGGAGTTCCGAACTTTCCTCGCCTCCCAGCAGCTCTCGGGTTCAGGTTATCGGGCGCCAACCGTAGCGCGCCATCCCCGCGGCAGCTATCTGCGTTTCGTCGAGGAAATATATAGGGCGAGCTGGGCGCCGCTTTTCGAGGAATATTGCGTGCTCTCGCGGCTGATGGCCACGGCTCTCTTGCAGTGGGTCGAGACCATCGCCGAATTCCTGGAACGGCTTGAACGAGACCTCCCGGCGATTCGGCACACTTTTTTCGGCGACCAAGACGTCGGGAAAATAACCGACGTGAAAATCGATCTTTCCGACCGGCATCACGACGGGCGCACGGTCATTGCGCTCGAGTTCGATTGCGGCGCAAAGCTAATTTACAAGCCCAGATCCCTGGATTTGGAGGCGGAATATTTCCGGTTCACCGATTGGGTGAGCGACCTCGGAGCAACCCTGCCATTTCGCCACCTGAAGACGCTTGAGCGTAACGGCTACGGCTGGGTCGAATTCGTCGAGTCTCTGCCATGCGCCAACGAGGATGAGGTGCGCCGGTTCTACCAGCGCATGGGAATGTTTCTTTGTCTCGTGTACGCCTTCAATGGCATGGACTTCCACTTCGAAAATTTGATTGCTTGCGGGGAACACCCTGTGCCGGTGGATTTGGAAACCATTTTCCATCCCCTGAGGGAAGATCCGAGCGACAACAACGCGGGTGATGCTCTCGCGAAACGTCTCCGGCTTTCTGTCCTACAAACACACCTACTGCCGCGTCCTAAAAAATTAGACAACCATTACTACGATATCTCGGCTATCGCCGGGGGAGCCGAGCAGCAGAACAAATTTGAGCTCCTGGCGTGGAAGGAAGTGAACACCGACGATATGGATTACAGCATTGCTGATATAGAGCCTCAACGCTTAGGAAATCTTCCCAGGCTTAATGACTCCTACGTGTCGCCCGACGACTACGTCGGAGAGATGACCGACGGCTTCCGACAAATGTATCGGCTGCTGTTCAATCACAGGGAAGACCTTCTGGCGGAAGGCAGCCCTTTCCACCTTCTCTTCCAACACGAGGGCCGGTTCATATTTCGACCGACAAGTTTCTATTTGTCCGTCTGGAAGCGGGCACTTAACCCAAGTTATCTGCGTGATGGCATTAATTTTAGCATCCAATTGGACATCCTTGCCCCATATTTTCTGGCTGGAAGGAACATCGCCAAATTCTGGCCGCTGCTTCGCGAGGAGAGGAATGCTCTCTTGAGCGGGGACGTGCCGAGATTTACTGCGCGCGGCAATGCCAATTTTCTCACACTGGCGAGTGGGGAAATTCTCTCCGATTGCTTCGTCGATTCGGCCTGGAGCCAAGCTAGACAGAAGATCCGAAGTTTTAGCGAAGACGATCTGCAATGGCAGTTGAGCCTAATCACAAACTCCATGGAATCCCGGGACACAATCCGCCTGACGCGCCCTGCCGCTAAGAACGAGCCTGTTGACTGGGGCGCCTCCGCTCCACTGCTAAGCAAAAAGCAGTTGTTGGAGAGCGCGACGGTTTTGGCGCGGGAGATCGTAAGGAACGCTGTTTATTCAGAAAATGACGAGCCCAGCTGGCTGGTTCTGAACTATTTGCCGTCTGCTGAACGGTTCGCCTTGGAGGCGATCGATCTGGATCTCTACAACGGCCGCTGCGGATTGGCGTTGTTTTTTGCCGCGCTTGAAAAGGCTCTTCCAGGTTGGGGTCATGGAGAAATAGCCTATGATGTTTTGGCGCATGTGCGCCGCTGGTTGGCCCGAGCTGGCGATAGGGAGATCAAATCGTTGGGGCTGGGTGGATACGTGGGTGCGCCGTCACTTGCCTATTCCCTCATGCGTATCGGGACGCTGCTCGACGACGACGAACTGTTGATGGAGGCAGCACGCGTCGTCTCGTTTATAGATCGGAAGCAGATCGACTCCGATAGACTAATCAACGTCATCGCTGGATCGGCCGGAACGATTCTGTCTCTGTTGGCGTGTTATAAAACGATCGGCCGTCCTGAAATGCTCGACATGGCGGTCGCTTGTGGGAAACATCTTCTGGAGAAGCGCGAGGCAACCAACTCTGGCTTTAGAACATGGGCTAGTTCGCGAGGGCGGTATCTGACCGGGTTCGCCCACGGAGCTGGCGGCATCGCCTACGCCTTGCTTAGACTGTACGAAGCAACTGGAGAACGCGATTTCCTCAGCGCCGCAGAAGAGGCGATTGACTTCGAAGGCAGCGAATTCGTTCCGGAGGAAAACAATTGGCCGGACAAACGGGAGATCAAAAACAACGGCAAGGCACCGGCGCGCCGCGCTTTCCGCGTCACCTGGTGTAACGGCGCGTCGGGAATCGGTTTAGCTAGGCTCGGCGGGTTGGGCATACTCGATTCGCCAAGCATCAGACGCGATATCCGCGGCGCCCTGTCAACGACGAGCAATTGCGGCCTGATGCCGCGCGACCATCTTTGCTGCGGCAACTGTGGCCTCATCGAGACCCTTCTCGTAGCGGGCAGCCGTCTGTCGGAGCCGGAATTAACGCAGCAGGCATTGCGCCTCGCCTCTGCAATGGTCGCGCGCGCGGAGCGAAAACACAAGTTCGGCGTCACATTAGGAAGCGGCTTCTTGATTCCGACCCTACTTCAGGGAGCGGCCGGGGTCGGCTACGAGCTCTTGCGGGTGGCCTGCCCCGACCAGATTCCTTCCCTCCTGCTACTTGAATAGATCACTCCGTCAGTGCTCTAGCCGTCCTAGGAGTCCTCTCAAGCACATCGCCCGAAAGGAGAACTCTGCGTGAAACATCCGGTTGGCACCTTGACCGAAGACGAGCTGAAGAAGGCGATTCAACAAGTGTTCAAGCGATCGCAAACGGATGCCACATTCCGAAAGCTTTGCCTGAACAATCCGGCCTTAGCAATCAGGGAGGTAAGCGGCAAATCACTGCCGAATGATATTCAGATACAGTTTCTGGAGCAAAAATAGAATCTGCCGAGTTCGGATTGAACGGGTGCGGCGACTGATGCCCCAGAATTCGATGATGGACCAGCGTCGGAACAGCTGGCCGTATTGCGCGGGAAACAGATCGAGTGCTAGAGACGCAATTTGCTCTTTCAACGATGCGACACGCGCGATGACATCCGTATTGCGCGAACCAACGGTGGCGCGCCGTGGCGTGGCCTATTCGTGAATCCTATCAAGAGAGAGGGGAGCGAGTGAAAGGCGAGAACCGCCGACCCCCACGTCCTGAATCCCTGTGGAAGTCGATCATGTTCCATCCGAACATCGACTACGATCAGCGTCTGTGTGCCCGTGTGCCGGAAGGGTCAAAAATCAGCCGCCGCATGGCGCAGCGTCTGTCCGACAGCTATAAGTTTGCCATCGATCGCTTTCCCGGCCATGGCGACTCGTTTTGGGCGAAAAATGACGAACGAAACGCCGATCTAATTGCTGCTCTGCGTGGCGCCGACATTGACGCGATTGGCGCGGCGGCCAATGATCCTGCACGACATGACATATTTTGGGGTATCGACGATTTAACACGAGAATCTGCACTGCAGAAAGGTCCCACCGCGTCACGTGTTGCGGCTTACATTTTGCTCTTACGAGATAGCATCTTGCGACTGGCCGAAGCGATTGGAGCAATACCAATCTGGCATCCGGAAGAGGCGTATCTGGGCGAACGTAGTAAGGTCGAGATCGACCGCATCTTGGATGCAATAGAACGCAGAATTGGAGTCGCGATAGACTTTCCAAATCCATTTCCCAACGAGTTCGGAATTGGAACGTCGCGCGGCATTGCGAGTTACAGGACATTTCAGGCCATTTATCAGGCGTGGCGGCTTCTCTGTCTGAGTGAAAGAATTGGAAAGCGCATTGTCGAACTTGGTCCCGGCCTTGGGCGCACGGCTTATTACGCCCGGAAATTCGGACTTTTACACTATACCACGATCGATACTCCCCTCGGAAATATCGCCCAGGCGTGCTTTTTGAGCCATGCATTGGGAGAATCTGCAATCACTCTGCCCGGCGAACCAGTACGTACTGGAGAGGAACTCAGAATCGAAACACCGGCGTGGTATATGGCGACCAGTGAGAAGTTCGACATTGTTCTGAATGTTGAGTCGATGCCTGAAATGGCGTTTGATCGAGCGAACGCCTACGCCGAAAGAATTGTCGCGAATTCGCACGCATTTGTTTCGATAAATCATGAGATTAACACATTCCTAGTCCGCGATCTTCCGGCGCTGAAGGGCTTATCGGTTCAACGCTTTCCATATTGGATGCGCCAGGGGTTTGTTGAGGAAGTCTATATGGTCTCATAGCATTTCCATCCTTTCCGACTCATCGAAAAAGACGCCTTTATATCCGCGCCGATGAATTGCGAGGTTGCGATGTCGTTGTTCTTAAGGTCGAGGATGTTGCTCCGAATGGCTATTCCGTCGATCGAGCGACCGTGCGCCAGAAAAAGATCGGGCGGGCGGTCCGATTTGAATTGACGGAACAGACCCGCCAGGCGGTGGACGATTACATCAGGACGTCGGCAAGAAGCCCGGCGAATTCCTGTTCACAGCCCTACCTGGGCCGGAGCACGGTATGAGCACGCTGCAGCATGCGCGGCTCGTCTCTGGGTGGATTTCCAGCATCGGGCCGGGCCCACATCTGTACGGCACTCATTCCCTCAGGCGGACTGCGCGGCGACAATTAACGTGGCCGGTTCACCGACAAGTATCTTGGCCGGTAGGGGCTGTCCTGCGACGCCGATCGAAGGAAGCGACGAAGCGCGGCTGGCGTTCAAGGTCGCCTGGTGCAACGGCGCGCCGGGGATCGGCTTGGCGCGCCTCGCTGGACGGCATGTCTTCGAGTCAGCCGCCGTCCGACGCGATATCGACGCCGCACTGACGACGACATGCCAGAGCCATCTGCTATCGCGCGATCATATCTGCTGCGGTAATCTCGGCCTCGTCGAGACATTGCTGGTGGCGGGTGTGGCGCTCTCGCAGCCGGAATGGACGAACGAATCTGTCCGTATGGCGTCTAGGACAGCTGGACGGGCGAAGCGGAAAGGCTCGTTCGGCATCACCTTCGGCAACGGCTTCTTCAATCCAACCCTGTTTCAAGGAGCCGCCGGGGTCGACTATGAGTTCCTCCGCCTAGCCTGCCCGGACAAAATCACGTCCGTGCTGGTGCTGGAATGATCGAGCAACGCCGAGCGGACTCAGGCGAGAACCCTGCGTTTCGAAGGTGCCTGACATGGAGCACGCAATGCATGAATTGACTGACCCCGAGATTACCAAGGCGGTGCAGAAAGTGTTCAAGCGGTGCCAAACCGACATGGAATTCCGCAGGCTATGCCTAACCGATCCTGCGGCGGCCATTGAAGAGGTCAGCGGCAAGCGGCTGCCGCCGAATGTCACCCTCCGATTCACCGAAGATGAGACGCTGCCCGACCCAGCGGCACGCAAGTGATCTCAGCGGTCTGGTTCAGGTTGTCCAAGCCTGCGCCCGAAAACGCGGTGCCGCTTCAGCCGACGAACCGCGTCGCCTCGAAAGCCGGCACGCCCTCCGCAAACGAGTCGAGCCAGGAGACGAGCCTCGGATGATCCTTTCGCCAGCTTCCCTCGAAGCGCAGGTCGCGATAGCCGAGCACGCAGGCGAGTCCGACATGCGCGACGTCGCGCCGTCCGGTCGGCGGACCGGATTCGAGAAAAGCCAAGCCGCGCGAAATTTTTTCATCCTGATATGCCAGCCATTTGGCATCGCGCATTGCAGGTTCCCGGAAGCGCACTTCGTAGACCTGCAGGATGCTCGCGTCCAAAAGACCGTCGCAAAGTGCCGCTATCGTCAATGCCGCAATGCGCGCGCGGGGTTCCGCTGGAATTAATGTGTCGCCGCCGGCGCGCTGATCCAAATATTCGAGGATGACGCGGCTGTCGAAGATCGGCGTTTGATCTTCAAGGATGAGCACTGGAATCTTGCCAAGCGGATTCTGCAGACGCAGCGAATCCCCGGCGTCATTTGTATCGGCGACGACAATGTTTATTTCTTCCGTCAATCCGAGAAGCGCGGCGGCTATACGCACCTTGCGGCCGAAGGGTGAAGCGGGCGAAGAACGCAAAATCATCATTGCAGAAGAACTCCGAGAGAGATCGCTCTTTCTATCATTCCCCCGCGATCCAGGCGATCTCAAATCCGGCGTGTCCCGGCACCCCCAATGTCCCGGCGAGATAGGGCAAAAGCACGCGAGCTTCGGCTTCGAGAAGATAGGGTGGGTTGACGATGAGAAGCCCGTTGGCGGCAAGCGCGCCTTGCGGCCTCGGCAGATCAATATGCAGTTCGAGCCGCAAGAGGCGCTTCAGGCCGGCATCTACGAGGCCCTGCAGAAAAGCGTCGACTGGCGGGCGATGTTTGATTGGAAACCAGACCATGTAGGTGCCTGTCATCCATTTGCGCCATGCAGTTTCCAGCGCACGCCCCAAACCGTCAAACTCGCCGGCTGCCTCGAAGGGCGGGTCGATCAGGACCAGTCCACGCCGTTCGACCGGCGGCACGAATGCCTTAAGCGCAAGATAGGCGTCGATTTCGATAATCTTGGCACGCGGGTCGCGACCAAAATGGAACGAGAGATCATTGATCGCCGGGGCATAGGCGTCGCAAAAGATCATCCTGTCGTGATGGCGTAGAAAGCGCGCTGCAAGTGCCGGTGAACCTGGATAAAGCGGCGGGCGCGCCGCAAACAGAGGTGCGACCACGGCTCTATAAGGCTCGATGAGGCTTGCTGCGCCGGGCGACACTTCGGCGGCCAGGAGACGACCGATGCCGCCGCGCCATTCGGCGGTGCGTTCGGCCGCTTCCGCCGAGAGATCATAAATACCATGCCCTGCATGCGTATCGATGAAACGAAAGGGTGTTTCCTTGCGCGCCAGATAAACGAGTATGCGCGTGAGAAAGAGATGTTTGAAAACGTCGGCAAAATTGCCGGCGTGAAACGCATGGCGATAGTTCATGACGACTCAGAAACTGCTTCAACAGCAGCGCGGCGAGACAGCGACAAGCGCCACCGGGCTAGCGCGTATTCCGATCGGGTGGAATCACCCGATCGATCAAGAATACGCGCCAATTCAAAAAGTTGGAGCATGTCCTTGTCGGAAAAGTGGGGCCACTTTTCCGGGACATGCTCTAGCGCATCGGCGGCACGGCAACGCTGCTCGTATGGCAGAAATACCGGCTGACTTCCGGACATTCGACGAAATTGCGCAGATCTTTCGAAAAACAGATCCGCACTTCCTGCAGAGTACCGCGCACGCATTCGACGGCCATCATGCCGGGCCGCAAACGCTGGTTGGCGGCAAGGAAAGCCCGCTGAATGTCGATCGGCGTCCAGGTCTGCACATCATGCGGCGTGAGGAAGGGCGGCGGGATCGTGATTGCCTCGCGGGCTTTGCGGACATCGGCGAAATAATCGGTCGGACTTTTGCCCGAACAGGTGCCATGTTTGCGCCACTCGAAGCGCGCCAAACCTTCGTCCGGAAAGAGCCCCTGGACGCCCTGCAATGCGATCCGCGAAGGCGACCGACCCGCCGGGCCGCAATCGGAAGGATAACCATGCTGGTATTGCGGCCAAAGTCCGTGCACGACGAAGCCGAGATTGGCCCCGGTCTCGCATTGGCTGCGTGCCTTTTCAGCACCGCCCGTGTCGCAAAACCCCGGCGACCAAGACAAGGCGAGGACGTAAAAGTCGAAATCGCCGGGCACACTGGCGCCGTGCGGTTGCGGCATTCTGGTGTCACGACCACGGTCTGCCGGCTGGTCGGTCGTATCATTTTGGGGCAATGGCACCTTGTCGGCGCAATGGTCCAGGATACAGCCCTGGTCTTGCTGAGCCGCCGCGAAATCGGCAGCCGAGATGACGAAAAAAGCAGACAGCGCAGCGAGCATGGCCATGCCGAAGCGAAGTTTGACCTTCATGAAATCACCATTTGAAAAGACTCAAATTGTCAGGGTCTCGCCATTTTGCAGCCCGGCGCAAAGCCATTGAGACGATCGAGGCCCGATACGCACCATTCGACCTCGAAACCAAAGCCGATGATGCCGAGATCCTCGTCGACGGAATAGGAGACCTCGCGCAGCTTCGTGTCGTTCATATAGGCCCGTGCGACACAATAGCGCCGCGGAATATAATCGAGCCCGTTGGACCGGAAACCGATTTCGCGGACGTGATCAAACCCCACAATCGCCAGCCCGGACTTCCAGAATTCGCTCTCGCGCGCATAAAACCGTGACTGAATCCGCTCAAATACCGCCGGATCGTCACATGCCGGCAGGTGGCCCGTGTAGGGAATATAGCGATCCTCCGCCGGAACGAGCGGACGCGCCGCGGCGCAATGAGACCACAGCCCCACTCCCGCAATGATCAAAGACACGGAACCCGATCGGCGCAAGCTCGCCGCGAAGGTCCCAGCACGCCGCCGAAATCTGCGCATCCTTCGCCCTTCCCAAATCTTGCCACGGCCGAAGCGCACAGCCAGGCACGATCCTGCTGCACCGTTTGAAAGCGGGCCAACGCGAGCGCAAGGTCAAACGCAGGAACCGGACCCGCCGCGACCCCGCACACGATCTAGGCCGGCGCGGTCGCACGATGCTTCGCCTCTGCCGGGGCGTCAAGGGGGTTAACCACACCCGGCGCCAGTACCCTTCCCGGCGCTCCCTCGGCATGGCCGATGCTGCTCTAGCCAGCAAATGGCGTTTTGGTCGATTCTCCGTGCCATTCTAGGGCGCGACCGTGCCGATCCGGAACGTCGGACTTATGCCGGAAAAGCAGAATGTTTCGTGCCGACACTCTAATATCGTCGCGACCTATCGCGCCGCAGCGGCGCCAAGCGCACCGGCCGCGAAGGGACAGCGGCTCATTTCGGACAGCGTTGTCCGTGACGGCTGCAGGCGTGGACGCCCTCGCTATTCTGGCGGCCGGCGCAGCAACGGGCCTGCTTCAATCGAAGGCGAACCTGCTCCAACTCACCACCATGCCGGACTTTTATCGTTTGGGCGGTCTCGTCGCGCTGCTGTTTTTCGCCCTGACGCTCTTGCGGGGCGAATATGCGGTTGCAAAATGTCTCGCGCCGCAGGGCCTGTTGCAGCGGACCTTGATCGCCTGGTCCACAACCGTCGTCGGCGCCTTTGCACTCGCCTTTGCGCTGCATGTCGGCGGGGAGTTGCCACCGGCCGCCCTGTTCGGCTTCTCGTTTGGCGGGTTTGCCGCGACTTACCTCGCCCGGCGTGGCTTTCTCAAGGCCATGCAGCCCCATGTCAAACCTGGCAGCATGTCGGAACGGCGCATTTTTCTCGTCGGCTACGAGGACGAAATCCAAGTCTTCACTCAACGCTACGAGTCGCGACTCGTCGGGACCCATGTCATCGCCGCGACCATTTTGCGGGGCAAGGAGCACTTGGCTGAAGACCTCATGCTCGCCTGCGCCTCAGCCCGTATCTTGGCGCCGGACGATGTGTTCATTCTGGTTCCCTGGTCGCAAAATGGGACGATCGACGCCTGCGTCGATGGGTTCTTGCGTCTTCCGGCGGCGATCCATCTCGGTCCGGAAGCTGCGCTTGACCGCTTTGCCGATGCCGAAGTCGCAAAAGTCGGCCCGATCCCGAGCCTCAATCTGGTGCGCCGGCCCTTGTCGCCGCTCGAAATTGCCATCAAACGCACGATGGACATCATGCTGGCGAGCCTCGGTCTCGTGCTTCTGGCGCCGCTCTTCGCCATGGCCGCTCTAGCGATCAA
>JBKQHN010000051.1:0-15479 GCA_052148755.1 Beijerinckiaceae bacterium | reverse complement strand
CCATCTTCTCGTCCATCACACAGGTTTCCTTCCAAGGCATCGGCAAAGTCTCCCCTTCGCCGACCAAGAAAAACCTGTCAGGTATCTATCCGGTCTAAACTGTCAGATATCTATCCGGTTCGGACCGTGATGCAGGCCCCACCCGAAAGCCCTCATGCTGAGGAACGCGCGAAGCGCGTGTCTCGAAGCGCGAGGGCTTTGCTATTCAAGAGCTGAATTGTACAGGGCGCTTCTATCTACATTCTGCGATGTGCCGATGGAAGCTATTGTACCGGCATCACATGCCGTTCCGTGGAAGAACGCGTGAGCGAACATGCGTAAGGTCCCATCGATAGTTACACGGCGCGGCGTTTGCCGGTTGAGCTGATTTTCGGCGAGCATTACGCGCGCGTCGATGAACCGATTGCCGCGGAGCGCAGCATCAAAGGTTGGTCGCGGGCGAAGAAAGAAGCTTATATGCGCGGCGACTTCGAGCGCTTGTCGGCATTGGCTCGACGCAAGCCGAAGACATCGTAGAGCGATCCCTCGCCCTTCGAGGCTCGCTTCGCTCGCACCTCAGGGTGAGGGATCTGGTGCTGGCGGCCGATGGGTTTTGATGCAAGCCGCAGCCCCCAAAGCCCTCATGCTGAGGAGCTTGCGAAGCAAGCGTCTCGAAGCACGAGGGCTTTGCGATGCAGGAAAATGCATCCGCTCCAATAGATCCCAGGCGAACGCTTCAACAAACCAGCAGGCGATAGACAAAATGATGTCTATCGTTGGAGAGCGTATTTGGCTCAGAACTCGCCGGGATCACCATCTTGAAAGCGATCGAATACAGTGTCGCAATGTTGGCACATGAACTTGGCATCCACGGGAAAGAGCGTGCGGTTGCCGCAGACTGGACACGCTTCGTTTAGGAAATGCAATTTACGTGAGCGAGGCGCAATCGATTCACGAAACTCTTCTGCTAAGCGACGCATCTTTTCTGCGGTCCTCTCTCTACCTCGAAAGGCGGTCAACTCCTTAAAATAGATCTTCGCCGATTCGTAGCTTATTCCGAATTCGATCGAGATTTCCTCGGCGCCGCTTAGCGTCTCTGCAATGGCATCATTGATTAAGAAGGCCGGTGCAAAAACCTTCACGTGATGTTCGGCCGACTCGAATGGCTTGAGCCATTTTGGTGTGATGTTACCGGTCGCAAGGCGTGGCATCTCTGCGCCATCATGCATCACCAAGTGACCAAGTTCGTGCGCGAGAGTGTTTCGCGCACGACCGTCCCCCATGTAGGCTGCGTCGCGGACAGACTGCTTGACCGCAATCGTCACGATGCCCTCGCTATGGCTTGTCATACCGTCAGCCGTGCCCATTTCGGTATCTGGACGCACTTCGAAGTGTAGGCGCTTAATGCCCTTGACGGTCCAGATCTTTTCACGTTCTAGACATGCGATCATGTCAACGCGGCGATCCTTAGCGACGCCGCAAAATTCACGCGTTCTCTTTGCGAGTTGCCGGATTTCTAAATCTGAACGGCCTTTGACTTTATAATCGTCTGCCATTGCGACGCCTCATTTACATCCCGTCGCGCCCTCCTCGCGGCTGATGTCGATCCTCTCTTGCGCTCCCCCCTCAACTACACCCCGTCGTCGCGCCGCAGGTATCGCATTTCAGACACGTGCCGTTGCGCACCAGTGTGAAATTGTTGCATTCGGGGCAGGCTTCGCCCGTATAGCCTTTCATCCGCGCTTCGCTGCGGCGCGAGGCGACCGTGCTGCGTTCGGCCGGCACCGACCAATCGAGTTCGCCCAATTCGGCTTCGATTTCGTTTTCGAGATTCTTCTTCAGCGCCGTCGTGCCTTGCGCGGCTATCGCCTTGGCGCCGCTCTGCACCAGCATCAATTTATCCGCTTTTGAACGCACGAAGCCTTTCGACACGAGCTTTTGGGCGGTAGGCGAGGTCTGCGGCGGCCGGCTCTGATCGTCGCCTTTGCCGAGCGCGTCATGGCCGATATCGGTCGGATCGATATGCGCGAGATCGTTGCGGCCGAGATAGGATATCGCCAATTCGCGGAACACGTAATCGAGGATCGACGTCGCGTTCTTGATCGCGTCATTGCCCTGCACGAGGCCCGCGGGTTCGAACCGGGTGAAGGTGAAGGCGTCGACGAATTCTTCCAGCGGCACGCCATATTGCAGGCCGACCGAAATGGCGATGGCGAAATTATTCATCAGCGAGCGGAAGGCGGCGCCCTCCTTGTGCATGTCGATGAAGATTTCGCCGAGACGCCCGTCCTCATATTCGCCGGTGTGCAGATAGACCTTGTGGCCGCCGACCGTCGCCTTCTGGGTGTAGCTTTTGCGGCGGTTGGGCAGGCGTTCGCGTTCGCGCGTGCGCTCGACGCGCTCGACGATGCGTTCGACGATCTTTTCGGCGACGATGCTCGTCCGCGCCGGCGCATTGGCCGCGATCAAGGCTTCGACCGCCTCGTCGGCCTCATCCTCTTCGTCTTCGATCAGCTGGCTGTTCAAAGGCTGCGAGAGTTTCGAGCCGTCGCGATAAAGCGCATTGGCTTTCAAAGCCAGCCGCCAGGAGAGCATATAGGCGTCCTTGCAATCCTCGACGGTTGCGTCGTTTTGCATGTTGATCGTCTTCGAGATCGCCCCCGAAATGAACGGCTGCGCGGCCGCCATCATGCGGATATGGCTCTCGACCGAGAGCGCGCGCTTGCCGATGCGCCCGCAAGGGTTGGCGCAGTCGAAGACGGAATAATGCTCTTGGCGAAGATGCGGCGCGGATTCCACCGTCATCGCGCCGCAGATGTGAATATTGGCGGCCTCGATCTCGGCCTTGGAGAAGCCCAGGAAGGTGAGGAGATCGAAATTCGGATCGTCGAGCTTTTCTTCCGGCACATTGAGTGCGGCGACGAGGAAATCGGCGCCGAGCGTCCATTTGTTGAAGACGAATTTGATGTCGAAGGCGGCGGCCAGCGCCTTTTCGACCTGCGCCAATTTCTCGTTCGTGAAGCCGCGCTGTTGCAGGCTCGTGGCGTTGATGTAAGGCGCCTGCCGCAGCGACGCCCGGCCGACGGCATAGGCTTCGATCTCGCCGATCTCGGCTTCGCCATAGCCGAGCGCACGCAGGCCTTCCGGCACGGCGCGGTTGATGATCTTGAAATAGCCGCCGCCGGCGAGTTTCTTGAATTTCACCAGCGCAAAATCGGGCTCGATGCCAGTCGTGTCGCAATCCATGACGAGGCCGATCGTGCCGGTCGGCGCGACGACGGAGACTTGCGCATTGCGAAAGCCGTGTTTCGCGCCGAGCGATACGGCTCTGTCCCAGGCCGCAGTCGCATGCCGGCCGAGTGCGTGATCGCGCAAGGAGGCATGATCGAGCGGCACGGGGAGGGTGGCCAGAGCTTCATAGTTTGCGGCGTCGCCCTGTGCGGCGCGGCGATGATTGCGCATCACCCGCAGCATCGCCGACTGATTTTCCTTGTAATGTGCGAAGGGGCCGAGTTCGCCCGCCATTTCAGCCGAAGTTGCGTAGCTTATGCCGGTCATGATCGCCGACAAAGCGCCGCAGATGGCGCGGCCTTCATCCGAATCATAGGCAATGCCCGACGACATCAAGAGCCCGCCGATGTTGGCGAAGCCGAGCCCCAGCGTGCGGTATTCATAGGAGAGCTTGGCGATTTCCTTCGACGGGAATTGCGCCATCAGAACCGAGATTTCGAGCACGAGAGTCCACAGCCGGACCGCATGTTCATAAGCGTCGACATCGAACACCTTCGTCTGCGTGTCGCGGAACTGCAGCAGGTTCAGCGAGGCGAGATTGCAGGCCGTATCGTCGAGGAACATATATTCGGAGCAGGGGTTCGAGGCGACGATCGGGCCCGCCGCAGGGCAGGTGTGCCAATCATTGATCGTCGTATGATATTGCAGGCCGGGGTCGGCCGAGGCCCAGGCCGCATAGCCGATCTTTTCCCACAGATCGCGGGCTTTCAGCACTTTGTGCGGCTTGCCGTCGAGCCTGCGCGTCAAGGCCCAGTCGCCGTCCGTTTCGACGGCGCGCAGAAAGGCGTCGGTGACGCGGACCGAATTGTTGGAGTTCTGGCCGGAAACGGTGAGATAGGCTTCCGAATCCCAATCGGTCGTGAATGTATCGAAGGGCACGACGTCGTCGATGTCCTTATAGCCTTGCCGGGCGAATTGAATGATCTTGTTGATCATCCCGTCGGGGACGCAGGCGCGGCGCGCGAGCTTAATCTCTTTCTTCAGCGCCGGATTTTTCTCCGGATTGAAGCAATCGTCATTGGGCCCCTCGCAATTGATGCAGGCGCGCAGAATGGCCTTCAAAGCCTTCTTGACGATTTTTGAGCCGGCGACGAGAGCGGCGACCTTTTCTTCCTCTTTGACCTTCCAGTCGATATAGGCCTCGATGTCGGGATGGTCGATGTCGACGACCACCATTTTCGCGGCGCGCCGCGTCGTCCCGCCCGACTTGATCGCACCCGCCGCCCGATCGCCGATCTTCAGGAAGGACATCAGGCCGGATGATTTGCCGCCGCCCGAAAGTTTCTCGTTTTCGCCGCGCAGCTTGGAAAAATTCGAGCCGGTTCCGGAGCCATATTTGAAGAGCCGCGCCTCGCGCACCCAAAGGTCCATGATGCCGCCTTCGTTGACGAGATCGTCGGCGACGGACTGGATGAAACAGGCGTGGGGCTGGGGATGTTCATAGGCCGATTTCGATTTAACGAGCTTGCCCGATTCGAAATCGACGTAATAATGGCCCTGGCTCGGGCCGTTGATGCCATAGGCCCAATGCAGGCCGGTGTTGAACCATTGCGGCGAATTGGGCGCCGCGATCTGGCGCGCCAGCATGTAGCGCAATTCGTCATAGAAGGCGCGGGCGTCGTCTTCGGTGTCGAAATATTTGCCCTTCCAGCCCCAATAGGTCCAGGCGCCGGCGAGCCGGTCGAAGACTTGCCGGGCCGAGATCTCGGAACCCAAACGTTCGGCCTTGGGTAAAGCTTCGAGGGCTGCTTCATCGGCCGCGCCGCGCCAGAGGAAGGACGGCACGCCGTCTTCCGGAACGCGCGCCAGACGCTGCGGCACGCCGGCTTTGCGGAAATATTTCTGCGCCAGAATATCGGCAGCGACTTGGCTCCAGCTCGCCGGGACCTCGATTCCATCGAGCGCGAAGACGACGGAACCGTCCGGATTGCGGATCTCACTGCGCAGGGTCGTAAATTCGATCTGCGCATAGGGCGATTGGTCCGCCTTCGTATACCGCCGCTCGATATGCATAGTTTTCGTCCTAACTTTGATTCGAGACTGGGCTTTGTCTCACCGGCCGGGAGGTCGGATACTCTGTGCGAAGACGTGAAATGCCGCTTTTCGGGACCTTCGAAAGCCGGTAGCTCCTCCCGGGCGGCCTCACTTGATGGCCCTAGAGGAATTGAGCTGGATTATGGCGGAATTCTGACGTACGTCAAGACCTAGTGTATGCGACCTGTCTTCGCACAAAATGTAGTGCTCAGGGGCGAGATTGCCCGACTCGGGTAAACAAAGTCTTGCCTAACGGAAGCTTCTCTACAAGGCCGGCGCGTACCGCCGCGGGCGTCATCCGCCATATCCCCAGGCTGAGACGTGCCGGATGTGCAAATGCCGCAGGCCCACCAGTTTGCCGCAGCCCCGCCAGCCTGCATTAAGCCCGCCCAGTCTGGACAAGCGGCAATGGCCCCGCCATATTCCGCCCGCGAAAGATCATGCTCGGCTCGAACCTGGAGCGCCGCCGGATGAAATTGCTCCTGCAGATATTGACTTGGTGGAACGGACAGACGCTCAACACCCGCGTCTACACGGCCCTTTATGGCGAATTGGTCGGCGAAGACGAGTTCGGCAATCTTTACTACCGCCGCAAAGGCGGCGTTAAGGATGCGGCGCTCGGCTTCGAACGCCGCTGGGTAATTTTTAAAGGCGAAAGCGAAGGCTCGAAGACGCCGCCCGGCTGGTATGGCTGGCTGCACCATACATTCGATGTGCCGCCGACGGAGGAAGATTACAAGCCGCGGCCCTGGGAACTGCCCTATCAGCCCAATCTCACCGGCACACCGCAAGCTTGGCGCCCGCCGGGCTCGACGCTGGCCGAAGGCGAGCGGCCACCGGCAACCGGCGATTACGAGGCGTGGACGCCGTAGCGGACTTTGTCATCCCCGCGAAAGCGGGGATCCAGAAATGCGGGACTAAAATATGGATTCCCGGTCTCGCTGGCCCTCGCCGGGAATGACATGCGCTCATCGCGAAGGCGGAACGCGCAAGGGCGGTGAGGCGGACGCATCGCCGGGGCGCATCACCCGATTGTCGTGAATCTCGAAATTCCCCGACGCGACGCATGCGAGCGCTGCGGGATAGATGATATGTTCCTGTTGCAGGACCCGCGCGGCAAGCGTCTCCGGTGTGTCGTCGTCGAGGACGGCGACGGCCGCTTGCGCGATGATCGGCCCTTCATCCATGGCCGGCATGACGAAATGCGCCGTGCAGCCATGGATCTTGACGCCGTCGGCGAGCGCGCGTTCATGCGTGTGGAGGCCGCGATAGGCGGGCAGGAGGGCGGGATGAATATTGATGATCCGCCCCTCCCAGCGTTTCACGAACGCGGGCGTCAACAGCCGCATGAAGCCGGCGAGGCAGATGAGTTCGATGCGATGCAGATCGAGAAGCACTTGCATCGTATTTTCGAAGTCTTCGCGGCCCGCATGGATCTTGTGGTCGACGGCTGCGGTCGCAATCCCGCGCTCTTTGGCGAAAGCCAAGCCTTGTGCTTCCGGCCGGTTCGAAAGAACGAGCGCGATCTCGGCAGGGAAGTCGGGCGCACGCGCTGCCTGCACCAGGGCCTGCATATTGGAGCCGCGGCCGGAGATCAAAATTGCGGTGCGCTTGCGGGCAGTCACAGGTCGAGCCGGCCGGAAGTGAGGACGCGAGGCTGCGCGTCTCGAGCAATGATTTCACCAAGCCGCACCGGTGTTTCGCCGGCAGACTGCAGCGCGGCCATGACCTCGTCGGCGCGAGATTTCGCGGCAACGACGACCATGCCGATGCCGCAATTGAACGTCCGCAGCATTTCTTTGGCGGCGACATTGCCCGTCGCGGCAATCCAGCGGAAGACCGAAGCCACGGGGATTGCGGTAAGATCAAGCGCAAAGCCGAGGCCCGCAGGCACGACGCGCGGCAGATTGTCGGGAAAGCCGCCGCCGGTAATATGCGCGAGGGCCTTGATTGCATCGGTTGCTTTCAGGGCTTTGAGGATCGGGCCGACGTAGATGCGGGTCGGGGCGAGGAGCGCTGCGGCAAGCGAAATGTCGCGCGCAAAAGGCGCCGGATCGCTCCATTGAAGTCCGGCGTCGGCAACGACACGGCGCACCAGGGAAAACCCGTTCGAATGGAGGCCCGAAGAGCGCAGACCGAAGACGATGTCGCCGGCCTCAATATCGGTTTTCGGCAAGACGCGGCCGCGCTCGACGGCGCCGACGGCAAAGCCGGCAAGATCATAATCGTTGCCTGTGTAGAGGCCGGGCATTTCGGCGGTCTCGCCGCCAATCAGAGCACAGTCCGCTTCCTTGCAGCCGTTCGCTATGCCGGCAACGACTTGCGCCGCTTGATCCGGATCGAGTTTTCCGGTCGCATAATAATCGAGAAAGAAGAGCGGCTCGGCCCCCTGGACGATGAGGTCGTTGACGCACATGGCAACGAGATCGATGCCGATCGTGGCGTGAAGGCCGCTTTCGATCGCGATCTTGACCTTGGAGCCGACGCCGTCATTGGCGGCGACGAGGATAGGATCCAGAAATCCCGCGGCCTTGAGATCGAAAAGCCCACCGAAGCCGCCGATTTCGGCGTCGGCGCCGCGCCGGCGCGTCGCCCGCACAAGCGGTTTGATCTTGTCGACCAGGGCATTGCCGGCGTCGATATCGACACCGGTGTCGGCATAGGTGAGGCTCTTTTTTTCTGCCATTTTCCGTTAAGCTGATCTTTCTCCGGCCGCCAGCCGGCAGCAGTTTCAGGTGGACATAATTACCTGCCTCGCTGAAGCCGGTGCCTATATCACCGGCAAATATAATACCACCAAAATATGCTCATCGTCCCGAATAGTGTCATGAGATAGATTGCCTTGGCACCTTGATCGAGTGTTTTTTGGCGCCCACTTGATCAATCCTGCGCACCGGTTCAAACTTGCAATTCAATCGAAACTCGGCGGGACTATGGAGACGGGTCGAGCCTTCAATCTTCTTTGGCTGCAAGCGGGGAGCTGCGGCGGCTGCACCATGTCGGTATTGGAATATGGCGCATCGGGTTGGTTTCATGAGTTGAAGACATTCGGCATAGAGCTTTTGTGGCATCCTTCGCTCAGCGAAGAAACGGGGGAGGAAGTCTGCGAAATTCTCGGCCGTATCGAACGCGGAGAAGTTCCTCTCGACGCGCTCTTTATCGAAGGTTCGATCCTGCGCGGCCCCAACGGCACGGGGCTCTTCAATCGGTTCGCGGGGACGCGGCGCACCCTGCTCGAGTGGGTCGAAGCGCTGGCGCCGCGTGCCCGCTATTGCGTGGCGGTCGGGAGTTGCGCCGCCTATGGCGGCATTCCCGCCGGCAATCCCGATCCGACCGAGGCTTGCGGCCTGCAATATGACGGCGGCGAGAAGGGCGGCGTTCTGGGGCGATCCTTTCGCTCCCGCGCCGGCCTGCCGGCCATCAATATCGCCGGCTGCGCTCCCCATCCAGGTTGGATCATGGAGACGCTCTTTGCATTGTCGCTTGGCGATTTCACCAGCCAGGATCTCGATGCGTTTGGCCGGCCGAAATTCTATTCCGACCATCTCGCTCATCACGCATGCAGCCGTAACGAATATTACGAATTCAAGGCGAGCGCCGAACATATGTCCGAGCTCGGCTGCCTGATGGAACATCTCGGGTGCAAGGCGACGCAGGCGGTCGGTGACTGCAATCAGCGAGCCTGGAACGGCGGCGGTTCCTGCACGCATGCGGGTTACGCCTGCATCGCCTGCACCTCGCCGGGATTCGAGGACAATCGGACTTTCATGCAGACGCCGAAAATTGCCGGCATTCCGGTGGGTCTCCCGCTCGACATGCCGAAAGCCTGGTTCGTGGCTCTTGCCGCCCTTTCGAAATCGGCGACACCAAAGCGCGTACGCCGCAATGCGACCTCGGACCACGTGGTGCAGCCGCCGAAA
Source organism: Beijerinckiaceae bacterium (assembly GCA_052148755.1). GTDB lineage: Bacteria > Pseudomonadota > Alphaproteobacteria > Rhizobiales > Beijerinckiaceae > Methylovirgula. The sequence goes on along the minus strand of JBKQHN010000051.1, from coordinate 6,255 downwards.
GGCGCAGGAACGGGTAAATGAGCCGTCTCGTCGTCGGTCCCTTCAACCGCGTCGAAGGTGATCTCGAAGTCACGCTCGATATTGAAATGGGTCACGTGCGCGAGGCACGAGTGATGGCGCCGCTCTACCGCGGCTTCGAGCAAATTCTTGTTGGCCGTCAAGCTTTGGATAGCTTGGTGATCGCGCCGCGCATTTGCGGGATTTGTTCAGTCTCGCAATCGGTTGCTGCAGCCGCGGCGTTGCGCGCGCTTAATGGTGTCGAAGCGGCCCCGAACGGCCTCTTGGCGACGAATATCGCGCATGCCGCGGAAAATATCGCCGACCATCTCACCCATTTTTATATGTTCTTCATGCCGGATTTCGCGCGGCGCGAATATGCGGCGCGGCCTTGGTTCGAAAAGGCGGAGCGCCGCTTCAAGGCGATGCGCGGGACGGCTCAAGCCGTAGTCCTGCCGGCGCGTGCAAGGCTCCTCGAAATCATGGGCATTCTCGCCGGTAAGTGGCCGCACAGCCTGGCTTTCCAGCCCGGCGGGACGACCCGTGCAATCGATCTTGGCGAGCGCATCAGGCTCATCGCGATCATCGCAGAATTCAGGACATTTCTCGAAGAGCATTTGCTAGCCGCGCCGCTCGATCGCTTTCTCGCCATAGATAATGGCGCGAAACTCGAGGCTTTTGCCGAGGCCGAAGGATCACGCGGGGACTTTGCGACGTTCGTCGAGATTGCCCGCGATCTTGATCTTCGAACCCTTGGGCGTCGCTCCGGTCCCTTGTTGAGCTTCGGAGCCTATCACTATAGCCAAGGTTCGTTGTTGCGTGCGGGTCTGTTCAGCGATGGCGAAACTGCGTCCTTGCCGGCCGATGCGATCAGAGAAGACGTCACACGAACTTGGCTGCGAGAAACTTCGGCCGACCCGGCTTTTTCCGAGACCATTCCAGATGCCCTGAAAGATGGGGCCTATTCCTGGGCCAAAGCACCGCGCCTCGAGGGGCGCTGCGCCGAAGTCGGAGCCGTCGCCCGGCAGGCGGTCAACGGCCATCCGCTGATCCGAGATCTTCTGGCAAATGATGGTGGCACCAATGTGCGCAACAGGGTCATCGCGCGTGTGCTTGAAATTGCTCTCTTGACCGAGAAGCTGGAGGACTGGGTCCGTGCGCTGCGGCTCAAAGAGCCTTTTTGCACACATGGGCCGGCCGCGACCGAGGGGAGCGCCGTCGGCCTCGTCGAAGCGGCGCGCGGCAGTCTCGGTCATTGGCTGACGGTTCGCGACGGCAGAATCGCGCGTTATCAGATCATCGCGCCGACCACTTGGAATTTTTCACCGCGTGACGCCGCCGGACTGCCGGGGCCGCTCGAAGGCGCGCTTGTCGGCGTTGCAGTCGGCGAATTGGGAGCGAAGGCCGCAGCCATCCAGCACGTCGTGCGCTCATTTGACCCTTGCATGGTGTGCACGGCGCATTGAAGCAGGCGATAAGGCGTTTTCCATTCTCTGGTGAGTTGCCCTTTGTTGACCGCCGATCAGCTCTATTGCTGTCATTCCCGCACATAGGGCGACGCGCTATCGCCGGACTCCCGCATGAGCCGCATTCGCGGCGATCTCAATTTCTGGCGCGCCGCCGCGGACAAAGGACCAGATTGCCGCATGCAGGGGAATCGCAGCGCCTTGAATGGACAGCCGAACTTGTTTGCTCATGAGAGACGACTCAGTGCCAACAGCCGGAAGTTTTATTTGCAAAAGGGCAATTGCTGCGGAATCCTATTTGTTTTTCCTTCCGGCGACATCTCCAACTTGATCTCAATCAAGGCGCTTACCAGTTCTGGAAGTTAGCTTTACAGTAATTTTTGCGAACCGTTCAGATCGGGGCGGTCGTTTCCTTGCCAAATCAGTAATTTGCTTTCCGGATAGGGACCTTGCTCTGTTGGCATGGACCTTGCGGCGGCTGACTGAAAAAGGATCTTCGGGAGGAGTTTTATGCCGTCGGCCTTGGTCCGCGCTCTCGCAGTCCGTCATAGATTTGCGCATGTCGACGCTTTTCTTGCCCCGGCAGCCGGCGCACCGATCCCTGCGGCAATTGCCGGCACGTCCACGATCTCGCCGAGGGTGATCCTGTTTGACGGATCACGCCGGGGACGTCGTCCGCAGATTTGCCCGAGGATCTGCGATGCGGGCTGATAGTCCCATCAAGACCATCGATGCCGTGGCGGATGAGATCGGCCGCAACCTCGCGTGTGTGTACGACCTTATCTACGAACACGTCATGCGTGATGTGCCGATCTGCAATCACGCGCTCGCCATTGAGGCGGTCGGATTTCGCGCCTTCGAGGGGCGCGTTTTCGGTATCGTCGTGACGCCCTGGTTCATGAATTTGGTGGCAGTCGACGAAACCAAAGATGCCGAATCCGTGCCGAGCCTCGAGGGCTCGAGCCAGCGGTTTTCTGTGCCGGCGGGCGACGTTGATTTTATCGCGAGCAGGCTTGAAGGTTTCGGCCGATTACATTCTCGCGCGCTGTTTTCGCCGATGCACGATTTCGCCGACATGGATGTCGCGCGCCAGACGGCCGTAGAGGCTCTGAAGGCGCTGTTCGAGTCGACGACTGTTGCCGATCCCCAGGCGACAGCGAAGCCGCCCGCCGCCCTCGACCGGCGCGCCTTCCTGCGAGGACGGCTGAGCGTTGAGGAGACTGCGCGGCCATGAACATGGCGATCGGGCCTGGTGCAATCGTCATCGCCGTGGTTCTTGCCGGCGGCCGTGTCTGTTCGGTGCAAGTACATTCGACCCGACCGGTTGGGCTCGCGCAGGTTTTTCATGGACGGCCGGTTGAAGACATACCGGTTTTGGCCGAGCGCCTTTTCACACTTTGCGGCTTTTCTCACGCGGTCGCGGCGAAAGGTGCCATCGATGCCGCTTTGGCGCGGGCGCCGAACGCGTCCGATCGATTTTCAAACGCAATCGGGCTGCTCGCCGAAAGGGTCTGCGAATCGCTCAGGTCTTGCGTGATCGGTTGGCCGCTGCGGGAGGCGGTCAACCGCCAGTTTGCGCAAGCCACGCTGCCTCTGCGGGAGGCAATTGTTTCGGCACGTGAAATCATGGCAGCGGCGCGCTGTGGGCTGGCTCACGCGCGACGACGCGAACTTGTGCCGGTAGCCGATCGCCTGGCAGGCGCGGCTGCCGCGCTGGGTCTTGTCCGCGGGGCCGGGGAACCCGTGCCGGGCAGTTTCGTGGCCGGGATGATGGCGGAAGTTTCCGACGAGACGGCATTTCTGCCGCGTGCACCTGATCCGCTTTCGAGGGCCGAGGATCTCCACGTCGTCGCAGAACTGCGTTCGGGCGGCGCCCAATTTGCGAGTCTGCCGGCGCTGCCGGGGCGAAGGATCGAGACCGGTGCGTTTGCCCGCCGTTGGCGAGAGGCGGCTCCCGCGCGAACCCCTCTGGCTGCCCGCCTCAATGCGCGGCTCTTCGACACCGCGCAGGCGCTCTTCGATCTTAAGGGGGGCCTTGTAAGCGGTGACGCCGACGATGCCGAATTGACGAATTTCGGGCAGGCTCAGGACGGCAGCGCCTATGCCGCCGTCGAATCGACGCGCGGACGCCTCTATCATTGCCTGGATATCGGCAAAAGCGGTCGCGTCGGCTCCTATGAATTACTCGCGCCGACCGAATGGAATCTTCACCCGGCCGGTCCATTGGTTGCCGAATTGCTCGGCGCCAAGGTCGGTGCGGGCGACGAGGCGCGTCTGCGCATTGGCCGCCTTGCCTCCCTCTTCGATCCCTGCGTCGCTTTCCGCGTCGATTGCAAGGAGGCGGAGCATGCATGAAATGGCGATCGGCGAGAGCCTCGTTGAGATCATCGAGGAAGAAAGCCGCAGACAAAACTACTCGAAGGTCCGGTTGGTGCGGCTTGAAATCGGCGCGATCGGCTATGTCGAGCCGGAAGCCTTGCGCTTCTGCTTCGATGCCGTGTCACGCGGCACGATCGCGGAGGGAGCGACGCTCGATATCGTGACTGTTGGCGGTGTCGGTTGGTGTCTCGATTGCAGCAAGGTGGTCGCTTTGGCGGAGAGGTTTGCTGCCTGTCCGGAATGCGGCAACCATCATGTGCAAATGACGGCGGGCGATGATCTCCGCATCAAGGAATTGGAGGTGGAATGATGTGCACGGTTTGCGGCTGCGGGACGGCGAGCATTGCCGGTCCCCATGGCGAGCATGAACATGCTCACGACCATAGTCACGACCATGGTCATGACCACAAACACGACCATGACCACGACCACGAACATTCGCATGGACACCACCATGCGCATGATCACGATCACCATCATGAAGACGGGCACGTGCATGTGCACCACCCCGCCCACGCGCACGGACATGAGACGCTCGATTTCGGCGGCGGACTTGGCGGTGTGCATGTCCCGGGATTAAGCCAGGATCGGATCGTGCGCATCGAGCGCGACATATTGTCGAAGAATAATTTCTACGCGCAGGAGAATCGTGCAAGGCTTGCGACGCGGCAAACCTTCGCGCTGAATTTGCTGTCGAGTCCGGGTTCCGGCAAGACTTCGTTGCTCGTTCGGACCATCGAAGATCTGAAGCCGCGCTTCCCGATCGCCGTGATCGAGGGTGATCAACAGACGTCCAATGACTCGCTGCGGGTCCGCGCAACGGGCGCGCCGGCGATCCAGATCAACACCGGCAAGGGCTGTCATCTCGACGCGCAAATGGTCGGCCGAGCTCTCGATGAACTCGATTTGACGCCGGGCAGACTGCTGTTTATCGAAAATGTCGGCAATCTCGTTTGCCCAGCGGCCTTCGATCTCGGTGAAGCCCACAAGATCGTTGTCCTCTCGGTCACGGAAGGTGAAGACAAGCCGCTCAAATATCCAGACATGTTCGCCGCAGCGGATTTGCTGCTGCTGAACAAGGCGGACCTCTTGCCGCATCTCGATTTCGCCGTCGGCGATTGCCTCGCCAATGCGCTCAAAGTCAATCCGCGCCTGCAGACGCTCATTGTCTCTGCGCGCACTGGCGAGGGCATGACGGCCTTTTATGCTTGGATCGAGGCACGCGCCGCACTTGCGGCGGCAATGGCCGTGACCGCTGCGACGCAAGCTGGTTAAGAACGAGCAGGCGACACCCATGCCCCGAGTTCTATCCCTCAGTCGCGGACATGCCGAAGTGCTTCGGCTGCGCATGCGCGTGCGGGGAGCGGTCCAAGGCGTCGGGTTCAGGCCGTTTGCCTATGGATTGGCGGGCAGGTTCTCTTTGTCCGGATTTGTGCGCAATGATGCGGAAGGCGTTCTGCTCGAGGTCGAAGGTGAAAAAACGCAGAATTTCCTCGATCTTCTGCCGAGCGAATTGCCGCCTCTCGCTCGCATCGATGCGCTCGAAGTTGAGAAGATCGCGCTGCAGGGCCAAACGGGGTTTTCAATTCTCGATAGCATCGGTGGCAAGAACCGCACGCGCATCGTCGCCGACGCAGCCGTCTGCGAAGCCTGTCTTGATGATCTTTTCGATCCATCGAGCCGTTTCCATCTCTATCCGTTCTTGAGCTGCACACATTGCGGGCCGCGTTTCACGATTACCCGCGCTCTGCCTTACGATCGGCCGCAAACTTCAATGGCGGACTTCGCAATGTGCCCGGATTGCGCCCGCGACTATCGTGATCCCAAGGATCGCCGCTTTCACGCCGAGCCGATTGCCTGTCCCCGTTGCGGCCCGCGTCTCAGCCACCCTATCGCTGGAATCGTCGAGGCGCTCCGCAGCGGCGATATTGTCGCGCTCAAAGGCATCGGCGGCTTTCACCTTCTTTGCGATGCTCACAACGACGAGGCCGTTACTCGACTGCGGCAGCGCAAGGCCCGCGACGCGAAGCCGTTTGCCGTAATGGTCGCCAACGAGGCCTCGGCAGCAGTGATCGTCGAAATGGGTGCTGAAGAGAGTCTTCTGTTGCGCGATCGGGCGCGACCCATCGTCGTCATGCGATCGCGTGGCAGGCTTGCGCCTTCAATCGCGCCGAATCTCAACCATATCGGCGTCATGCTGCCCTATGCACCTTTGCATCATCTTCTGTTTCATGCAGCAGCGGGCGAGCCTTGCGACTATCGCCGCGATGCCGCCAATGATTTCGCGATCGTCGCGACGAGCGCCAATCATAGCGGTGAGCCGCTCATCGTTGATGATGCGGAGGCGGAGCGGGAGCTTGCCGATATTGCCGACTTGATTGTGACGCATGATCGCGACATCGTCATCCGCGCC
>JBKQHN010000050.1:0-19138 GCA_052148755.1 Beijerinckiaceae bacterium | reverse complement strand
CACACCGCAGGCCTATACGCCCGAACAGACGGGAAAAGCCTATTTCTGCGCCTGCAAACATACGAAAAACGCGCCGCTTTGCGATGGCAGCCACAAAGCTCTCTGAGCGGAAAGTCACCGCGCGCGACATGGGTTCCTCGGGAATTTTCGTATGTCCAGGAAACCGCTTGAATTCGAATTATCGGGATAGCTTGCTTGAACCCTTTTCTCTGAGTTTCGACTCGCTGCCTGGTGGCAGCGGCTCGATCGGTTTGTGATCGACTCCAATAAAATAGAGCGGGATAGGCAGATAAATCTATGCGATCTGCGCAAACTTGATTGCGCCGGAAAAGCCGCGCTGCGTCCCGCTTCTCCTCATCCCGCTTTAGCTCAGGCGCGATTTTGCGGAGTTCGGGCCGATAAGCTCGCACATATCAAAGTGAAAGGTTTAATTGACTAGCGACGGATCGTTCGGCCAAGCCAGAGGGCACTTATTCTGTGTCGCCTTGCGACTTTCCTCGAGCTCGCAAGAGCGTTTCGGAGGGCAACTCACCAAATTGGACTCTATATTCCTTCGCGAAATGTCCGAGATTATGAAACCCACATTCGAATGCAACGCCCGTGACAGAGGTCGAGGGCTCGGCTCGGTGAAGCATTTCTTTGGCGTGCGTTAGGCGTATCGTCTTTGCGAAGGTCATCGGTGAACAACCTCGCTTGTCTTTGAAGGACTTGAATATGCTTCGAACGCTGACGCCGATGGCTTGGGAAATCGCCTCGACCGTAATTGGTTTGTTCCAGTTTGCTTCGATGTAAGCTTCCGCGAGACGCACCTGCCAAGGCGCCGCGCTCTCTGGCGGCCTCTCGAGCAAGTCCGAAAAATTATGCCGATGCCCGCAGAGAAACGAGATCATGAGTACCTGCTCGAATTCCGCGAGCGCTAGATTGGAAAATTGTGAAGTTGAAGAATCCAACTCACTGACCAAAAACAGGACCATCCGGCGGAGATTTTGAAGCCTAGGTGTCCGGAAACTTGCGGCGCTGTCGAATTCGAACCGCCGCTTCGCGGAAATGCCGGTCAATGATTCGAGCTTGCGATACAAGGCGTCGGGGTCTATCCGCAGCACGAGGTGACGATAATTTGCGGCAAGGCGGGTTGCGATTTTCGTATCCGGAGGAATAAGGCAAGAATCATCTGCCGAGAGTTGTATCTGCTTGCCATTAAGTGTCGTGTCACCGCCGCCGGCCAGACAAATCTGGTGCCGAAACGCACTCACTTCATTGAATTTCAGTTCCAGTTCAGCACTACAGGCGATGAAACCGAGACCGACATGCAGCAGTTGGACCCGATTGGCCTCGGCGAAAAAGCGGTCGCTATCTCGCCCAACGCGGAAACCGCTGACATTGTAAAGACCGAAAAGTGCGTCGCGCAGCCGTTCGGGATTTTCGGTTTGGATGATCGGATGCCGAAGAAGCAGGCTTTGCTCTCGTGAGTTGTCTAGAGCCACCCGAACTGCCCTCATAGGATGAGTATTAATCAAGTCTGACTTATTTATCGATCGTATAGCGGCCGGCCACTCCAAAGATGCAAGTTTGTGCCTTGTATGCATTCATGGGGCAAAGAGTAAGTTATCCATTAGTCAGTACCCATCGTTACGTTAGCCGATCGGTTCCGGAGAGTGATTGTGCCCTCGTTCACGCACTGAAATCCGGAGACGGCCCACGATGTTAGTCGGTGATTCGCTTGATTGGCCGCGTTTGCCTTGGCCGCCAATTCTCGTTGAGAGATGTGCACAGGAGATCGCCAGGCTGATCCGGTTCAGCGACCTATTTCGGACCGGCAAAGCTCGCTCTCGATCCAGAACCCGATTTTTTAGTCTCAGATGAGCGCCAATAAAGGAATATTGCGATGGCGGACGCGACGCGCGACAAGGACAGTTTGGAAAAACGTCTCGATTTCATCGGCATGGATCAGCATGCACGCAAAGTGCTCAATGGTCTGCAGCCGCTCATCAACCAGTCGATCGGACCCGCCCTAGCCGCCTTCTATGACAAGGTCAGAGCGACGCCCGAGACGGGGCGATTTTTCCGCGACGACAGCCATATGGCGGCAGCAAAGGATCTTCAGGCGCAGCATTGGCGCACCATCACCTCGGGCGATTACAACGAAGATTATGTGAACGGCGCAAGGAGGATAGGTCAGGCCCACGCACGAACTGGACTTGAGCCGCGTTGGTATATCGGCGGCTATGCAGTGGTTATTGGGCAGCTCATTCATGCCCTCGTGAAAGAACAATGGCCGAGTCTTCTGCAAATGGGGAAAAGGCGCCCGGAAGACGTCGCAGAGGCGCTGTCGGTTTTTGTCAAGGCGGCTGTGCTCGACATGGATCTCGCCATCTCGGTTTACATGGAGACGCTAGACGAGCAGCGCCGCCGCGCCGAAGAAGCGGGACGGGAAGCTATCAGGCAAGAGCGAGTGATCGTCGCCAATTCGATCGGCGTCGGATTGGACAAACTGGCGGCGAAGGACCTGACCTATCGGATGTCGTCTGACATACCCGAGGCCTATCGCAAGCTGCAATCAGACTTCAATGCAGCGATCGGTCAGCTTGAAGAAGCGATGCAGCACGTGACCGACTGCACGGACTCGGTCAGCTCTGGGACGGCGGAGATAACAACAGCCGCCGATGACCTGTCTCGCCGCACGGAGCAGCAGGCGGCCAGCCTGGAAGAGACTGCGGCAGCGCTCGAAGAAATCACTATAACCGTCAAGAAATCCGCCGAAGGGGCGAACCACGCCCGCCAGATCGTCGCCGCCGCCGCCGCCGATTCCAAGCAGAGCGCCGTGGTGGTGCGTCAGGCGATCGAGGCCATCGACACCATCGCAAAATCGGCGGGGCAGATCAGCCAGATCATCGGCGTGATCGACGAAATCGCCTTCCAGACCAATCTGCTCGCCCTGAACGCCGGGGTCGAAGCGGCGCGGGCCGGCGATGCCGGTCGCGGCTTTGCGGTCGTCGCCTCCGAAGTCCGGGCGCTCGCCCAGCGCTCGGCGGAAGCGGCCAAGGAGATCAAGGCGCTGATTTCGGCTTCGACGACGCAGGTGGAGCGTGGCGTCAAGCTGGTGGCAGAAACCGGAAGTTCGCTTGAGCGGATGATGGGGCAGGTGACCGAGATCAATGATGTAGTCGGCGAAATTGCGGAAGGTGCCAAGGAACAAGCTTCGGGGCTCGGCGAAGTCAATACCGCGATCAACCAGATGGATCAAATGACGCAGCAGAATGCGGCGATGGTCGAGGAATCGACGGCAGCCACACGTTCGCTCTCGCAAGAGATCTCGCAGTTGTCGGGTCTGATTGGCGAATTTCAGGTCAGCCATGCAGGGGGCAACGATTCTGTGCGCCGCGAACTGCAAAAGGCCGCCCCCGCCGCACGTCCGGGTCTGAAGATTGTTGGGACACGCGGAGCGCCCGCCGCGGTTCGTAAGGTTACACCCGCCGAAGCCACTGAAAAGTGGGAAGAGTTCTGAGCGGGGCCGCAAGGAAATCATATCCTCGTATCGAGCCTTGCGGTCGACGCGAGAAGGTAATCGAATAATAGGGGAATGTTGTCCCCCTCTGTTTGTCTTCTTCGATGATACTCCTTCTTATTTCGGATAGGGGATTGCCAGGATGAGCCGGTTCGGTAGTTTATTTCGGAATAAGGAATGTCACTCTCGATCCCTGGATGATCCCCAATTCGTCGTGAGCGTCATCGAGCAAATGGCCGTGGCGCTATTCGTCCTCGACCGCGACGGCAAAGTGATCGTTTGGAACGAGGCGTGCGAGCAGCTCACTGGCCTTGCGGCATCCGATGTCGTCGGCAGCAAGAACCATTGGAAGGGCTTCTATACAGTGGCCCGGCCCTGCCTCGCCGACCTGGCGCTCACAGGCGGGGCCGCCAACGTCGGCGCTATCTATGCCACCCACGACAATCAGGCCTCCAGCCAGGGGCGGATGAAGGCTGAGAACTGGTGCGATCTGCCGTGTGGCACGCGCTGCTATCTCGCGATCGAAGCCGTGCCGTTACGCGATGCAAGAGGTAAAGTGATCGCCGTGATTGAAACACTCCAGAACATGACGGTGCTGAAAGAACTGGAAGAGGAGCGCTGCCGCGCCGAGGAAGCGAGAAAGGAGGCTATCAGGCAAGAGCGGTTGATCGTCGTCGATTCGATCGGCGTCGGATTGACCAAACTGGCGGCGAAGGACCTGACCTATCGGATGTCGTCTGACATACCCGAGGCCTATCGCAAGCTGCAATCAGACTTCAATGCAGCGATCGGCCAGCTTGAAGAAGCGATGCAGCGCGTGACCGACTGCACGGACTTGGTCCGCTCTGGGACGGCGGAGATAGCGACGGCAGCCGATGACCTGTCTCGCCGCACGGAGCAGCAGGCGGCCAGCCTGGAAGAGACTGCGGCGGCGCTTGAAGAAATCACCGTAACCGTCAAGAAATCCGCTGAAGGCGCGAACCACGCCCGCCAGATCGTCGCCACCGCCGCCGCCGATTCCAAGCAGAGCGCCGTGGTGGTGCGTCAGGCGATCGAAGCCAATGACACCATCGCGAAATCGGCGGGGCAGATCAGCCAGATCATCGGCGTCATCGACGAAATCGCCTTCCAGACCAATCTGCTCGCCCTGAACGCCGGGGTCGAAGCGGCGCGGGCCGGCGATGCCGGTCGCGGCTTCGCGGTCGTCGCCACCGAGGTCCGCGCGCTGGCGCAGCGATCGGCGGAAGCGGCCAAGGAGATCAAGGCGCTGATTTCGGCATCGACAACGCAAGTGGAGCATGGGGTCAAGCTGGTGGCCGCAACCGGCGAGTCGCTCGAGCGGATGATGGCCCAGGTGACCGAGATCAACGATGTCGTCAATGGGATCGCTGAGGGAGCGAAGGAGCAGGCGATGGGGCTCGGCGAAGTCAATACAGCGATCAACCAGATGGATCAGATGACGCAGCAGAATGCGGCGATGGTCGAAGAATCGACCGCAGCCACGCGTTCGCTCTCGCAAGAGATCTCGCAGTTGTCGGGTCTGATTGGCGAATTTCAGGTCAGCCATGCAGGGGGCAACGATTCTGTGCGCCGCGAACTGCAAAAGACTGTCCCGCACGCCTTCCGACAGCGCCGAGCGGAGTCGCCATCAAAGGCCCGCGTGTAGAAACGCGCAATGGCACAACGCGGCCGGTTCGCGCGATGCCCGAAGTGAAGGTCGCAGATACCGGGTCGCCACGGGCTGACGACGAAGGGTTCAGGCCACCATCTTGGGCAAATTCGAATAAGTGGAACTTGTCCGACCTTCGCGGCGGCTAAAGCTTACCCCGGCGAAGCGGGGACCGCTCCACCATCCGAAATGCTCTTACGATTCGTCGCGCGGCCTTCACTTCACTTTAATTGCAGGGCTTCGGCCAATTCGCGAAACGCGTCTTCGCTATGCGGCGAAGATGGATTTTGCACCATGGCCTCATAGATCTTAGGGACCAAAGCGACGGCCTGGTCGAGTTCGCTATCCTGGCCCGACTGATAGCCGCCCATCAAGCGCAAATCGCGGGTGTCTTCGAAGCGCGCGATCATCGCCTTCAGCTTCATCACTAAAATTTGCTGCTCTTTCGTCCAGGCATGTTGGGCGAGGCGTGAGATCGACGAAAGCACGTTGACGGCCGGAAACCGGCCTTGGTCGGAGATGGCGCGATCGAGCACGATATGGCCGTCGAGGGTGCCGCGAATATTGTCGGCGACGGGGTCATTGTGGTCGTCGCCGTCGACGAGTACCGAAAATATGCCGGTGATCGAGCCCCTCTTGGCCTCTTCGCCCGGCCCTGCCCGCTCGAGCAGCATCGGCAGTTCACTGAAGACACTCGGCGCATAGCCGCGTGCTACCGCCGGTTCTCCCGCCGCCAGCGCGACATCGCGTGCAGCATGCGCGAAGCGCGTCACCGAATCGAAGATCAGGAGGACGTTGTCGCCCCGATCACGAAAATATTCGGCGATGCTCATGGCGGTTTTTGGGGCGAGGCGGCGCATCATCGGGCTTTCATCGCCCGTTGCCACGACCGTGATTGCCCTGGCTTTGTTTTCGCCGAGCGACTCATCGAGAAACTCGCGGACTTCGCGGCCGCGTTCGCCGACTAGCGCGATGACCACCGTGTCAAAGCCTTTCGAGCCGGCCATCATGCCGAGCAAAGTCGATTTGCCGACGCCCGATCCCGAGAAGACACCGATGCGCTGGCCGGCGCAGATCGGCACGAACAGGTCGATGATCCTTACGCCGGTCTTCAACGGCGACTTGACCCGGGCGCGTCGTAAAGCGGCGGGCGGCACGGCATCGATCGGCACCTGCGTTTCGCCGCGGCTCAACGGGCCGCCGCTATCGACAGGCCGGCCCAAGGCATCGATCACCCGGCCTTTCCAGCTCGCAGCGGGCGCGAAGTGAAAGGGGCCGATTCGATAGACGGGGTCACCGAGGCCGGCGGAGGCCTTAGGCTCGAAACTCTTCACCGTCGCGCCGTCCGCATCAATGCGGACGACTTCTCCGAGCTGGCTTTGCTGGCCGTGTTGCAGAGAGACCCATTCACCGAGCTTGACGAAATGCGACAGGCCGGAAACGCGGTAATGCGACGGCGTCACCTCGCTGACCGTGCCGCCGACCCGCAGTTTGAGGAGGTCTCCGGCGGCAAGATTGACGGCCTGTTCAAGCCTGGCAAGCGCATGCACGAATCAAATCCAGTAAGTTGCGCCGGCGGCGGCGATGCGCGGAACAGACCTGCCGATCAGGAAGCGCCGCCGAGGATCCTGATGGCGTCCTTCATGGAGCTCTCGTGCGCCGCCGCGGTGCCTGTGACGCCTTCGAAGTTGCGCGAAATCAACATCAGCTTCGCCATTTCCATGATTGGATTGACGTTCGAGCCTTCGACGGAACCTTGAACCACGCCATTGCGGGTGAAATCGAGGATCGGCGTTGCCGGTTTGTCGGGGATCACACCGGAATTTTCGAAACGCGTAAACTTGGCATCGGCAGCGATTTGGAACAGACCGATGGCACCGATCTGTCGACCGTGTTGCGTGACCATGCCGTCCCCTGCAATCGTCGGCGGGCCCGCATCAGGGTCGAGCAGCATGGGGGTGCTGCCGGCATCGAGCACTGGATAGCCGCCGACTGTTTCAAGAGCACCGCTCGACTGCATGCGCATGCGCCCGTCGCGCGTGTAGACGATGCCTCTCGGCGTCTGGATCGCCAGCCAGCCTTCGCCTTGGATTGCGATGTCGAGCGGATTTGATGTCTGAGTCAGGGCCCCCGATGTGCGGGTTATGTAATCTTTCCCGGTCGATGCGAAAGCGACCGGATCTTTGCCGGTTCGCGACACGAGCTCGTGGAAACTGACGCCGGAAGCGCGGTACCCCACCGTATTCATATTGGCGACGTTGATCGCCAGCGTCGTCAGCCGGCGTTCGAGGGTGATTTGGGCGGATAGGGCGACGTGCGATGAACCAGGCATGAACTAGGAGCCTCCGAGTTTCAGATTGGCCAAACTGAGAAGAAGACTTGAACTAATGCCTGGAGAGGTCACGAGCAAAGCGTTGGCCGGCGTAGAAGAGACGCCCCCCGTCGGATTTTGGGCATCATAGCTGGCCGTAAATCGGTTGAGGAAATTCTGCAGATAGGTAGGGTTCTGCAATTGGCTGATGTCGAGAAGCGATGTGATCTCCCGCTCCTGCACGCTGATGCTTTCCAGCGACATGGTGTTCGGCAGGCTATAGGCGGTCTCAAACACCTGTAGCAAAGTCTTGTCGGCGAGGATGCTGTCGGGGCTGGTGATGTTCGGCGCCATGCGTTTGAAATAGAGCGCCATTTGTGCGCCCTGATTCTCCTGCGCCGTATTGTTCTCGAGCGCTTGCTCATAGAAATTATTCACAGCCGTCGTCATATTTGACGAATTGCTTGTAGTTGAAGTGCCGTTCGCCTTAAAATTGAACGCCTTGGCAAGTTCAAGGTAACGCGGGTCATTCAGCGACTGAGCAAAGCTTTTGGAACCGGTTCCGCCCTCCAAGACTTTCGTAATCAAAGCCTTGGCATTGGTCATGTCGCTCAGACCGAAAGCCGTCATGACATAATTATAGAGATTTGAATTATTTACGAGCTGGCTGGCGGTCTTGATGTTTCCGATATTGGCAAGGAAGTAAGTCGTCTGGCGGTCGACCGTCGGTTCCTTGGCGACGGTCTGCAGGGACTGGGAATAGTCGCGTGTGATCGAATTATAAAGAATTGTTGCGTTGAGCATCGGTGGCGCCTTCCCCGATCGGAACAGATCTCTTTAGCCTTGCACAGCTTGCCCGAGGCTGGCTTGGTATCGTTGCCGGCATGGGCCAGAGGCGCGAGGCGCCGCCGGGCTAGGCCGAGGTGGGTCACGCTTTGCGTGCTCGACGGTTCGCTACTTACCCCCGCCGATTCTGCGAAGTTGCTTTGACGGGGGAGCCAGCCGAGATACCCGACGCCTTTAGAAAGGCTTTCTTCAATCTGTTGATTTTGAGCCTTTTCCGTTTGACCCGTTGGCTGAGATACCGCGGGCAAAGCTGGCGTGCAGGCCGGCCTGAGAAATCAGGGCTAAATAATTGCGGCGAATTCGCGGTTCCGAATTAAGCCCCAGGCAAGCCATGCAGCTTACCAAAATGATCTGTCAGCTAGGAGCCGGGCGCTTGAGTTTTTTGATCGGCCTCGCCATTGCCCTGGGGTGCGTTCTTGGCGGTTACGCAGCGGAAGGCGGCCATCTGTCCGTCATTTGGCAGCCCTGGGAATATCTCATGATCGCGGGCGCCGCCATCGGCACATTCGTCGTCGCCAATACAATGTCGACGATCAAGGACTCGGGCAAGGCTCTCGTCGAGGCGCTGATGGGGCAGCAGCCTTCTCAGCGCGACTATCTCGATATACTCGGCGTCCTCTATGCCTTGATGCGCGAGTTGCGCGGCAAGGCGCGCAACGAGGTCGAGGCGCATGTCGACAATCCCAACGAGTCGGAGATTTTCAAGAGCTTTCCCAATGTCCTCAAGAACCAGGACCTCACCCATTTCATCTGCGACTACGTCCGGCTGATCATCATTGGCAATGCCCGCACACATGAAATCGAATCCCTGATGGACGAAGAGATCGAAACGCTCACCTATGATCGTCTCAGACCCTATCATTCGATGACCACGATGAGCGACTCCATGCCGGCGCTCGGCATCGTGGCCGCCGTGCTCGGCGTCATCCACGCCATGGGGTCACTCGATCAATCGCCGGAGCTGCTTGGCGGCCTTATCGGCGCGGCGCTGGTCGGAACCTTTGGCGGCATTATTCTATCCTATGGACTGACGTCGCCGATCGCCCACAAGATCAAGAACCTGCGCGAGAAGCAATTGCGGGTCTTCTTCATTGTCAAGCAGACCCTGCTTGCCTTCATGAACGGCGCGATGCCGCAGATCGCGCTGGAACACGGGCGCAAGACGATCTCTTCGCATGACCGCCCTTCGATCGACATGGTCGAGAACGAGACCGTGACCGGCAGTTTGCAGCATAAGCAGGCGGCGTGACGCGACATGGCAAAAAGTGTCCCGCAAACCGAAATTCATATGGAGGGGCCGGAGCGGTTGCTCGACTCGGGCGGGATTTCGCTCGAACGCATGCCGATGCTGCATGTCATCTTCGATCGCATTGCGATGCTATGTTCGGAGAGTTTGCGCCAATTGACGACGGCACCTGCCTATACGACTACAAGTCAGATTTCCGCCGAGCGGATCGGCGCAATTCTCGATTCGTTCGAGGGGCGCTTCATCGTGGCAATCTTTCACGCGCAAGCCTGGGACGCCCGCATCTTGCTCGCGTTTGAAAACAAGTTCGTCTTCACGCTCGTCGAGGCGTTTTTCGGCGGCGACGGCAGCGAGGCACCCCACAGCGAGCATCGTCCTCCGACCAGCATCGAAACGCGCATCGCGCAGAAGACTTTCGATCTGGTCGTGCGTGCTCTGCAAGTGGGATTTGCCGACGTGGGGCGCACTAATTTCAAGTTCGAGCGGATCGAATCACGCCTGGACTTCGCGGTGATCGCACCGCGGCCCAGTTTTGCTGTTGTGGCGCGGCTGGACGTTCGCCTGCTTGGTCGCACGAGCGAAATGTTTGTCGTCATTCCGCAGGCTGCGCTGAAGCCGATGCGGCAGAACCTTGCACACGATCTTTCTAACGAGGTGACACCGGATCCGCAGTGGAGCAAGCAGATCCATAACGAAGTCAGCCGTGCCGAAGTAACTGTGACCGCGGTAATAGAGGAGGAAGGACTCACTCTCGGAGATATTGCCGAGTTGAGTGTTGGGAAGATCCTCAAGCTCCAAGCGACTCCGCGCAGCCGCGTGAAGCTGCAAAGCAATAATCAAGCGTTGTTCTGGTGTCATCTTGGGCAGGCGGACGGTCTATATACACTGCGAATCGACGAATCTTTCGATAGCGAACAGGAATTCCTCGATACGCTGCTGAAGTGACGCAAGTTCTTCGCGTGGCGAGCGGTTTGGATCTGACGTCCGGCGCGTTGCGCAGCACATGTGTTCGTTGGGTCTGTGTTTTCCTGTCGAACGCCCAAGTCCAACGGAGTGGCTGAACCCATGGTACAAGACGAAGAGCAGCAGATCGGCGCGTCGGCCGATGCCAGTGATGATGGCGCGACTTACAGTCGGTCGCAGGGGGGCGCTGATAACGGCCGTAACCTCGAGACTATTTTGCGGATTCCCGTGACGGTGCAAGTCGTGCTCGGTTCGGCGAGCATGCCCGTCTCGAACTTGCTGCGTTTGGGCCGCGGCGCGGTTATTCCTCTCGATCATCGCGTTGGAGAGCCAGTCGATGTCATGGTGAACGGCCGCGTCGTGGCGCGCGGCGAGGTGGTCGTCGTTGAAGATGATAATTCGCGGTTCGGCGTATCTTTGACCGAAGTGGTCGGACCTTCCTCAGGAATCGAGTGACGGTAGTTCATGGCAACCGAAGCGGCAGCGCCGGCTTCCCCCGCTGAAAGAAGTCTCAAGGGCACGGAAAAAGTCGCAGCCCTGTTGCTGGCTATGGGCAAGCCGCTCGCGAGCCGGCTCCTCAAACATTTCGATAACGAAGAGCTGCGCGAGATCACGCGTTCGGTCACCGAACTCGGCTCGGTACCCATGCAGCTGCTCGAATCGACGATCGAGGAATTCGGCGCTCAGTTCATCCGCGGAAGCGGCATCGTGAGCTCGGCGAATGAAGCCCAGGAACTGCTTTCCGGCGTGCTCTCTCCGGAAGAAATCACCGACATAATGTCGGACGTGACGGGCAATTCCAATCAAACGATCTGGCAGCGCCTGTCGGGTGTCGCCGAAGTGATCTTCGGCAGCTATCTGATCAAGGAGCACCCGCAGACTGCAGCTCTCATCCTGTCTCGCGTGACGCCGGTCTGCGCGGCTAAGGTCATGGCGCAATTGCCGCGCGAGTTGCGCAACGAGCTGATGCGACGAATGGTCGGCATAGCCATGGTTATGGAACCTGCGATGCGCATGCTTGAAAACGTCCTGCAGGAAGATCTTCTCGTCAACGTCGCGCGAAACAACCGCTCCGGGCACAATGCCCGCATGGCGAACATCATCAACAAGATGGAGCGCGAGCAGATGGAGGATGTTTTAACGAGTCTTGGGGAAGCGCGTCCGAAAGTGGCAGAGACACTTCGCAGCTTGTTGTTCACTTTCGAGGACCTCACAAAGCTGCCGCCGAAGTCGCGGATGACCCTCTTCGATTTGATCCCGACAGAACGCATCGTCCTAGCCTTGAAGGGCACCGACACGGGCTTCCGCGACGTGATCTTGTCCACACTTTCGGTACGTGCTCGGCGAATCGTCGAAAGCGAACTCTTGAATGGCGGCCCCGCGCCGCAGCGTGAAGTTCAAAAAGCGCGCCGCGCGATCGCCGATATTGCGCTTGAAATGTCGCAACGCGGTGAACTCGAGCTTCATTCCGACGACGCAGAAGAACTGTACTGATGGGATGACGCGCGGGCATGAATGACAAACCGGACCGGGACAGTAAGACCGAAGACGCGACAGAGAAAAAGCTTCGCGACGAATTGGAACGGGGCAATGTCCCGGTTTCGCGGGAAGCCTCGATCTTCGCGGCCTTCAGTGGCGTCCTTCTCTTCGCAACATTTTTTCTGAAAGACGGTAGTCAATCGCTCGCTAATGCGCTGTCTCGCCTGCTCGACAATGCGAACGGCTTGCGCCTTCAAAACAGCGCCGATGTGGTCTTGCTGTTTTCGGCATTGTCGGACTCGGTCGGTGCGCTTTGCATTCCGATTTTCGTGATTCTCATAGGCGCAGGTTTTGCTGCCTCTCTCGCGCAAAATCCGCCGAGCATCGTATTCGAGCGTATTCGTCCGGACCTCTCCAAGATCTCGATATCCGAAGGATGGCACCGCATATTCGGCGCGAGTGGCCGGACGGAATTCCTTAAAGGCATTTTCAAATTTCTGGCGATCGGCGTCGTCATCGTCATTGTGCTCCAGGCAGAGAAGACTCGGCTCATCAATGCGATGTTTTTCGAGCCCGGAGCTTTGCCCGACGTCATCTCCACCATTGCGATCCGACTCGTATCGGGGCTCGCGATTGCGACTCTCGTGCTCGTCATGGCCGATTTGCTTTGGTCGCGCCTGCATTGGCGCAACGAATTGCGGATGACGCGCCAGGAATTGAAGGACGAAATGAAACAAATCGAAGGCGATCCGCTCGTCAAGTCAAGGCTGCGGTCGCTTGCCCTCGACCGCCGCCGCCGCAGCATGATCGCCGCCGTCTCCAGGGCTACGCTCGTAATTGCCAACCCCATCCACTACGCCATCGCCTTGCGTTACGTCAGGGAAGAGGGCGGCGCGCCGCGCGTCCTCGCCAAGGGCAAGGATCTGCTCGCGCTCACGATCCGTCAGATCGCGGAACAGCACTTCATCCCGATTTTTGAAGATAAGGCTCTCGCAAGGTCCATGTACGATGCTGTCGAAGTCGATCAGATGATACCGCCGGAGTTCTACAGAGCTGTGGCGGAGCTGATCCATATCATCCATATTCACGACCGGCGTCCTCAGCGGGTCAATTGAAGACGTGTGAAAGTTACATTTATGCTGATAAGCCGCAGCGATGAGCAAACCTTGCGCCGTGCCAAGGTGATCGCCGAAGGAATAAAAGACGTCGCCGCCGAGTTGCGTCTGGTCGACGCGGCGGATTTCGTCTCGTTCATTCATTTGGGGCAGTTCGGCAATATCCGGGACGTCGTCAATTCTTCCATAGAACTTTATTTCAAGCATGGCACTCTAAGCTATGCATGTTCGGCCGATTATGAGCTCGAATGGGACGGCGCGCCAACGGTCTATATCGACTTGGAGTTTTGCCATCGACAAGTTGTTGCGACGTTCAATCTGGCTTTGCAAGCCCAGAAGGCGGGCATTGAGCTGCGCTCGATAAGTTTCGGCGACGATGTGGAGGGGCCGGATATGGAAACCATGTGCCTCATGGCCGCAATCGCGGATGCGAAACTGCCGCTGGCGCCGCGCTGAGCCGCCTGGGTCTGCCGGGCGCCTGATCTTGCGCCAGCCTCGAGCAAGATTCAGTCGTTAAGGATTGGATAGCCTCTCGTTGTGGCGGACGCTAAAGTGGTACCCATCCATCTCTTTGATCTTGCCTCCATGCAAGCTCGCTGGCTGGCTGTGCGGCAGGCAACGGTCGCGCAGAACGTCGCGAATGCGAGCACGCCGGGCTACACTGGGCTTGATGTGACTCCTTTCGCCGACGTCTACGACCAGTACCAGACCACAATGGCTGCGACCCATCCGGCACATTTCGGCGGCGACACGATGGACATGTCCTCGATAGCTGGAAAAAACACGAATGCATGGGAAATCATGCATTCGGGAAATTCCGTCAGCCTTGAACAGGAAATGCTGAAGGCCAATGAAGTCAATCGCGCTTATTCGATGAACACTGCGATTGTAAAAGCCTTTAATCAGATGATGTCGGCCAGTTTGAAAGGCTAGCGATGATCGATCCGATAGACGCTTCACTGAAAATAGCCGCATCCGGGCTCGAGGCGCAGTCAACTCGCTTGCGTGTCGTGGCGGAGAATATGGCCAATGCGCAGTCAACGGCGGCGACCGCTGGAGGAAATCCCTATACGCGCAAGCTGGTGACGTTCGATAGCGAGATGGATCGCACTTCCGGCGCCGAGCTCGTCCATGTGAAAAGAATCGGCTATGATCGAACGCCATTTCGAGCCGAATATGACCCCGGCAGCCCCGCCGCCGACGCCAAAGGCTTCGTTAAAATGCCGAACGTCAACCTGATTATCGAAATGGCGGATATGCGCGAGGCCAATCGCTCCTATTCAGCCAATCTCCAGGTCGTGAAGCAGGGCCGCGATCTGTTTACGATGACCATTGATCTATTGAGGAACCCAACATGATTGCAGCGCTCAATGCTATCGGCTCCGTGGCCTCTCAGACCGTCGGCGGCCAAAACATCACGACCAATGGCGCCGCCACCGCGCCCGTCGATTTCGGCTCCGTGATGGCGCAAGTCACACAGGATGCGGTCGGTAAGCTCAAGAGTGCCGAGGCAATGTCGATTTCCGGCCTGCAGGGTCACGCTTCCGTCCAACAGGTCGTCGAGACGGTGATGGATGCGCAGTCTTCGCTGCAGACCGCGCTGGCCGTTCGCGACAAAGTCGTATCCGCCTATCAAGAACTGAGCCGCATGGCGATCTGAAGGATGTGAGATGAACGTGCTTTCCATTGCCGCAACGGGTATGGCGGCTCAAGAGATGAACGTTGCCGTGATCGCAAATAATATTGCCAACGTCAACACGACGGCCTTTCGCGGTTCGCGCGCCGAATTCACAGATCTCATCTATCAGGCGGAGAGGCTGCCAGGAGTCTCGAGCCGCGGACAAAACAATACGATTCCGGAAGGCGCGATGCTGGGGCTCGGCGTCCGCACCGCGGCGATTCGCAGTTTGCAGATCCAGGGCTCGTTGACGAATACCGGCAATCCTCTCGATCTCGCCATCAGCGGGAACGGCTGGTTCCAGATCACGGGTCCCAATGGCGAAACACTCTATACGCGTGCGGGGTCTTTTTCGCAGAATGCGACGGGCCAGATCGTGACGAACGATGGCTATACTCTCACTCCGCCGATGGTCATTCCGATTAATGCTCTCAATGTGACCGTCAGCCAGTCAGGAATCGTCTCGGTTACACTCGCAGGGCAGACAGCAGCGCAGCAGATCGGCCAGTTGACAATCGCGAATTTTGCCAACCCCGCTGGTCTCACCCCGCTCGGCAGCAATCTCTTCCAGCAATCCGAAGCGTCCGGACAGCCGACCGCAGGAGTTCCGGGCGATCCTGGTTTCGGCACGCTCAGCCAAGGCTATCTCGAAGCATCGAACGTCGATCCGGTGCAGCAAATCACCAATCTCATTACGGCCCAGCGCGCCTATGAAATGAATTCGAAAGTCATTCAGGCGGCTGACCAGATGTCCCAGACCTTGACGAAGAACATGGGGTGATGCATGGCCATGAGCTTCGCGCGAACCTGGCTGGGAGCCTGTGCTCTCGGCATCAGCTTGTTTGCGGCAATCTCCGCCGGCAGCGCGGCGCGCGCCGAGGAGGGTTATGTTCTCCCGGTCCCGAACATCACGATCTATCCTGGCGACACGATCAAAGATGCTTGGCTCGTCGATCGCGACTTTTCGGCCAATACTGTTGCAACGCGCGGCGCGGTGATCCAGTCGCGCTCCGCACTTGTAGGAAAACTCGCCAGGCGGACCCTGCTACCGGGCGTTCCGATACCGGTGAACGGCATTGGCGATCCGCGGACTGTTGCGAATGGTGGCAAGGTCAGAGTCGTATTCAGCCAAGACGGCCTTGAAATCACGACTTATGCGACGGCATTGCAACCTGGTAGCGTCGGTGAGGTGATCTCGGTCCGTAACCTTGACAGCGGCTTGACTATTTCGGGCATCGTCCAGTCGGACGGGTCCGTCCGCGTCGGTGGCGGCTGATGCTGCGGCATGTGTTCGTTCTGGCCTTGTGCCTCATCAGCTGGAGCGCGGCCGGCGCGGTGCGCATCAAGGATATTTCCAGGCTCGACGGCGTCAGAGACAATCAGCTCGTGGGTTATGGTCTCGTTGTCGGCTTGCAGAACACCGGCGATACTCTGGCCAACGCGACCTTTACGCAGCAGGCGCTGCAATCCATGCTCGACCGCATGGGAATAAATGTGCGCGGTTCGAATTTGCGCACGCGCAATGTCGCAGGTGTCCTCGTGACGGCGGAATTGCCGTCGTTCGTCACGCCGGGGACGCGGGTCGATGTCACCGTGTCCTCGCTTGGCGATGCGACATCGCTGATGGGCGGCACTTTGATCCTCACGTCACTTTCCGCAATAGATGGTCAGACCTATGCGATCGCCCAGGGGCAAGTTGCCGTCTCGGGGTTTGCCGCCGCCGGCCAGGCCGAAAGCGTCACACAGAATGTGCCGACGGCCGGGCGGATCTCCAATGGGGCGTTGATCGAGCGCCCGGTCCCCGGTGAGCTCCAGGACATTACCCGTTTGACGCTCGAATTGACGAATCCGGACTTCAATACTGCGACACGCGTCGCCGACGCCATCAATGCCTATTCGATGGAGCGGTATGGAATGCGCACTGCGGCCGAAAAGGATCAGCGGTCGATTGCGCTCGCCAAGCCGGCGAGGATCGCGACGGCGCGGTTCATGGCCGAAATCGGCGAACTTTTGGTGCAACCCGACATACCCGCGCGTGTTGTGGTCGATGCGCGAAGCGGTACCGTGGTGATTGGGCAAGACGTTCAGATCTCGACTGTCGGCGTAACTTACGGCAATCTCACCGTGCGTATCACGGAAACGCCGCAAGTTTCACAACCGGCGCCTTTCTCGCAAGGCAAGACCGTCGTCGTTCCACGCACCCAAATCGATGCCGACCAGCAAGGCGGGCCGATTGCCATAGTGCGCGGCGCCAATCTGCGCACTCTCGTCAGCGGCCTCAACCAGATCGGGCTCAAGCCCGCCGGGATCATAGCTATCCTGCAAGCGATAAAATCGGCTGGTGCGCTCCAGGCCGACCTCATCGTGCAATAGAGCATGTCCGGGCGACGTTCTTGGCTAAGGCAGCAAATCAGCTCGGGGCAAGATTGGTCGGGCAGTCTTCGTCGGCAATGCAGTCTTTTCAATCGAATTCCGATGCGAATTGGAAGCTTCGTATGCCGGTGCACCGGCGCTTATTCCGACCGGATGAACGCGTCCGATCGAATGCCGGTCAAGTCAAGAAGTTGGAGCATGTCCTCTACGAGACAGCCGATCTATCGGACGTCTGAGAATCGGAAAAGTGGACGCGTTTTTCGCGGACATGGTCGGGGATCGGCGCAGTTGCGTTCGTGTCTTCTGTTGGGAGCCCCGATATGAGGCCGATATCGTCCAATTTCGTGCTCCTCGCCGGCGTCCTCGCTTTGGCATTGCCGTTCTGCTTGGCCTCTTCCCGCGGTCTTGCACAGGAACCGGAAGCGGCCTTTTCACTGCGCAGTCTTGCGGATGCGATCTTTCCACCGCGCAGTCCCGCGGAGGCGCCGGAGCCACCGCCAAAAGCGAAGAAGCCTGCAAGCACACGTGCAGCCGCGCGAGGGGCACAAGAGCAGCCGGTAGCGCTGGCAACAGCCGCAGGAGCCCAAAAACCCGAACCGATCGAGGCACGCAAGCCGCAGGTCGCCGCGCGTCCGATCGAGACGCATCCGACGGTTCCGGCCCCGAAGGCCGAGCCGGAAATTGCGGACATTCCTCCCGAAGTTCGCCAGTTCTGCACCAATAATGCGGAATCCGCGGGTCAAGCTCGGATCATTTGGGAGGCTGCGAAACTGAAGGAGCTCGAAGCGAAGCTCCGTCAGAGGATTGCCGAGTTCGAAGGCAAGCGCGCCGAATATGAAGAATGGCTGCGCAAGCGCGATGAGGCGTTGAAAAAAGCCGCGGAAAACGTGGTGGCGATCTACGCCCGGATGCGCCCGGATGCTGCCGCTTCGCAACTTGCGGCGATGGATGACGCCACAGCTGCGGCAGTTCTGGTGAAACTCAAACCCAGCAATGCCAGCGCAATACTCAATGAAATGGACCCTGGCCGCGCAGCGCGTCTGACCGCCGCAATGGTCGGCTCCCTGTCGGTTGCCGACGGAAAGAAGACCTGAATGAGAATATTGCGCGCCGCCTCACGTGCTTTGCTCGGCCTTTGCGTGGCGGGCTCCGTCGGCGGCTGCGCCGGTGACATCAGGGAAATCGGTCGTGAGCCGGCGATGAGCCCGGTCGGCACCGGTCTCGCCACCAATGTGCAGCCGATTTCGAACGAACTCTTCGTCCGACAGACGCGTCCGGGACAGCAGTCTTTGTGGGACGGAGGCCGCGCCGATATTTTCAGCGATCCGAGAGCTATGAAAATCGGCGATGTTCTGACCGTCAACATCGCGATCAACGACAGCGCGACCTTCGGCAATGCGACGGATCGCTCACTCAGTTCGGAAGTCAAGACCGGCTACAATATGCAACTCCAGAGCAGCAATAATACGACCCAGCTCAATCCCACTCTCGATGCGACCTCGTCTTCGACCACGCAAGGGCAAGGGACGATCGATCGCTCCGAGAAGATTCAATTGTCGGTGGCCGCGGTTGTCACCGATGTCATGCCCAACGGCAATCTCATCGTGAGCGGATCGCAGGAAGTGCGCGTCAACTACGAACTGCGCATTTTGAATATTGCCGGTATCGTGCGGCCCCGCGACATCTCGAAAGACAATGCGATTCCCTACAACAAGATCGCCGAAGCGCGCATTTCCTATGGAGGCCGCGGCCGGGTGATGGAAGTGCAACAGCCTGCGGTCGGCCAGCAGATCTTTGACCGCTTCAAGCCGCTTTGAATGGGATTTTTCGCACTGGCCGTCCGCTAGCGCGTATTCCGATCGGGTGGAATCGCCCGATCGATCAAGAATACGCGCCAATTCAAAAATTTGGAGCATGTCCTTGTCGGAAAAGTGGGGCCACTTTTCCGACAAG
>JBKQHN010000049.1:0-29803 GCA_052148755.1 Beijerinckiaceae bacterium | reverse complement strand
AGCGCTTCGACCTCCGCGCCGCTGCTGCCCCGCATCAGCGGCCTGTCGTCGCCGATGAGAGTGGGCTCGACATAATGGCCGATGCCGGCTTTCGCGAGCCTTGCCCAAGGAAAAGCTTCGCCCGGATCGATCTTGCGAAACGGTGCAATATCCGAATGTCCGAGAACGCGCTGCGGCGGCATTTTTCGGCGCGCAATGATGTCTCTGCACAGCGCAATTGCGGCTTCAATCTGCGCCTGCGCAAACGGCGGCGCGCCGAAGTCGGCACCGCCATTGGCGAGTTCGATGCCGATCGACGCCGAATTCATGTCCCTTTCGCCGGCCCAAAACGATGTCCCGGTGTGCCAGGCACGTCGCGTCTCCGGCACGAGCTGATGAACGCGTCCGTTCTCAAAGATCAGATAATGGCTGGAGACCTGGGCAGAGGGATCGCACAAGCGCGCCAAGGCGGCCTCAGCCGAAGCCATGCCGGTATAGTGAAGAATGATCGCGTCCGGCGCCAAGCCGAGCCGCGCGCCGTGATTAGGCGAGGCATGCACGGCTTTGACGAGAGGGCTGTCTGGATGAAATTCGACCATTTCGAGCAGTTTTGATCTGAGACGTCGGAAATATCGGATAACTCGTACAAGCACATTCGGCGGTGTCCAAAGATCGCAGAACTTCCGAGATTACTGCCCTGGGATCGCCGATCGATCCCGATGCGCCGCGCACCGATTGACGATCGGGCTCAGAATCCCTATGTCCGCTCGGCCAGTCGGCCGGATGGCCGCCGCAGCATGCGGAGGAAAGTCCGGGCTCCAGGGAGACACGGTGCCGGATAACGTCCGGCGGGGGCAACCCTAGGGAAAGCGCCACAGAAAGCAAACCACCTCCGGCATGCCGGACGGCAAGGGTGAAACGGTGCGGTAAGAGCGCACCGCGCGGATGGTAACATGCGCGGCACGGCAAGCCCCACCGGGAGCAAGACCGAATAGGGGCGCAGGCGGGACTCGCGAGAGCTGCCGCAGGTCCGTCTCTCGACCGCGCTCGGGTTGGTTGCTCGAGGCGGCCGGTAACGGCCGTCCCAGAGGAATGGCCATCACGTATGCGGCGGCGCGCCGCATACCATACAGAACCCGGCTTACAGGCCGGCTGGCAACTTTCTAAGCCCGAATTTCTCTTGCTGGACAGGTCTTTGCGCCAGTTTGAGAATTCCGGGCTCCCGTCGCGTCTCAGCCGAGCCGCCCCGCAGCATTCGCGAGCATCGTGTAAACCTTGCCTGTCTCGGAAACGAGATAGGTCCGGGTCAGACTGTCGTCGCGGTCGTCGCGTTTGACCTCGCCGAGCAGCCGCTCGAATTCCTGCACATAACGATCGACCGTGGCGCGGAAATCCGCGTCGACGCGGTAGCGGCGGCGAATTTCCTCGAAAGTTTGCGGCCCGCGCCCGATATAGAGCCGATTGGTGAATGCATTCGGTTCACCTCGCCGATAGCGATCCCAAGCATCGACGAGCGCCGCGTGATCGACCATCCGCGCAATATCGTGCGAAATCGTCTCGAGCGGCTCAGCCGAAGCCGTCGGCCGCGGAATCGGGCCCGGCCGCGGGATAGACGCGGGCGTCGGCGCTTCTTCGCGCGATGCTCGTGCGAGAAGATCGGACAACCAGCTCGGACCGCGATCGCTTATCGGTGCCGGCGGGCGGGCCGGTGGAACCGAGGCTCGCGGTCGCAAAGGTTCCCGCCGGCTCGGTTCGGCTGCCGGCTGCGGTTCGACCAAACGCGGCGGCTCATGCCGCATCGCGTCGAGGCGGCGCACGAGAGAGTCGCCACGCGGCGCGGGCGCCGGCTCGGAGAGGTCGTAAGAGCGGCCTGAGCGCGCCACGAGCTCGGTCAATTCATTGAGCGCCTTGATCTGATCGGCGACGACGCGGCGCATCGCGGCGGCCTGCTCTGACGCTTCCTGCGGCAAGGAGACTGCGTTGCGTTGCAATTCCCCTCGCGTGGCTTCCAATTCGCGTTTGATCTCGTGCGCGAGACCGCGCATCTCGGTCGCTGCGTTTTGGAACCTTTCAGTGGTCTGGCCGAAAATCGCCTCAAGCTCGGCATTCGCCTGCTGGTAAGCTGCGCGCAATACGCTGCCGGTGTGCTCGCGTTCTTGGCCCACCGCATTGCGGATGTCGGAAAACTGCCGATCGACCATGCCGGCCGTCGCTTCGGAAGCCTCGGTTAGGAAGGACCCGATCTCGCGTGCTCGGCTCTCGGCCTGACGGAAGGATTCGTCGACCAGCCCCGAGAAAGTCTTCATGACCGCGTCGAAATCTTCGCGCCGCGTTTGAACCGATTCGAGCAACGATTCGAGTGCGGCCCGACGCTCGTCGAGGGTCTGGTCGAGCTCTGCCTGCGAGAGAGCTAAATCGCGCGCTGCAACCGCCAACGATTGCTGCTGGCGGGCAATCGTATCTGAGAGGGCGTTGGCACTGTTGATCGTCGTACCGGCCCGTGCACCAAGTTCGTAAACATCTTTCGTGACGATGGTGAGCGTCGATTGGAACTCGTGCAACCTCGCGGCCAAAGTCGTGTCCCGCGCGGTTAAATTTGCGTCGGCATTGCCGATCAACTCTTGCAGATTCGCGGTTCTTTCCCCGAGCTTCTCCAGCGTCGACCCAATCCCGAATTGAATCGATTCACTCGTATCGCTCAAGTCTTTTCTGCGTTCATCGAGCGCGGCTTGCAGCTCTGCGAGCCGGCCGGCAAGCGTTGTCCCGATTTCGTTGACGCGAAGAGCGAGCGAAGCGCCGATATCGCCGGCGCGACCGGCGAGTGTCGCATCGAGATCGGCGCTTGCCTGCGCGAGAAGATCGCGCAACGCCGCGGCTCTGTTGGCCAGAACCACCGCGAGTTCTCCCGTCTCGTGATCGAGCACGGAACTGATATTGCCGGCGTGTTCGCCGAGCGCGTGATCGATCTCGCGGAGCCTATCAACGATCTGTTCTTCGAAACGGGCGATTCGATCATCGAACGTATCGGCAATTTCTGTTGCTCGGCCACCGAGTATTTGGTTGATTTCCGCGGCTTTCGAATCGACCATTGCGGTCACTTCGCGGCTGCCCTCGCTGAGAATTTTGGCGATGTCGAGCGCGCGGGCGGCAAGCGTCTCGGTGAGCGTCCTAGCCCGCCCGTCGAGACCCGTGTCGACACGCTGAATGAGCGCATCGAGCGTATGTCCGATTTCTTCCGCCTTCCCAGCGGTGCGCTCTTCGAAAGCCCGCGTCTGCGCCTCCAGTGCGTCGGAAGTCTCCTGTGCACGCACACCCAGCGTTGCGTCTAGTTCGGCGCCACGGATGACGAGCGTCGATTCAATTGCAGCGAATTTGTCGCCGAGGTTCATATTCAACCGGGCGGTCTCGTCGCTTAATCTTTCGGCGATCGCCTGGCCCTGGCTGGAGACGATATCTTCGAAACGCAAGAGGCGTTCGGCCAAGGTCTCGTTGACTCGGTCCCCATGCATCGCGATCGCGTTGATCGCTTCTCCGATCGTTTCCGCGAAGCGCGCGCTGAAGTCTTCGCTAAGGCCCGAAAACGCGCCGACAGTCCTCTGCGCATGCGCCTCCAGCTCGGAAGTGAGCTGATCTGCACGTGCCCTAAAAGTGGACAAAGTGTCCTCGGCCGTCGCAGCGAAACGCTCGTTCAGCTCGTTGCCTTGCTGTTCGAACTGGGCGTGGAGTTTGAAATGGCTTTCGTCGGTAAGCTCGGCAAAACGCTGAGCGGAACCTTCGAAACCTTCGCGGATCATAGTCGAGCGCTCGTCGAAGAGCGCCCCGAAGCGTTGGTTCAGGTCGGCAAGATGTTCGTGCAGACCATTGCCGTTGACGTCAACGATCTCATGCAGCCGGTCGCCCGTTTCGCCCAACCGGGTGATGAGACTACCACCCTGAGACGCCAGTTTTTCAACGAGCGCGTCACCGGTGGATTCGAGGGCCAAGCGAATCTCTTCCGCTTTGGTGCCAAGCGACGTGGCCACCCGCGAGCCGACATCGCCGAGACTATCCGAAAGACGCGCCGCAGTGCTCTCGAGCTCACGGAACACCGAATCCTGGGACCCGGCGATGACGCCGCGCAAGCGTTCGGAGTTGGCGAAAATGGCGTCCCGCTCGGAGGACAATTCATCGACCAGGGCGCGGATGCGCCTCTCGTTTTCCGAGTAGGAGCGCTCGAGATTGGAAACTTCCGTGCGCACCATGGTCTCGAGTTCACCGGCACGTGCGAGCGCACGTTCTATACCGTCGCCCATCGAGACCACTTCGCGCCGAACGGCTTGCGACAGCGTGACCATCTGCTCGGTTGCGATCGACTCAGGTTCCGCAAGCCGCATCGCGACTTCCGTCATCGAACGCGCCGTCATGCGCATTTCCTGCGCTCGGCGCGCCATCATCGCCATCACGAAGAAGAAAAGCACCGGCCCGAGGGCGAGCAAAGCATAAAGGACAAGATCGGGCCTGGCCTCGAGATCACTGGCGGTCGCGAGGGTCACCTTATTGGCATAAGCATAAAGCACGACAAGAACAATCCAGGCCGCGGAAACGAACGTGGCCAAAACCATCGGGGTGCGGCTCGGCCGCGCGTTTAGCGAACGCAAGATCTGCCCGACCGAGTGGCGATCGTCATTGGCAGGAGGTGCCGAGGGTACGACTGGCGATGCGCGCTCAGGCGTGCCGTCTCGCAGCGGAGCGTTGTCCGGACGCTTTGGTGAGAACAGGGGATGTTCGTCGACTTCCGGCAAGCGGAAGCGCTCGCCTCCCTTGCGTTCGAGTTCGCCGCCGAGCGCCGGCGGCGGCGGCAAGCCGGGAGCGTTGAGTGCCGGATCGGGAGGCGGCATGCCTGTCCCGGACCGTTTCGTCACTTTCGGCGTCTTGTCGGGATCGGAAACTTTCGGGAAGACCGGCGTCGACAGAGTTGGCGCCTTTTGGCCGTCAGGCGCGGCTCCACCGGCAAGGTTCAAAGCTTCCTCGATTGCCGACAAAGCCGCTGCCGCCGGATCTGAAGCCTTGTTGGACGTGGCCATAGCTGCCTCTTTCTCACCTTGCGGCACCGCTGAGCCGACGATTACGTCATTTCGGCAATAATAAGCACAGCGCCGCTGAACTACTCACTTCTTCACCCTTTGACACGCCGCGCGTTCGCCCGCGACGCCGTCTCGTTCTTTAAGCCGCACGGTTCTTAAGGGAACAGCGGCTGTATTCCGGTTAACGACTTGGTCCACGCGCGATCAACGTAACAGCTCCCTCGGGATCCGCCGAAGTCTATCGAGAGCCGCGAGACACGACATCACCACATCCTTCGAGCCGGAGTTTCCTAGTGGTCCGACCCTTGCGCTTAGGTCCAAGCGTAAGGATAAGTCGGCCCACCAGATCAAGCAGTTAGTGTTGCGATTCAGCTGGTAGACGGGAACTACCCTTCAGCATCGCAAAACCAGCGCTCGAAACTTCCGCCCTCGGCCGCGCTCCGATTAAGCCGCTTGCACACAGTATTAACCAAAATTCACCTTACATCTCTGATAGAAAGATTGGAACTGGAAGCAATCAAGCTTTCAAAACGTCGTTAACGCGGTTTTCATCATGTTGCCGAGAATCTCGGCAAATTGCGCATGGGATGGCCGCCGGTTTCGGAGGGCGTCACTTCGATCATTGAAATTGCAAGCGAATAATGGCCAGATTTATGCCAAAATGGGTTGCGACCGGGCTTGCCACCGCCGGCCCAAGAGCTGGAGACGGAGGCGGAACATGTCTTTTGCGGAAAAGTGGCTTCACTTTTCCGCAACCAACGATGGTCAGACGCTTGCGCTTCGTACCCAAGAAGAAGGACAAGTCGACCCTGCGGATCAAAAAATTAGACTTGGTCTCAACCAACGGATGGGCGCATCCGTCGGTTGCATCCCAACACTAGGCAGGGTCTCCCATGGACAGATGCGCGACGGACAGACACTTTGCGCTGCCGCGGAGCCCAATCGACCTCGCTCATCTGAGTGAACAGACACTTGGCGACAGGCACCTGCAGCGTGAACTTCTCTGTTTGTTTTCGGCCCAATCGCCGAGCTTGCTCGCGCAAATGCGGGCACTCGGGCAGCAAGAGGTGGGGGCTCTCAACGATCTCGCCCACCGGCTCAAGGGGTCGGCGCGCGCAATCGGGGCCTTCCGCGTTGCGGTTGCGGCCGAAACGCTCGAAAGCCATGTACCAACCGACGGCAGGCGCGCGCCACTCGCCGCGCTTGCCGAGGCACTCGAGGAAGCGATGGCGGCCATTGAGTCGTATCTCCAGGCCTGGGAGGCTTGGCCACCCGGGGCGCCTCCCGGCGGAGCCGTAGGCAGCTAGCCCTCGACGAAGGTGTTTTGCGGCGCTGAAACCTCGATTCCGGCAAAGACAATGCTGTTCATCGGAATCAGTCTTCATTAAAGAGGGCGTGCCGAAACTGGTCCAATCTGCCCCATTTGCGAGAGACTGTCTTGATGATCAAAGTTACGTATATTGATTCTGCAGGAGAAAAACGCGTAGTCGCCGCCGAAGAGGGCTCGACCCTGATGGAGGCGGCGATCCGCAATTCGGTCCCCGAAATCGTCGCAGAATGTGGCGGCGCCTGCGCCTGCGCCACTTGCCATGTCTATGTGGACGCAGCCTTCCTACCCCTGACCGGGAAAGCCGACCCCAAAGAAGAAGATATGCTCGACTTCGCCTATGCGGTGCAGCCCAATTCGCGGCTTTCCTGCCAGATTAAGCTGACGCCGGCTCTCGACGGTCTCATTGTGCGGACGCCGCCACGCCAAGGTTAAGCTCGGACGATGCGCCGCTCGGCCAAAAGGCAATTGCCAAGCCATAATCGGAACGAACCAACATATACCAGGAGCCCTATGCATGAATGAGAGCATCAAGACCGATGTCGTGATTGTTGGCGCGGGCCCTTGCGGCCTGTTCGCCGTATTCGAACTCGGCCTTCTCGATATCCGATGCCACCTCATCGACATTTTGCCCAAACCCGGCGGCCAATGCGCCGAGCTCTACCCGGAAAAGCCGATCTATGACATTCCCGGCCATCCCGTGGTGACTGGGGAGGGCTTGGTCGACCAGCTCATGGCGCAGATCAAGCCTTTCAACCCGACCTTCCATTTCGGTCAAATGGTCACGACCCTCGAAGTCCTCGGCACGGAGAAAGCACCCGCTTTCCGGGTCAGGACCGATGGCGGCGCGCAGTTCGAGTGCAAAGCGGTGATCGTGGCGGCCGGTGGCGGCTCCTTCCAGCCGAAAAAGCCGCCGATCGACGGCATCGAGGCGTTCGAGGAAAAATCAGTCTTTTACGCCGTGCGAAAAATGGAAGATTTTCGCGGCAAGCATGTGACGATCGTCGGCGGCGGAGATTCGGCCCTCGACTGGACATTAAATTTGCAGCCGGTTGCCAAACGCGTGACGCTCGTTCACCGGCGCGACGATTTCCGCGCAGCGCCGCATTCCGTCAATTCGATGCGTGAACTGGTCGCAGCCGGCAAAATGGATCTGAAGCTCGGCCAGATCGTGGCCGTGAAGGGCGAAGACGGCGCACTCGGCGCGGTCAGCCTTAAAGGCGGCGACGGCCAAGTCAGCGAAATTCCTTGCGAAAGGCTCATGCCGTTCTTCGGGCTCACGATGAAGCTCGGGCCGATTGCTGATTGGGGCCTCAATCTTCACGAAAACCTCGTGCCGGTCGACACCGAACGTTTCGAAACCAATGTGCCCGGCATATTCGCTGTGGGCGACATCAACCATTATCCAGGCAAGCTGAAGCTCATCCTTTGCGGTTTCCAAGAAGGCGCGCTCGCGGCCCAGAAGATCCATCGCTACGTCTATCCCGACAAAAAACTCACGTTCCAGTACACGACCTCTTCCACGAGCCTGCAGAAAAAGCTCGGCGTGAGTTAGGACCTCTGCCGGCAAAGCGGACGCGGCGCCGCCTTGGCGATGGACAAGCTGGCCGAAAAGGGTTCAAAATGGGTCGTTTTTCCGTTAGCGAGCGGTGACGCGAGCGCGGTCGCTATTGCGACATCCTTGACTCTTGGACACCGAGGCGCATGTTCGGTGGGCCAGGTGGGAGTGAGGACCGATGCGGTATTCCATCGAATTCATCCATAACCGGTCGGTCTTTTTCGCATGCGGGTTCGGCCGCTCGAACCGCGATCCAGGAATTTTCGATACGATGGTCCGCGAAATCATTCGCGGCTATTTCGAGGATGAAGGCGAAGCGCCGCGCGCGATCGGTCCCTCGCCGCTCATTCCCGACACGGTTCATATCGTCGACGACATGGGGCGCGTCCTTGCCAGCTGGTCCTTGCGGCAGGAATATATCGAGCGTAAGCGCGAGCGTTCGCCCGCCTGAACGCAGCTCACCGAAATATCGTGGTTCCTCGAGGGAAGCTTCGTCTGCCGGCGCGAGCGCCAGCTCGGATTTCACCTCAGTCCGATCAATTCTTTAGTCTGTCTCATGTTTTGTCGTGAATTGCGGCTTCGAACTTCTGCTCGAATTCCTCCAGCTCCGCGGCGTTGATATCACTCACCGCCCCCAAAGACAGGCCCTGATCGGACCAATGCCGGATATTGAAACCTCGCACGGTGCTCGTATTCGCCTGCCCTTTATCCGTCGAGGCAGCAGCCACAAAGAGATTGATGACGTGGCCACGCCGGCGATAGACGATCGCCGCGACTGTCTTGCCCTCGACCGTGTCGAGCCGGCCACCGACGAGTGTGAAACCCTGCGCCGTCAAATCCGGCACGGGGGGCGCGACATCGACGCGGCCGTTGAACCAGGGCTTGACCATATGCTGATCGCTCGTCTGCACGTCGGTGAGGTGCTCCGCCTGCAACGAGCGCAAATGCGCCGATACCAGATCGCCTAGCATCTGGTCTTCCGCGTCTTTGCGAACGACCATGACCAATAGGCCGGATGCGGCAATAGCCGAGAGCCCGACTCCTGCTCCAAAACCCTTCAGCAGGTCCCGGCGAGTCCTCGGGCTATTCTCGGTGATTGGTTGCGCAGGCAAAGCGCGTTCGAGCCTGTTCAGGAGACTATCGGGCATCGGATAATGAAGATCGACCGACGTCATCTTCTCGCGCAAATCGCGCACAAGCGCCAGTTCAGCGGCACATTCGGCGCAGCCTGCCACGTGCGCTTCGACCTCGCGCGCATGGCCGGAATCGAGTTCGCCGTCGACGAGCGCGTGAACCAGAAGTCTCGCCTCTTCGCAGTTCAATTCGCCCCCCCGCTTTCAGCCGTGTTCCATGCATCGCGAAACATCGCACGCGCACGCGCTAGGCGCGACATGACCGTCCCGATCGGCGCGTCGACAATTTGCGCGATCTCGCGATAGGAAAGCTCGTTCACTTCACGCAGAACAAGCACTTCACGGAACTCCGCCGGCAAATTCTGAATAAGTTTGCGCACGGTCGCCGCATCGTGCCGCCGGATGATCGAATGCTCCGGCGTTTCTTCGGCTTCCCGCCACAGCGGTGAAACTTCGGACGTATCATCGAGAGCAGACGCCAGCTCGCCATAGACAAGACCGCGATCGCTGGCGCGATGCGTATGGCATACGTTGCGCAGGATCGAAAACAGCCATGGTTTGATTGCCGAGCCGCTGAATGTATCGAAATAGCGGAACGCGCGCAGATAACATTCCTGCACGGCATCCTCGGCATCGGCGTCGCGTCCCACAAGGTAGCGGGCAAGCGAATAGACGTCGTCGAGATGCGGCAAGGCGAGGGTTTTGAAGCGGCTCGCCTTGCCGTCGAGATCATGCGACGCGTCGTTCGCCGCCGCTGAGCGCCCGATCCGCCTCGGAGAGAATTTTCCTGGCGTCACGCGCCCCATCGATCACTTCTGGCTCGCCTCACCCTCGACTATAATCGTTCCTTTCATGTGCGAATGCAACGAGCAAAAGTACTCATATTGGCCCGCCGTCGTGAACGTGAACGCGTATTTCTCGCCCGTATCCATCGCTTTCGATTTGAACGCGTGGTTCGTCGCCACGACAGTATGCGGAATGTCGTCTTCGTTGACCCAGGTGACGGTTTCTCCCGGTTTCACTTTCAGCAACGGCGGATTGAAGGTGAAATTGTCGATCTTGACTGCCGCCTCTTCTGCATGGGTTAGGGGAACCCATACCGACAAGAGAGCGAAGGCTATGAAGACCGACAGGATGATCTTGCGTGCGATCATGATGTTTCACCCCTGCAACGGTTCGTCGATGACGGCGAGGCGCTGTTGGCCGCGCTTGAAGGTAATGTTGGTTATGCCGAGCAGCGTGCGCAGCTTTGCGTCTTCGACTTTCATTGGGCCGGGTGACGGTGCGGTTCCCGGAACCGGTTGCGGAAACGCTGTCGACATCGCGGTATGGAAGGTGACGTTGCCCTCGACCTTCTGCATCACTTGATGGATATGGCCGTTGAGCACGGTCACCGAACCGAAGCGGCTGAGATAGCCGAGCGCGCGGGCGCCGTCATCGGTGCCCCAACCCCACTCTGGGTAGACCGCCCATAACGGAATATGGGCGAAGACGACGATCGGCGTCGAGGCCGAGCGATCTTTGAGATCGTCTTCGAGCCATGCGATCTGTTCGCCGCCAAGATTGCCGAGACCGCCCGCCTTCAGATCGACGACATTGACGAGCCCGATGAAGTGAACGCCGTTTGCGTCAAAGCTGTACCAGCCTGCACCCTTTGTGCCGCGGCCATAGCGTTCGCGATAGAGCTTTGCGTCTTCGTCGAGAAAGTCGTGCTCGCCCGGCACGTAATGCACGTCGAGCATGGCTTGCGAGATGATTTTATCGGCGTCGTCGAATTGGCTCGGCTTCGACAAATGCGAAATATCGCCGGTATGAATCATGAAGGAGGGTTTTGCCGGCAGGGCGCGGATCTTGCCGATTGCTGCTTCCAGCGTACTGCTGACGTTCGGATTGGCCGGCTTGTCGAAACCGACATGGCTGTCGCTGATTTGCATGAACGTGAGGCTCGAGGCTTCCTCAGCCAGAGCCTCCCCGACGAGGCCGAGCGATTTCGGGACGCCGCCGGCGATCGTCCAGAGAATGCCGGTGCCGGCCCAGGTCATGCATTCGAGAACTTTGCGGCGGTTCGGGCTATCGTCCTTGTCATCCATTGCCATTGGTGGTCTCCCGTGAAGCACGAGCGCTTCTGACGAGTAGACCGGGGCGCGCCGGAATTTATTCCCGGCCGGCTAAAATATATCGCCGAAAAGCAGGTCCTATTTGCCGATATTTGGACGTCCGATGGATCGCATGTCTCATTATGCCGGCGCTTCTTCCGTCCAGACACGAAAGCCCGACAAAGTGCCGGGCCCGAACATGTGGGTCAGTATTACGGTGACACATGCATGTTTCCCTATGAGGGCACACCACAGGCCGCGGGCGGGGCGGCTTGCTTCGGACAACTTTTGCGTCCTCGCTTGCCGGGCCGCGGGTCGCGGCCGGTGAGCGCGGCCAAGCGATCGAGGAAGGCCGGCGCGCCGAGCGGGCGCCCGATCGTCTCGGCGGCGCTCAGCGCGGCGATGGCAACCTCGTCCGGCGCCGCGTCGACGAGGTCGGCGAAGCGCCCGCAAGCCTCGCGCAAGAGGTCGCGATAGAGCGCATAGTCGTCGTCGCCGAAGAACACCCGCTCGCGCCGATTGCCGCGCTGGGTGACGTGATGGGGCAGACCTGGAACTACGAACCGGCCGATGCGTGTCATCGACGACCTCGCCGAAAATTCTACTTGGAAATAATCTCGGATAATGGGGAAAACTGCAAGTGTCACCGTAATAGAACGTAATAGACGTAATAGAAATATAATACCTAATACCTAATACCTAATACCTAATACCTAATACGTAATACCCACATGCCTGCCACGATCGGGCGGGCGCGAGCGCGGCACTACTCGGAGCGTTTCGGGATGATGCGTAGCCGTTGACGCCTGAGTGGGTAGCTGCGTGCGTGGCTCGTCAGGAGCGCTGCTGCTTCCCGGCTCCAAAGCGGACTTTCGGAGTTGGAACACGCATTGCAACTCGCAGGATCAAGAACTAGCATTTTGGATTCTGCTGCGGTGGAGCCCGGCCATGCATCG
The DNA here is from genome assembly GCA_052148755.1 of Beijerinckiaceae bacterium. Taxonomy (GTDB): domain Bacteria; phylum Pseudomonadota; class Alphaproteobacteria; order Rhizobiales; family Beijerinckiaceae; genus Methylovirgula. The sequence goes on along the minus strand of JBKQHN010000049.1, from coordinate 17,691 downwards.
CCTTACAGCGACCTCCAAAGGCCCGTTTCGAAGGCGGTGGCGTTTTCGTCTGGTTCTAATCCCAGTTGTCCTGGTCGCGTTGATTTCGTCTGTGGCGATAATGTCGCCCCGCATTATCGCAGTCTATCAGTTGTATTGGGGGCACGAGAGCATCAAGGCACTTTTCCACGATGAACTTGGGTTCAGCGATGCGGTCTCCGAAAGCATAGCTGTCGTCTTCGCGTTCTTTTACGCGCTATCTTGGGTACCTTTGCTGGCATGGCTGTTTCGCGCAATGTTTTGGCGCTACGATTGGAAGCAACAAACTGCTGCATTTATTGCTTGGGTGACAATTTATGGTCACGCGCCACTAGCTCGCGCGCTTCTTGGCGGTCAGGTGTGTTTCAATCAAAGCACCGGTAAAGCGATTAAGTGGTATGTGCTGCGCAGGGATGGTCAAATCGAATGGTTCGACAGTTCAGGCTACGACCCGGCACTTGGTGACGAAAAGAAACCGGTCACGGCAAAGATTTGTCAAATCATTGCGAACTATCAGCGAGGCAAGTTCCCAACGCCAATCCGGGCCAGCATCAATACCAATCCACCAAAAAAATTGCTTGGTGATAGAGGTGAACCAATCATTTGGTATCACCAACAGCCCGACGGATTCATTCAAATGTTTGACGCACCCGGATTCTATCCGGGGACCACCGAACTCCTCTTGCCGCTGACAGATGTTGAAGAGGTTCGAAGCCAAGAAAGAGAGGCCTCAGAGCGGTTTGTTGAAAAGCGCGAACGAGAGCGATTGCCGGAAGTGTACGAATCATGCGCGCGCGTGCCAAAGAACGTCGCAAGGCTCATTGTTATTCCGGCGTCAGTTATAGGTGCGGCAAGCCCTCCGCCCGCATCCCTAATGCAATTCGAAGGACCTTATGACCTAGGCAGCACTAAAGTCGGGACATTGCAGGCAATGTCATTTGGCGTGGACAAGGTTGGAAACAAAATAAAAGTGACGATGCCGACGTTCACATGGAACACGCGGCCATCTCCGGCCTTCTCTTCCTATACGACCGTTGGAATGTCTGTCTTTGATATTCCTGCTAACGAGCTTGCAAGCTTTAAGCTCGAATTTAGCGACAGCATATTGGAGAACGGACAAATTGTGCATTCGAATATGCTGTCTCTGCCGCTCCGCAAGCGTCCAGTGCCAGGAAAGTGTCTAATGGTGAGCTTCGTCAAATCGCAATAATGATTCGCTAGCGGACAATTCTGGCCGCAGCCAAACTGACGTTCTTTAGTTCCATATTTCCCAAGTTCACCGTCGTTGCACCGTTTGCAGAAACGGTTTCAAGAGTCAGGGGGACCTTGACAGAGCTATTCTCGGTCCAGGCGTATACTTGCTGGCCAGATGTAAGTCCATGACCGAAACGAAGTAGCAATAAGTACCTGTCCCAGCCCGGCACGAACGTGATGACGGTTCCTATATCATTGCCAATGTCATCGAATGACGCTGTCGGATACTGACCAGGCGGCAGAGGGATGGGCGGAAGCCCTTCCGCGGGACATCTCATAAATCGCCAATTGCCAATCTGCGGGGAAAAACGCCGATTGGTGGGGTCGTTTTCTTTGTTGCGGTATTGGGTGTTCATGCAGATCGCAAGTGCGTACTTGTTTCCATCAAAATGATACTCATATATGTCGATATCCTGTGCAGAGACATACCAAGACAAAAGATTCACGAAACCATTTGTCGCGGTGGGCAGTTGCTTGACGTCGGGCATGCCATGCTCGGCCATAACCAGGTGGTATTCATTTGGCGCCGCTTTGCTGTACAGCCAAATCGTTCCGTACCTCGCACCTTGGAAAAAGCACTCGCTGCCGGACACAAAAATCGTCTGATCAATTCCACTGTTAGTGAGATCAAAATTAGAGATGCTAAGGTTCGTCCCTCTGGGATCAGCCGTGGCGCACCGAGAATCGATTTCCTTGTCTCGCAAAAGCCAGCCAACCACCTGCCTCTTGAGTTCCAGAATCATGGGTTCGATTTGCCGCCGAATGGTCGTTTCGTTGGCCTTAGTTATCGGCATCAACAACGACTGAGCTCCTAGTGCAACGCCTGGAGCATTGTAAACGTCAATCTTACCCGTGGAATCTTTGTGGTACCAAGCTAGTGGTCGCCCGGCTTCATCCACCAACTTCGGACCCTGTATTTCGAGCGTGACTTTGCGCGGCCGCCGTCCGATTGATTGTTGCTTATACGCGTCACAGATTTCGGACGTGACCGGCTGCTTGCGTTGCCCTGTAGTGGGATCGAATCCTGGACTATCGGAAAGAACAATCTCACCGTTTAATTGCACCGTGTACCATTTCAGCGGTTGCCCAGTTTTCTGATTGAAGCAAACATCATGATCGAGAAGTGCGTGCGCCAACGGGGAATTACCATAAGCAACAACCCAACACACAAAAGCAACAAAGAGTTGTCGCCAGTTGAAGTTCCAAGCGAGAAGGTGGATTGTCCATGCCGCGAGCGGAATCCATACAAGTGTATAAAAGAATGCGAAGACTACAGCAATAAACGAAGACCATGCTTCGCTGAAGCCGAGCTGCTCATAGAAAAGTTCGTGGGTACTGCTCTGGCTCCAAAAGAGCTGGTATACGGCATAGAATCGCGGCAAGAACCAGAACGCGAGTAGAACCGCAGCTGCTATGAAGGCTAGGATCGGGACGAGAAGCCAAGCGCGTGACCTTTCCGAAGATGCTGTTCCGTCCATGAGGACCCCCCAAAGCTAGTCTGCAAGGTTCGCCGCGGTGCGCGCATGGCGCGGGTCGAGCATGCCAAGTTTCTTATGCGGCGCCAAGTGGCGGGTGGTTCGACACGCTCGGCCTTTAATCGGCATCGGTAGAATATCTTGTCGAACCTGAAACCTGAGTGCTCGCTCCGCGCGGAGCAGTTGTAGCGCGCGGGATCGCGTCACGCATCGATTTTAGCAACAGCTTCTAATCTAATGCTCGTGGTATTACGCGTATTGCGACGCGTATTACGGTATTACGGTATTACGCGTAGTACGGTGACACATGCATATTTTCCTATGACCGCCCGCCGCCTGAAGCGGGCGGGGCGGCTTGGTTCGGGCGACTTTTGCGGCCCCGTTTGCCGGGTCGCGGGTCGCGGCCGGTGAGCGCAGCGATGGCAACCTTGTCCGGCGCCGCGTCGACGAGGTCGGCGAAGCGCCCGCCGCAGCGCTCGATGAGCGGCGCGACGTCGACCAACCCGTCGCCACGGCCGGAGAGCAGCGCCCGCGTCGAGGACCACGGCAGTCCTCGGCGCGCTCGACGAGCCGCGCCCGGACCGGGTTCAACGCCACATAGCGCGCCGCCGCCATCAGATGCGCCTCGTCCATCACGACGGAGGAAAAGCGCGCCTGGAAGAGATGACCGGTCACCCGCATCCGCGCGTTGACAAACCCCGAATAGCGCCGATGCGCCTTGCCCCAGCGCGACCGAGCCCGTCAGGCGTGCGCGGCGACAGGATCAGGTGAACGTAGTTCGGCATCAAGCAATAGCTCCAAACCGCGACGCCCTCGCGCCCGCAAGCCTCGCGCAAGAGGTCGCGATAGAGCGCATAGTCGTCGTCGCCGAAATACCGCCGAGCAAGACAGACGCACCGCGGGTTTCTTATAGTTGACAGCCCCGGGCTTGTCTCCTATAGGAGACAATGTTCGAGTTGCGCCAGACCGTCGCCTTTCGGCAATGGCTCGCCGGCCTCGCCGACCGACGCGCCGTCGAGAAGATCGCGCAGCGGCTCGTGCGCCTCGAAGCCGGGCTCATGGGCGACAGCAGATCGGTCGGCGGCCGGGTCAGCGAGCTGCGGATCGATTACGGGCCGGGCTACCGCGTCTATTTCACGCGGCGGGGCCGCGTCCTGATTGTCCTTTTGTGCGGCGGCGACAAGTCGTCGCAGAAACGCGACATCCAAGCCGCGCAGGCGATGGTGGACGAATTGGAGGATTGACGATGAAAACGGTTCCCTTCGATGCAGCCGAGCACTTGACGAGCGCGAGAACTCAGCGCGAACTGCTCGTCGACGCGCTCGAAACCGGCGACGCGTCCTATATCGCCGCGGCGCTCGGCACCGTCGCCCGCGCGCGCGGCATGGCGAAGGTCGCCGAGGCAGCCGGCCTAACGCGCGCTTCGCTCTACAAGGCGCTGAGCCCTGCGGGCGATCCGCAGCTGACGACGCTCCTCGGCGTGCTGAACGCCATCGGCTTCAGTCTCACAGTCAAACCCCGAAAGAAGAAAGTGGCGTGAGACGCGCTCCTGGAATTGGCGTGTCTCACGCAAGGGGTGCAGTCCACTATTTCCCCATCAATATGGCACGCCCTCCGGCGGTGCGCGGCAGAGGACCGCGTTCATTGTTCCGGCGCTTCTTCGGTCCAGACGCGAAAGCCCGACAAAGTGCCGGGCCCGAACATGTGGGTCAGAGGCACATCGGCAGCGTCGCGGCCATAGGCGATGAGGACACGCCCCCTGCGTGGGGCGTTGTTGCGCGGATCAAACGTGTGCCAGCGGCCGCCGAGATAGACCTCGATCCAGGCGGCAAAATCCATCGGCGCATAAGGCGGCGGCAGGCCGATGTCGCTGATATAGCCGGTGCAATAGCGCGCCGGAATATTCAAGCAACGGCAGAAAGTAAGCGCCAAATGCGCAAAGTCGCGGCAAACGCCGCGGCCCTCCGCGTAAGCTTCATAGGCGGTTCTGGTGGCGCGGGAATGCTCGTAGCCGAAGGTGATACGCTTGTTCACGAAATCGCAGATGGCCTGGACCCGCGGCCAGCCGAGCGGCGTATGTCCAAACAGGCGCCAAGCCTCGTCGGACAAGCGATCGGTCTCGCAATAGCGGCTGCCGAGCAGGAACAGCAGAGTGTCGACAGGCAAGTGCTGGACCTGGTGCTGCACAGCGTCGAGGTTGATGGGATCGGGCAGACCGGTATCACGCACAATCGTGTCCGTGCCGAGGCTGAAACGACCCGCAGGCGCAACCAGGCGGCTGCACCAATTGCCAAAACTGTCGCGAAAGCCTTCGATCGGAACCGAAGGACTGGTGATGAGATGATCCGGACGCTCCAAGTCGGAGACGCGCGAAAAATGCACGTTTAGCGTGACGATCATCGGTGTCGTCTGGGGAAGTTCGAAGTTGAGCTCACAGCCGACGCGGATACGCATGAGGCCTCCAGTTCGTGGATCGGCAGCGCGTCGATGCCGCGGAACATGTCGAGCGCAAGCGTGAGCGTTCGCTGGCCTGAACGCGGCACGATTGAAACATCGCACCCATCTCATTAGAAGCTGCGCGTGCCGGGCGCGAGCGCAAACTTTTTGCACCGCGGCGAGTTTGTTCTGAATACTGACCTCAGCCCACCGCCTTTGCGGCGGCCCAAAGCGGCGCAAAGCCGGACGGCCAAGCCCAGGCTTCACTTCGCGTTTGTGACGCCCCACACGAAGCCGTCAGCCATATAATCTTGAAGACGAGTTTGGTCGACATCGCCGATGGCATTGTCGGCGAAAGCGCCGTTGGCTTCTCCCGACTGATTAAAGGAAGCAAGCGCATGACAGGTTAGGCACGATGAATGCCGCATCGGGATGTGGCCGTTGATCCGATCGATCACCGAATTGCCAAGCAGCGTCGGCCTGCCATCCGTGTCCGTGAAGGCGATTTGCGATCCCTTCAAACAATAATTCAGCCAAATCGAATTCAATCCGACATTCGCGAACATGACCAACAACGCAGGAGTCTTCAGGCAATCGCCATAGGTCTGATTTGCCGGCGTTTGACCGTTCACCTCAGTGATCGTCGCGGCGAACATATCATGGCAGCCAATTTCGTCGCAGCGGCCCGGATTTAATTTATGCTCGAAGGTCGCCCAAATCCAATTCTTCCATCGCTTTGAATTGAGATGCAACGCAACCAGGGCATATTCGATTTCCGCTGCGCCAGCTCTCTCAATTTTCGTGTAATAAATCCGGCGAATATCATTTTCTTCGATGTGCACCCACCGCGTGAGATCGCTGATCTTGATCCAGTCCGCCTTCACTTGAACGGAGTCGGCGGGCAGGTCGACTTTGACGCCTTGCTGGAACGCCTTGGCAAGACCCGCCTTCGAATAGAGCTCGTGGGAAACGACATATCGATAGGCGGCCCAATTGCGCCTGACCTCCTCCATGATGCAGCCATCGTTTGGAAATCCGGCCGCCTTTGCGGCCTCGCGGTCGACGGCGAGCCTGCATGCACCGGGAAGCCGGAGTGCGCCGACGACCGGCCATTGCGGCGGCGATTTGCCGTACAAATCCTCGTCGGAGGCCCATGTCTCAAATTCGAGCTGCTTAAGGCCGGACGTGCCGGAAGACGCCACCGCCTGCGCAAAAATTTCCCAGGCGGCCATGTCGGGTGACGGACCAAGCTCTTCGTAGGCCAAGACCACGCAAGGCGTGGCAATAACGACAGCCAGCGCGGCGATGAGGCGCCGGATCGAACGGGTGGTTTGAAGGGCCAAATCACGAACCTCGTTCATCGCCAGCCTGCTAGAGCGGGATGAGGGACAGTGGGACGCTGCGCGGATTTTCCGGCGCAATCAAGTTTACGCAGATTGCGCAAGCTTATCTGCATATCCCGCTCTCATTTATTAGAATCGATCACGTTCATGATTTTGGATTGAATCAATCCAAAATCATCGTGATCTATGCGAAGGGCAAGCATTGCCGCTGAAGCCGCTCAAATGAAGTGACGGCAGGCAGCTACGGCGTTTGCGCCTTCGCGATCGCCTTCGAAAGGACCGTGTATTCCGAGCATTCGGTCGAACCGCACAGTTTGGCGATCGTATCGAGCTGCTGCTTGGCGAGGTCGAGCTTGCCCTGAACGACGTAGGCCTCGCCGAGATATTCGCGCACCAGAGTGTAGTTCGGATCGAGCGCGACGGACTTGAGATAATAGCCGACGCCTTCTTCCGTGCGCCCCAGCTTGCGAGTCGCATAGCCGCGGTAATTCAACGCTTTCGCGGTGTTCGGATTGCGCAGGAGGTTGAGCGCATCGATCGCTTCGTCATAGCGTTCCGCTTTCGCGAGGGCGAAAGCATAGTCGGTCAGCACGCCATCGCGCAGGACGCCGCTTCGCTCCTCGACGCATGTTTTTGTCCTTGCGTCGTAAACCTTGCCTCTCGGGCAGGTGGGATGGTCGTCATCGCTGTCAAAGCCGCCAGCGCCCATGGCGGACGGCGTCACCGCAAACAGCGAGAGCGTGAAGGCCGCGATGGCAAGGGCGCGCAAGGAGCTATCCGAGATGAGCAGGATCATGCTGTGGTCCTCCATAATGTGGGTCACCGGATAGCCACGCCAAAGTCTCCGCCTGTTCATCCGGGTTGAAATCGGCAAAGGCCCGCATACGCGAAAGTCTTGATCGTGTTGATTGCCTCAGCCTTAGAACTGCCTCAAAACAGCGCGGAGCCGCGCTCTGGTCGGGTTCTGCGGCGGCGATCCAAGCATCCTGGCCGAATAGCGAAGGTTGTCCGACGTGCTCCAAGCCAAGCGGCTTCGGCCGAGGAAAAGCCCGAACCCGACGATTTAATAACTTTGGAGCCGTCCTGCCAAGGCCTCACGCCGTCGGCTAAGATCAAACGTTTGGCACCGGCGCGATAAATGCGATTGACGAGGTGCAAAAGCGTCGCGACAAGTTTGGTGTGGGCAAAGACTCAAGCCAGTGTTTTTGCGGCAGCCCGACCTGCCGCGCGGCCGGAGAAAATGCAGCCGCCCAGAAACGTGCCTTCGAGAGCGTTGTAGCCGTGCACACCGCCGCCACCGAAGCCGGCGACCTCTCCGGCCGCGTAGAGGCCGTGCACAGGCTGACCGTCGGCGGCGAGCACGCGGCTCGCGAGATCGGTCTGCAACCCGCCCAAGGTTTTGCGCGTGAGAATATTGAGCCGAACGGCGATCAGGGGCCCGGCATCAGGATCGAGCAGCTTGTGTGGCTTGGCCGTCCGGATCAACTTGTCGCCCAGGTATTTTCGGGCGCCGCGTATGGCCGTGATCTGCATGTCTTTCGAAAAGGGATTGTCGAGTTGCCGATCACGCGCACGGATTTCGTGTTCGACGGCCTCGACGCTCAGCAAAGCTTCACCGCCCACAAGGGCGTTCATGCGCTTGACGAGCGCCGACAGATCGCGTTCGACAATGAAATCCTCGCCCTTGTCCATGAAGGCTTTGACCGGCGCAGGGATGCCCGCAGTAGCGCGCCCCAGCACACCGCGCCAGCTCTTACCGGTGAGATCGGGGTTTTGCTCGGAGCCCGAGAGCGCGAACTCTTTCTCGATGATTTTGCGAGTCAGGACGAACCAGGAATAGTCAAACCCGGTCTGCATGATGTGCTTCAGCGTGGCGAGCGTATCGAAGCCCGGATAGAGCGGAACCGGCAGGCGCTTGCCACGCGCATCGAGCCACAGAGACGAAGGTCCCGGCAAGATACGGATTGCGTGGTTCGTCCAGATGGGGTTCCAGTTCTTGATGCCCTCGACATAGTGCCACATGCGATCCCGGTTAATGATCGTGCCACCTGCTGCCTCGGCGATCGCCAGCATGCGACCGTCGACATGATCGGGGACGCCGCTGATCATATGTTTCGGCGGCAAGCCCAGACTCTGCGGCCAATTTTTGCGCACCAATTCATGATTTCCGCCGATCCCGCCGGAGGCGACGATGACTGCCTGGGCTTTGAGTTCGAACGAGCCGACGACCTCGCGCGAGCTTTTGCGCCCACGCTCCACATCGCTTGGCGCAAGACGATCACCGCGCACTCCGTCGACGGCCGAACCCGTTTTCAGGAGTTCGTTGACGCGGTGGCGAAACTTGAAGGTGACGAGGCCCTGTTTTGCCGCCTCACGCAGGCGCGCGACGAAGGGCGCAATGATGCCTGGCCCCGTTCCCCAGGTGACGTGAAACCGCGGCACCGAATTGCCGTGCCCGATCGCATTGTGGCCGCCACGCTCCGCCCACCCGACAATTGGGAAGAACCGCACGCCGCGTTCGCGCAGCCATGATCTTTTCTCGCCGGCCGCGAAGCCGACATAGGCCTCGGCCCATTTGCGCGGCCAATGATCCTCTTCGCGGTCGAAGGCAGCCGTGCCCATCCAATCTTCGAGCGCGAGATCATAGGAATCGTGAATGCCGAGGCGCCGCTGTTCGGGCGAGTCGACGAGGAAAATGCCGCCGAGCGACCAGAACGCCTGGCCGCCAAGAGATTGCTCGGGCTCCTGATCGAGGATGATGATTTTCTTACCCGCTTCGGCGAGTTCCGCCGCTGCGACGAGGCCGGCGAGCCCGCCGCCAACGATGATCACGTCTGCATCATAGGCCATTGCACCCGCCTCTTATTCACATGGCCCGATCCGGCATCACGCGATCGACAAGCAAAGGCTCGCCGCCCACTAATTACGAATTCTCCGCGCCAAGACCGGGATGAGGAAAAGTGGGACGCTGCGCGGCTTTTCCGGCGCAATCAAGTTTACGCAGATTGCGTGAACTTATCTGCATATCCCGCTCTAATTTATTGGAATCGATCACGTACATGATTTTGGATTGAATCAATCCAAAAATTATCGTGATCTCGGCGTCGACGCTCACTGCCGAAACGCGGTCGAGTCAATGAGCTCGCGCCGGATCTGTTCAATTTTCGTAACGCCCGTCAACGCCATAGCGACTTCGAGTTCGCGCTTCATCATCGCCAGCAGGTTCTTAAGCCCTGCCTCTCCCGCGCCGGCCAAAGCCCAGACCCATGGTCGACCAATCAGCGCACCTCGGGCGCCGAGCGCCACCGCCTTGAAGACATCGAGGCCGCCGCGCACTCCGCCGTCCATATAGACCTCGAGCCGATCGCCGACGGCGTCGCTGACGCCGGGCAGTTTGGAGATCGGCGACGCCACGCTGTCGAGCTGGCGTCCGCCGTGATTGGACACGATGACGCCATCAGCGCCTACATCGGCCGCCGACTTGCCATCGTCGGCTTCGAGGATGCCCTTGAGCAGCAACTTGCCCTTCCAGACGCCCCGCAACCACTCGATGTCCTTCCAGGTAACCGACGTGTCGAACTGCTCGCCAATCCACGCCGCGAAGGCGTTGAGGTTGGTGGGATTGGGAACCCAATCAGCCAGATTGCCGAAGCTGTGCGGCTTGCCGCGCAGGGCCACGTCGTAAACCCAGCCGGGGCGGCTGCCGACCTGCCAGGCCTTGGCCAGTTTGGCCTTGAGTGAATTGCCGAACATACCATTTCGCACATCGCGATGGCGCATGCCGGGGACCGCCAGATCGACAGTAAAGACAAGCGTCCCGCAACCCGCCGCCATTGCACGCTCGAGCAACTCCTTCACGGCGCCCCGGTCCCGCATCATATAGAGCTGGAACCAGAACGGCTTGGACGCCGCTGCACGCACCTCGTCCAGCTGACAAATGCCAACAGTCGACATTGTGAAGGGCACGCCGGCGGCGTCCGCCGCGCGCACGGCCTGAGTCTCCCCACGTCGCGCCATCAACCCTGCCATGCCGACGGGTGCCAGAATCAGTGGCATTGTCACCTTCTCGCCAGCCAGCGTCGTCGAGGTGTCGATTTTCGTGACGTCGCGCAACACGCGTTGTCGAATCAGAACTCTCTGAAAGTCAGCGACGTTGTTTGCCAAAGTGGACTCGTCGTTGGCGCCTCCATCGACATAGTCGAACAGGAACCGCGGCAACCTGCTTTCCGCCAGACAGCGGTAGTCCAGAGCGGTTACGGGGAAAACTCTATAGGTGGCACCCATCTCGGGCCTTTCTCTTGGTTCGTCGCGATTTCAAAAGATCTTGCCGGGATTGAGCAGGCCTTTTGGGTCGAGAGCCGTTTTGAGAGTGCGCATCACCGCAAGCTCGGGCTCGCTTCGGCTGATCGAAAGCCAAGGCTTCTTCTCCAGCCCGATGCCGTGCTCCGCCGAAACCGACCCGCGGAACGACTCCAAGGCGCCGTACACCAGCGCTTCGATCTTCGGCCGGGCCGCAGCATAGTCCTGAGGCTTGACTTGCACGATCACGTGCAGATTGCCGTCACCGAGGTGGCCGAAGATCCACAGCTTATGGTCGCCGATCTTTTCGGGCAGCGCGTCACGCAATTTGCCGACGAAGCGCTCCATCTCGGCAATAGGCAGCGAGACGTCGAACACCACCGGCGCGCCATCGCGCATGACCTGCGCCACGTCGTCGCGAAGTGACCAGAATGCGGCGCAGTCGGCGTCCGACTGCGATACCGCGGCGTCGACGATCAGCCCCTGCTCCATCGCCGATTCCAGCGACGCGCTGAAATGTTTTGTATCCAGTTCGCGATCGGTGCCAAGGCACTCGATCAGAATGTAGTACGGATATTCCTGCGAAATCGGCGGCCTTCCCTTTGCAGGCGCGGTCGTCACGAGCTGGTAGAACGATTGCCACATCACCTCGAAGGCCGAGAGCGTGCCGCCGAGCGAGCGATCCATATGCCTGAGCAGTTTCGTTATCGCCTCGAAGCTTGGCGCAGCAACGAACGCGACGTTGTTGCTGAGTGGTTTCTCACGCAAGCGCAGGACGAGCCGGGTGATCACGCCGAGCGTGCCTTCGGAGCCGATGAACAATTGCTTGAGATCGTAGCCCGTGTTGTTCTTGATCAGCGAGCTCATCGACGATACAACCGAGCCATCGGCCAGAACGGCTTCCAGGCCAAGAACCATATCGCGCATCATGCCGTAGCGAATGACCCGGTTGCCGCCCGCGTTAGTCGCCGCATTACCGCCAAGTGTTGCGCTGCCACGCGCGCCGAGATCCAGCGGAAACAACAGTTGATGCGCTTCGACAGCTTCCTGAAGCGTCTGCAGGACGACCCCCGCCTGCACGATCGCCGTGCGTTGCTGCGGATCGATGTTTTCGATCGCCCGCATGCGTTCGAGCGAAAGGATTATATCGCCCGGTGCGGCGTCGGCACCGCGCACCAGCCCGGTCAAGCCTCCCTGCGTCACAACGCGCATTCCATTTGCATTGCACCAGCGCAGGACCGCAGAGACCTGCTCAGTGGATTTCGGCCGCACCAGCGCTTGCGCTGTCAACCTGTCAGGCCGCAATGCTCCGGCGGAGCGGGTCGACACTTCCTTGGCGTCGAGCACGCCGTCTTGTCCGACGATAGCCCTCAGGCACGCGATGACATCCATGGCGATCCTCCTCAGATCATCAATTCGATCAGGCGCGGCCCCTTGTGCTTCATGGCCGAACCGTATTGCGCAGCAAAATCTTCGATGGTGGTCGCGCGGCTCGCCTCGACGCCGAGACCGTTGGCGATCTGCACCCAATTCATTTCCGGATTGTGAAGGTCGAGCATCGAAAGCGCCCTGCTTCCAGCAGCGCCGACGCCGAGGCGGTGCAATTCGAAATTGAGAATTGCATAGGATCGGTTGGCGTAGATAACCGTCGTCACATCCAGGTTTTCACGGGCCATCGTCCACAGTGCCTGCAGCGTGTAAGCGGCGCCTCCATCGCCATGCGGGCAGACCACCTTGCGATCCGGTGCGGCCAATGCAGCGCCGACGGCGAGCGGCAAGCCCTGGCCGATCGAACCGCCGGCAAGCGGCAGATGAGTATGCGGGCGCGCACGCGCCAACAGCATCAGCAACGGCAGCGCCGATGTCGCGGACTCATCGGCATAGATGGCGTTGTCGGGCGTCATCAGGGCGATGATCTGAGCCGCGGTCATCGCGTTCAGCGACCCGGTCGGCGAAGCCGGCAATTGCAGCGGCACACGCACCGGCGCCGCGGGCGGCGCCCCAAGGGTGTCCGCCAGGTTCTGCAGCGCCTTGATGCTGTCTTCATTCGGGTGCGCGAGGTAAACGAACTTGCACGTTTCCGGCGCGCACCAACTGGGTTTGCCGGGATAGGCGAAAAACGCCACAGGCGGCTTGCTGCCGACCAGAACGATCTGCTGCGTGTTGGCGAGAGTCGCGGCGATCTGCTCCGCGAAATAGGGAATCCGCTCCACCGGCACCCGACCGGCGCCCAACTCACTGTGCGGAGAGAACGTATCGCACAGCAGCCGCGCGCCAGTCTTCGCGGCGATCCGCCCAGCCGCCTCCAGCCCATCGCCGATCAATGCCGCGCCGCGGAGCAGGAGTGCCGTGCTCTTGCCGTTGGACAGCAGTTTTGCGACCGCCTCGATCGTATCTGCAGCGACTGCGGCGGGCCCGATGTCCGGCAACAGCCGCGCAGCGCACTCGGCCTGATTCCAGGCCGTATCGGCGGGCAAGATCAGTGTGGCGATGCCGCCCGGCGCGGCGCGCGCCGCCTGGACGGCGCGGGCGGCGTCGTTTGCCACTTCATTGGCCGCCTTGGATTGATGAATCCACGACGACACCGGCCGGGCGAAGCCGACGATGTCGGACGTCAGAAGCGCGTCGTATTGCAAATGATACGTGGCGTGATCGCCCACCACATTGACGATCGGACTTGCCGCACGACGCGCGTTGTGGAGGTTGGCAAGCCCGTTGGCGAGCCCGGGCCCAAGGTGGAGCAGCGTCGCCGCGGGCTTGCCGGCCACGCGGCCATAGCCGTCGGCAGCGCCGGTCGCGACCCCTTCAAACAGGCACAATACGGGGCGGACGCCCGTAATGGAATCGAGCGCCGCGACGAAATGCATTTCCGAAGTGCCGGGATTGGCGAAGCATATTTCGACGCCGCAATTGACCAACGTCTGCGCCAGCGACTGCGCGCCATTCATTTGCGTGCTCATGGTTCCAGTTTCCTGCAGTTTCCTAGGTCGACAAGTCCGGCGAAGTCCCCCTCCGCGCAACACCGTATCTCGTCCCGACGCCAACGTGACATGCGCCTCTTATGTTCGGAGCCCTTTTTGGGATTGGTCAGGCGATGACATCGCCTGGAGGTTCGAGAGCAGCGGAATCAGGGGGTGCTTCGGCGACGTCACGATTCTCATTTTCCGCAAGATAGAGGGCGACAAGCCGAAGGTGCGGAGAAACACGCGGCTCATATGGCTCGTGTCAGCAAAGCCGGCTTCAACCGCCGCCTCCGTGACGTTAGCTCCCTCCGACATCAGCTTGACGGCCAGTATTAAGCGTCGCCACAAGAGATAGCGACGCAGCGGCAGGCCGACATCGGCGGCAAACAATGCGGCAAAACGGCTTGGCGACAGGACGACGGTATTCGCCAAGCTGTAGCGGTCCGCTTTCTCTGCCGCGCCAGAATCGAGATGGTCGAGAGCCTTGGCTATCCGCGAATCGACAAACGGAGCCGGGTGAAGATCCAAAAACCACGTCCGTTTCCATCTCGCGACAAGCTCGGATGCTTCGTCCCAATTCCGCTCGAGACTGGCGAACTCCCGCACCTGCACGGCCAATGCATGGTGAGCCTCGAGCGTCGGAATAAGAGGCTGACGGTTAGTCTGCCGCACCGCACTCGTCCTCGGGGCGAGAAACAGCACGGCGGAGGGTTCGTCACCATGCACGCGGTGCATTTCCAGCGGTTTGAACAAGTGGGCGTCGGACTCGACGATTTCGTCCGCGCTAGTCTCAAACCGGATAAGGTTGCCCAAACTGATCGTAATCTGCAGCGCCAAATGGGCGTGCGAGACGGTCGGCCCGGAAATCCCCGTCAACATCACCTCACCTGGGAACAGGAAGGCTTGCGCGGGAAACCTCATGAGCGTCCTCCTTCTGCGCCTCCAGCCTATAAAGTATTCGCTTCAAAAAAACTTGAACCGTACGACTGCCATTCGCCATAGGCGGCAGGCGACTTTCAGGCCAATGGTCGCGATCGGCAGTTTTCTTGCGTGCCTCATCCCGCAAGCGGTGGGGGTGAGCCGAAAAAGCCGGCGACGCGGCAGATACGGCCGTCGCTGTCGAGTTCGCCGAAATCGCGGCCCTCGAGCGTTACCTTCCCCTCGGCATCGAGCATTTTCCAGGTGAAGTGAATCTTGCCGTGATGATGTTGGGCAGCGCTGGTCGTCACGATGCGGCTTCCCGGAAGTCGCTGATGCAATTTGGCAATATGGCGGCTCAGCGCTTCGCGTCCCGACACGTCGACAGTCGGGTCCTGATAGACGCCGTCTTTGCTCCACGCAATTTCCAGGAGCTTGTCACGTGCGGCAGCGTCCTTTTCGAGCCAGGCGTCACCATAGGCGCGGACCATTGTTTCGATATCTGTCATGACGAGCCTCCCTCCGCCTTCGATGGCTAAGCCTTGCAATATTCGGCCAGGCTGGCAACCACATCGAACTGCGCGCCCCTTGACAGTTCCAGGATTGCCTCCATATACCATCCATATAGATGGTATTGGGATGGTGAGTGGATGGCTGACAATGTGCACGAGTTGCGACCGAGGGCGGGTGACAGCGAGAAGGTCACGATCAACCTCGGCTATGTCGACCTCGGCCACATCGACCTGATGGTGAAGGAGGGGTTTTACTCGAACCGCACCGACTTCATTCGTACCGCAATTCGCAATCAACTCGAACGGCATGCCGAAGTTGTCAACAAGACCGTGGCGCGAAAGAGCCTTGACCTTGGCCTGAGGCACTACAGCCGCGAAGATCTCGAAGCAGTCCATGCAGCCGGGCAGATGCTGCACATTCACGTGCTGGGGCTCGCCAGCATAGCCGCGGATGTCACATCCGAACTCGCCCGGGCCACGATTGCCTCGCTCGACGTGCTGGGCGCTTTGCAGGCGACTCCCGCGGTCAAGACTGCTCTCGCCGACCGGATCAAGTGATCGTCCGCCATGCCTGTTTCCGAATAAGGATGCCCTCGACGTGAACGATAGACTCCGCCTCGACATGCTGGAGGCGACCCGCCTCACCCGCGCAGGCCGGCTCATCGAAGCGACCAAGCTTCTGCACCGCCTGCTGCAAGGCGAGGTGGCACAACGGAGACTCGAAGCGGCAGATCGCCAGCCGTCTTGGAGCGCATCTTTGCGGAACGCGAAGCCATTGCGGACTGATGCAGGCAGCCGCTCCGCCGGCAGTGCGGCAAGAGAGGCCAAAAAAGCAGCGGCCGAGCCGCCATACAGCCTCCTCGACCGGCTCAAACGGATCGCCTTAGAGACGGAAATGCCCAGCCGGACGCAGCGGCCTCCGACCCAGGCGCCCAATCTCATCCCGGGCGGCGGTCGGTTTATAGAAGGGTCTTACGGCAACCAAGCCGGGCGCCGCGCCTATAAGCTTTTCATCCCCTCCGGCTATCACGGGCAGGCGCTGCCCTTGGTGGTCATGCTGCACGGCTGCAACCAGTCGCCCGATGACTTTGCCGCCGGCACGCGCATGAATGTGTTGGGAGAAGAGCACACCTGTTTCGTCGCCTATCCTGCCCAGACCGCCGCCGCCAATTTCTCGATGTGCTGGAACTGGTTCCGCCCCGGCCACCAGCAGCGCGGCGAAGGTGAGCCCTCGCTGATCGCCGGCATCACAAGCCAGATCATGCAAGACTATTCGGTTGACGCGCGACGCGTCTATGTCGCCGGGCTCTCGGCCGGCGCAGCGGCTGCCGCCATCATGGGGATGACCTACCCCGATCTCTATGCCGCGATTGGCGTGCACTCCGGCCTCATCCACGGGGCTGCCAGCGACCTGCGCTCGGCTTTCGGCGCCATGCGGGGCAAACCGGCAGCCGCTGCCGCGCAGTCCGGCGGCACGTGGGGCGCCAGGGGCGATGTGCGGGTCGTCCCGACGATCGTGTTCCACGGCGATCGGGACAAGACCGTGCACCCGTGCAACGGCGATCAGGTCATCGCGCAGTCGACGATACCGGCAACCAAGGGCCTACGCACAAGAGTGGAGCATGGCCAGGTGCCCGGCGGACATGCCTACACCCGTACTCTCCACGTCGATGCGCGCGGCAAGACGATCCTCGAGCAATGGGTCATCGAAGGAGCAGGACACGCCTGGTCGGGCGGCAGCCGCGACGGGTCCTATACCGATCCGCGCGGGCCCGACGCCTCGCGCGAAATGCTCCGGTTTTTCCTCGAGCACAAGCATCCCGCAGCGCGGCGTGGCTAGAACGCGATGCGGAAAACTGAGACGCTGCGCGGCTTTTCCGGCGCGATCAAGTTTATGCAGATTGCCTAAACTTGATCGTATATCCCGCTCTAATTTATTAGAATCGATCACGTTCTTGATTGGATTGAAGCAATCCAAAATCATTCTGATCCAGCGGGCTTCGTCGGCGAAAGACGAAGCTTAGATCGACACTCCCGGATTAACATTGAGAGCGACAAGAGGGTGGTTGGAGCCGCCTTTTGGCTTGGGCACCTCCCGTCGCGGTCCCGGTGTCGGCGTCTCGAAATAAATTTCCAAATAGGGGACTGAAGCGCCATGAAAGGGTTTATAATAAATATTTGAGAGCAACGGCTCTCTCAGTCGCACCCAAGATTGCGACAGGGCTGCCGGATCTGGAAAGGTGCCGTAGCTGAAGTGGTTGGAATTTGAAGGTGGCGTAATCTCCGGATTGTCGAAACAAGCCGAATCGGCGCGCCAACGCCGATGGAGATTACGCCATGAAAAGTGGGCGGCGCCGAAAGGCCGCCAAGCGGCCTGACGCGGCTCAGCGATCGCGTCCGCCGGATCGTCGCCCCCAACCCCTCGCCGTTCACCTTCACCGGCACCTGCGTCTACATCGTCGGCGAGGGCGAG
>JBKQHN010000048.1:0-21590 GCA_052148755.1 Beijerinckiaceae bacterium | reverse complement strand
CGCGCCAAGGACATTATCATTCGCGGCGGCGAGAATATCCCCGTGGTGGAAATCGAGAACCTGCTCTATTCGCATCCGGCCGTTCGTCAAGTTGCCATCGTCGGCGTGCCTGACCCGCGACTTGGCGAACGCGCCTGCGCCTTCGTCGTTCTGCGCGAGGGCGAACGCTTCGACTTTGCCGAGATGAGGGCTTACCTCGAGCGGCACCAGTTGGCTCGCCAATATTTTCCCGAATATCTCGAAGTCCTTCCGCAGCTGCCGATGACCGTCAGCGGCAAGATACAAAAATTCCATTTGCGGGAAATAGCCAAGAGTTCATTTAACAAGTCATAGATTGTCTATCGGCCGGATCGCGTCCTGTGTGCACTGACGCTGTCTCGCATAACGAACGAGGGCCGCGAACCGGTAGATGCCGTGCACGAACTTGCCATAAGGCATGGTAATGAAGAAGCCGAACACTGCGCCAAGATGAAGCGCGAGCAAGCTGCCCATGGCAGGGGTTGATCGCAGGAGAAACAGCGCAAGGCCGCTTACGCCCACGACGAAGAGCATGGATATAAATGCCGTTTCCATTCCCCTGCCGTTGGCGTCCTGGAGGATCGGATCGCGCTTGGCTTTCGTGCGCCAGAGCCCGATCGGCCCGATCGCAAGACCGATCCCACCGAGCGTGCCAAGCACGACCGGCGCATCCCACCATGGATAGGGAGCAATGCGCCCAAGCATAAAGTGGTAGAGCGTCGCGACCGAAGTCGCAGCGAAACAGAGGAGGAAGCCGTAGAATGTGAGATGATGGTAGACGCGCCGCCTGTCGACCGGCTTCCCATCTTCGTTCATGCAGCCGGCCCCGCCGCCATCGAGATAGCGCAATTGCCCAGCGTCGCGGATCGCGCGCCACAGCCATGGCCCCAAGATCAGCGGTTCGCGCGCTTCATCAACATCTTGCCAAAAGGCGCGGAGCCCGAAGCCGATCGCTGCCAAGGCGTAGAGAAAGGCAAATCCGAAGAGGAATGCCATCGCATTATGTGGCATCAGCCGGTAGAACGCGTCTGGCCCGCTCGTGACCGCAAACACCTTTTGCGAATCGTTGGCGACTGCAAATCCGATGAGGAAGATTGCAACACTTACGATGCTGATCAGCGCAACCGCAAGCCCATTGCATGCAAAAATCGGCGCCAACGCCTTAGGCCAGGCATAGCGTGCATAGGATTGGTTGCGCACTCTTGCCAGGACTTGCGGAACATTCACATTAAAGTCGTGCGGCGGCGAGAATTGGCAATCGTAATAACATGCCCCGCAAGCGTGACACAAATTGGCCATATAATTGAGGTCGCCGTCGGAGAACGCGCGGCGCATCTCCACAGCGGGGAATACCGCGCAAAGCCCTTCGCAATAGCGGCATGAATTACAGACCGTCATCAATCGGTCGGCTTCAGCCAGGTTCTCCGTTGCGTGCATTGTGTGCCGCCTCCCTACCGGCGACGCGGCCAAACACGGCGCCGATCGTCATACCAATTCCGGCGGCATAACCTTGTCCCAGGACATTTCCTGCCAGGCAGGATCTCGGCCTCGAGGTCGGGCCGCTTGACTCGTAGAAGGGATTTCGCGCGCCGTTAGCGTTGCGCTTAGGCGACCAAAGATATCCGCCCTGAACTTCATGGCGGTAGGTTTGGTTCTGGTTCACCCACCAATAGCGCATGTCGTAGTCTAGCGTCCGCGAGTTCCTAATGGAAGTCGTCCGCTGCGGCATGGCGCATTGCTGTCCGGTAACGCGGCCTTGCCTGACGTTGGAGTGTAGAGAACCCGCGCGCATTGATTGGTGGCGCGCAACACGCAGCCGAGGGTCGCGTTAATAACGTCGGCATGTTTTGGGGCAGGTTTTTAAGTCCTTCTGTCCTTGCCGGCAAAACAATGCGCAGCTCGTTTGGTCATTTCCCTTCCGGCAAGCGGCGCAACAATTGGATAGGTTAGATGGCGAATATGCCGAAAACGCCGATCGCAAAGACTTCCTGCCGAGCGAAATTGATGCCATCCGACGCGCACTTTTGCCGAAGGAACAAGAGGCCGCGAAAGAACGGCAGGGGACACGTAGCGACTTGGTGGAAACTTTCCACGAAGTTGAAAATGCAGGCAAGACCCGCGACAAGATTGGCAACTTCGCCGGGGTCTCTGGCCGCACCGTCGAGAAGATCGCCCGCGTGGTCGAGGCGGCCGAACAAGAGCCGGAGCGCTTCGGTCATCTTGTCGCAGAAATGGACCGCACCGGCAAAGTCAATGGCACTTTCCGCAAACTGCGCATGGCCGCCAACGAAGCCCGTGTGCAAAGCCTAAAGGTGGCGCCAGGGCGTTATCGGACCCTCATCATTGATCCACCATGGGATTACGACTGGTTGTCGTTGGCGGGCCGTGCCGCGCCGGGCTACGCGACCATGTCGCATGAAGAGCTTCTCGCCCTGCCGGTCGCGGAATGGGCCGAAGACAATGCTCACCTCTATCTTTGGACCACGAATAATTTTCTCCCGCGCGCCGCCGAATTGATGGCGCGCTGGCGGCGAGCCGTGACGACGGTGGCGTCACGGCTCGTGTTGACGCAAAGGCTTTTGCCGGTCGAAAGCCAGGTCCTCGCATTGCTTGAGATCCGTGCGCGCCAGCCGCAATTCTACGTCGTCAGAGCCAAACGGGTTCTTTACTGTGTCGTGACTCTTCCCTTTCGGCCCTGGCGCCCAGAGATCCGCTCCACCGGGGATGCGCATCACCAGCACGTTGTTTCCATGCAGCGCGAGATGCGAAGTCGTTCCTCCAACGATTGCGCAAACCGCACCGCCACGCAGCGAATCCTTCGGCTTTCCGTCACCGCATTCCGCTACCCCGGTCAAGGTTTGCTCTCGACCACGGAACCTGAACGCCATGGAGACCTGGTACATATAGCCGGCGGGCTGGCGCGGGGCCCACGGCTCCAGGAAATGAGCATCGATGAGCGCCTTAGCGAAAATCACCTGCTGGCGCGGATGTGCCGCCAGATGCGCAGTGCCGTATTGGCGGCTGAAGCAGGCGAAAGATTCGCCCCGCCGATAGAGATGCCCGACAACATGCGTGAGAAATACATTACCGGAACTGGCGGTGGCGCCCAATGGCGCGGAAAGCGCCATCAAAGCTGCGATGGTCAAAACGGGACGTAGCATCATGATCCCCCATGGACGTATAGGACCGCCGCCAAATGAGCAAACTTTCAAACGATTCGGAAGCGTCGACAAGCTAAGGCAAGCCAAAGTTTCAGCGCAACAACGGAGAGCAGAAAGGATAGACAGAGCTTCGGGTCGGTTCCGGCAGACCGTCATCGCGCCGGCAACGTCCGCTCGTGGCGCATCGCGTCATCTGTCGCCATGCGGCGATTCGGTAGCGATCAGGGGTAAAGCAGAAGTCGCTGGCGCGCGCTTGATATGACGTGATTTGACCCAACTCGGACGTGGCGTGTGCATCGCATCATTCGGGGCAAGCCTGATGTGGCCGATGGCCAACGGCACCTTTCCATTGTCGTGCTAGAGTTGCGCGCGGTGGAAGCGAACCCTGTGCGTTTTGCTCCGCGAACAGTCGCGCAATCAAACGTGTCTCAGATTCGATGGGCGAATACCGAACTTTCGGCGGAACGCCGTACTAAAGTGAGATGAGCTATTGAATCCGAGTCGAAATGCAACTTGCGTAACGGACAGAGTGCGTAGCTCGGGCCGGATGAGGTCATCATAGCAGCGCTGAAGACGCCGATCCCAAATCCACTCGGATGCAGACATCTCAGTGAGTCTGAAGAGGTAGTGAAGATGTCTCAGCGAAATGTCATTATGCTTTGCAACCTTCTCGAGAGAAAGATCCGGATCTGTGAGGTGGTCCTCAATCCAAGATTTTACGGAACGCAAACGCGCCTGCTGGATTGCATGATCTGCCGAAGGCTCATCCCGCTCTCCAGCATCTAACGCGAGTGCAAGAACGTCCATCAGCTCGTCCCCGAGCCGCGCTCTCACCGCAGCATCCAGAGCGACACCCTCTGAGGCAAGCATCGAACAGAACTCCGCAGCTATTCGTCCTAGGCCGCGGCCGGTAGTCATTGTGGTCGCGACCGGAATACGGTCCTGCGGGAATCGATCAGCAAAAACACTGCGCGGCATCTCTAAATAAAATGAGCGGACCTTCCCGACGCATTCAAGGTCGTAGGACTCAGATGCGCAGAAAACAGCGCCAATTCCGGCATTGGTGACGAGCGTTTGACCGGCCTGTAGAACATTGATTTTGCCATGCTGGATGAATTGGGCGTAGTAGCAATCCTTATCAAGTTTGGCGATGTGTCTCTGGCGCCGCAAAATTCTTTGCTCGGACAACAATACATCCGTCATGATGACGTCGCCAAAATGGGCCTGGCGGATAAACCCTTCGTAGTCGGCGCGGCTCTCAGACGCGACATCCACATGAACATAAACATCGCAGATCGCCCCCTGCCACGCGGCGTAGCGCTTGGCCGGGACGATCGATTCCGTGGAGAAGACCATATCCATTTTCGCGCGTAGCCCCACATCAAAGCGCCTACCTATGGGCGAAGCCCGGTAGTCTAAGCGCATTCGCACGAAGTTCAGACGACCCAGTGCGGTGGCAGTAGTCTAGCCGAGGTCTACAATCAAGCAAGAGGGTCACAATATTGCGCCCCTGAGCAAAGGTCATGCGCTTTCGGGCAAGCAGCTCAGTGCAAACCGGCGTATCCAGAAAAAAAGATTTAGCACTCAAAGAACGAAGTTCGCAGGTGCGAACGGGAGGACGCCGCAGGCATGGGTCTTTTCAGAACCCTCACGCAAGAGTATATTGTTTTCGGGCTCGCCGTCGCGCTGTTCGTCGTATTTTCAGTTTCGCTGCCCGGCTTTCTATCGTCCGAAAACATCTTGACCCTTGTTCGAAATGCTTTCGTTTTTGGCATCTTGAGCGTCGCTATGGCGCTTGCCGCTCTCGGGCGCGGCGGTGTCCTCACCACGATCGTCGGCACTCTTTTGATCGGAACGATGAGCTTTCCGGGCATGTTTGGCTGGCAGAAGCGGCGGCTCGTTCTGCCCGGCCCGTGGCTGAACGGATCGAGTTTATCTGCGGAGCCCAGTTCAGTCAGCACGGACGCGTGAAGGAACGATGATGCCCCTGCGCTTCTCCCAGCAAGTCATTGTCTTCGTCTTGTTCGTGGTCTTGTTTGTCGGCTTTTCTGTCTTCTTGCCGGGCTTCTTCAAGGCCGGCAACCTGCTGACCCTGCTCCAGAACGTAGCAATCCTCGGCATCCTTGGTCTCGCCATGTCGGTCGTCGTAATTGGCCGCGGCGTCGATCTTTCCCTGATCGCAACTCTTTCGGTGCCGCCCGGCCTCATCTTGCAGATGGTGCAGCATGGGCATTCGGTTCCGAGCGCATGTGTGGCCGCTCTGGCGCTGACTTTGGTCTTCGGCCTCGTCAACGGCTTGCTCATCGCCTACGCGGATGTACCCTCTTTGTTTGCGACCCTCGCTTCGGGTCTCTTTCTTGCCGGGCTTGGACAAGTCGCCTTTTTTCAGATCGACGTCGTCCGCTGGAGCCCAGCCCTCGACAGTCTGGCCGCGCTCGGGCGCGGCACATTGCTTGGCATTCCGACACCGATCATCATGTTCGGTCTTGCAAGTCTCGCAGTGGCCTTTCTTCTGAAGGCGACGCGCGTCGGCGCCTATATCTATGCGATCGGCGACAATCCATTTGCCGCTCGGGTGAGCGGCCTTCCGGTGCGCCCTATTATCGTGCTGCAATATGTGCTGGCGGCCATGATCGGCGCCTTTGCCGGCTTGGTTCTTGCCGCTTCGATCGACAGCATGCCGACCCGCATCTTCAATTCGACGCTGATTTATGACGTCATTCTCGTGGTCGTCTTAGGCGGCATCGGCCTGTCCGGCGGGCGCGGCGGTGTCCTCAATACGATCGTCGGCACTCTTTTGATCGGAACGATGCTCAACGCGATGACAATTCTCAATCTGTCCTATTCAGGCCAAAATCTCGTTAAGGGGCTGGTATTGCTGGTCGCCATACTCGCGGATTCCTTCATCAATCCGCGCAATGAAGAAACTGCTCAGCAAGGCGATATCTGAAACTTTCACGCCGCGCCGGCGCACTAGAGCAGTCGAACACCAACGAATGGGAGGATAAAATGGGTTTGAAGACATTCCTGCCGCGTCTCGGATGCGCGGTTCTCGGACTAGCTTTCGTAGCCACGGCGGCGTCCCCCGCCTTGGCGCAAAAAGGCCTCGACGAGCCTTTCCAAGCCGCCTTCAAAAAATCGCTCGAAGGCAAGGTCGTCGCTATCGTGCCCGTGGCGATGAATTTCGATCTCGCGCAAGGTTGGGTCGCGGGCGTCAAAAAAGAGCTCGAACCTTGGGGCATCAAGGTTGAGGTGCGTGATCCGAATTGGAGCACAACCGCGGGGGCACAGGCGGTGACGACGCTTATCGCGGAAAAGCCGGCGGCGATGATCATCCATAATCCCGACGTGCAAACTTACGCGAAACTCCTGCAGCGCGCCGAAAATGACGGCATCTATATCGTGCAGATCAACATGGGATCTGCCTATCGGACGACGGGCTTCGTCGGTGCCAATTGGATCGAGATCGGCGAACGCGATACCGAAGCGGTCATCAATGCGTGCAAAGGCAAGTCCAACAAGATCGCGATCGTGCAAGGGGCACTTTCGGCCGCCGCCAGCGCCTATACGCTGAAAGGCGTCGAAAATGAGCTTGCAAAACATCCCGAGATCAAAGTCGTGTCTAGCCAGGCTGCCGATTGGGACGCTGCCAAGGCGAAAGCGATCACCCAAACCGTGCTGCAGCAAAACCCCGATCTTTGCGGCATAGTCGGCTTCTGGGATGGCATGGACGTCGGCACGGCAGCAGCCGTCAAGGAAGCTGGTCTTACCGGAAAAGTGTTCGTCGCGACGTCCGGCGGCGGCGAACAAAAGGGCGCGTGCGATCAGGCGAAGGCCGGAGCCTTCGATCTCGATCTCAGCTACGACGTACCCACACAAGCCTCCAACATGGCCGGTATGCTCAAGTGGCTGCTTGCAAGCGACGTGAAGCCAGGCTCGATCAAGAGTTCCGTCTACACGACCCTGATCCCGATCACCAAGGATAATGCGGCGCAGGATGGCACCTGCTGGAGCCTCGAAAAAGTGACCGCCTCGCACTAATCATTCCGATGGCCGGGCAGCGATGCCCGGCCATTACCTGCCCGCCGCCACCGCTGCGCGCGGCTCCTTTTCCCTGATCTTTTCCGGAATGTCGATGGGCGACACTTTTCTCAAGTTGCGCTACCGCTATTGGCCCGATCATCTGCTCGGAGAAATCCTCTCCAAGCGTTGGACCGAAACTGCGATTCCGGTCATCGTTCTGATCGTCGTGGCTATCGCCTTCAGCCGAGCGATTCCCGGCTTTCTTGCGCCGGCGAGCCTTGCTGACACAGCCCGCCAGTTCGGCGAAGTTGGTTTCGTCGCATTCGGCATGGCCCTGGTGATCATCGTCGGCGGCATTGATCTGTCGGTCGGATCCATGTTCGCGCTGACGGATTTTTGCGCGCTCTATTGTCTCAACATCTTGAATTGGCCGGTGGCGCTCGTGGTTCCGGCCACGCTCATCGTCGGCGGACTCCTTGGCGCGGTCAACGGTATTCTGATCGGCTATTTTCGGCTGCGCGCCTTCATCACGACGCTGATAACGCTCATCATCTACCGGGCGCTCTACGAAATTCTGATCCTCGACTACTCCAACCAGATTGCAGCCGCCTTCCCCGATACGCCGGCTTGGAACTTTATGGGCGGCGGCGATGTCTTCGGCATTCCGAGCGTCGCGTTGCTATATGCCGTCGTCGCCATTTTCGGCCATGTCTTTCTCACCCGCCTCAGGCCCGGCTGGCATATCACGGCGATCGGGGGATCGCGACGCTCTGCCTATAATTCAGGAATTCCCGTCCGCGCGACGATTGCTCGTTGCTATGTGGCAAGCGGCGTGATGACGGCAATCGGCGCCCTGTTCTTTGCCGCGCGTCTCGGCACGGTCGGCGGTGACATTGGTGTCGGCCTGGAAGTCACCGTACTCACCGCCGCCATTCTTGGCGGCATCAGCCTGGGCGGAGGCAAGGGCTCGGTCGTCAAAGCCATGGTGGGAACTTTGATCGTCTTGCTGATCACCAATGGTCTGACGACTATGTCGGCACCAGGCGGCGTCAACCGGATGGTCTTGGCGGGCATCCTGGTCCTCGCGGCCGTCATCGATATCCGCTGGCT
Source organism: Beijerinckiaceae bacterium (assembly GCA_052148755.1). Lineage (GTDB taxonomy): Bacteria > Pseudomonadota > Alphaproteobacteria > Rhizobiales > Beijerinckiaceae > Methylovirgula. The sequence continues at coordinate 13,278 of JBKQHN010000048.1, read as the reverse complement.
CAAGAACAGGCATCGCATCATCAGCAAGGTCTATGTCAGCCCCACCTATCATCCGATGCCGCCTTTGCCTGCGACCGCAGCCGACAGCGGCACGCCATTCGCGCTCAACGACAAGCTGCGCAACGTGAGCGAAATCGGCCTCGGCAGGATCGAAGCGCCGGAAGACGTGATCCTCGATCGTTACGACAACCTCTACGCCGGATCGCGGCAAGGCGACATCATCCGCTTCGCGCCGCCTGACTATGAAAAGATGGAGGTTTTCGCCCATATCGGCGGCGCCCCCCTCGGCATGGCCTTCGACCGGCAAGACAACCTCTACGTCTGCGTCGGCGGCATGGGTCTATATCGTGTCACGCCGGAACGGCGTGTCGAAAAAGCTACCGACGAGACCAATCGGACCCTTCTGTCGGTTACCGACGACAGCCGTTTGCGCTTGGCTGACGATCTCGACATTGCCGACGACGGCCGGATCTTCTTTTCGGAAGCCACTGTACGCTACGAGATGCACGAATGGCCGGTCGACGGTCTGGAAGGCCGCGGCAACGGCCGCATCATTTGCTACGATCCGAACACCGACACGACACATACGGTGTTGCGCGGGTTGAAGTTCCCGAACGGCATATGTATCGCGAGCGACCGGCAATCGCTGCTGTTTGCCGAGACATGGGGCTGCACTGTCAAGCGCTATTGGTTCGCTGGCCCAAAGGCCGGAAAAGTGGAGCTGGTCTTGGATAATCTGCCGGGCTATCCCGATAATATCAATCTCGCCTCGGACGGAAATTATTGGCTGGCCATGGTCGGCATGCGCTGTGCAGCGCTCGATCTTGCCTGGCGCATGCCTGATTTCCGCCGCCGCATGGCCAAACGCCTGCCTGTCGACGAGTGGCTCTTCCCCAACATCAACACGGGTTGCGTCATCAAATTCAACGAAGCAGGCGAGGTCCTCGAATCCCTTTGGGATCTCGGCGGCGTCAATCACCCGATGATCACATCGATGCGCGAACATCGCGGCTATCTTTATCTTGGCGGGATCATGAACAACCGCATCGGCCGCTATGCTTTGTCTCAGGCCGATCCGACTTTCGTGCAATATGACGTGCGCTGGGGCAAGAAACATTGATCGGCACTTTCGCAAAACTCACCGATTACCTGCTCGGACGCGGCGACGCCGCGGTCACGGTTCCGCCTTTCGACGGTGCCCTGAAGCCCAATCAATGTCTCGAGGAAGCAGGTGTTTTCGCCGAACTCGACGAGCTCGAGGATCTTGCCAGCGATGGGCGCGATCTCTTCGTCGCGCGGGGCCAAAAGGTTCTGCGCTATCGTGACGGTGTCGCGACGGAAGTCGCGCGCTTCGAACAGAGAATCACGGCCCTCTGCGCGAACAGGGAAGCCGAACTTGCCATAGCACTCGATGGACGCCTCGTACGGCTTGTTGGCGGTCCGCACGATGGTCGGACGTGGGACGCCGCCGCGGGCGTGCGGTTCAATTCCGTCAATGCCATAACGGCAACTCCATCGGGCAGCCTTTTGGTGACCGATGGCTCGCAGAGGCAATCCTGTAAACATTGGTGCCACGATCTGATGTCGCACGGCCGCACTGGCCGCTTGATCGAACTCGAGACCAGAAGTGGTGAGACGCGCGAATTGGCGAGAGGGACGGCTTATGCGTTCGGCGCCTGTGCCGCTCCGCAGGGCGAGACCTGGTTCTGCGAAAGCTGGCGTCATCGCCTCATCTGCGTGCGAGGCGCGCGAGCCGGCACCGCCGTTCTCGATTCGCTTCCGGCCTATCCCTCACGCATCACGCCGGCTGCGGGTGGTGGCTTCTGGCTGACAGCCTTCATCGCGCGCACTCAACTCGTCGAATTCGTCTTGCGCGAAAATGCCTATCGGCGCCGTATGATGGACGAGATCGATCCGCGCTATTGGATCGCCCCGAAACTGAGTTCCGGCCAAACCTTCCTCGAACCCATGCAAGGTGCGCATATAAAGACCATGGGTGTGCTCAAGCCCTGGGCACCGCCAGTCTCTTACGGCTTGGTCATTCGCCTTTCACCCGAAGGTGAACCGATCTACTCGCTGCACAGCCGCACCGGCGGGCACAACCACGGCGTCGTCGCGGCGGTCGAATGCAACGGCGACCTTTATGTGCTTGCCAAGGGGTCCGGCCGTATTCTGCGTTTGCCCATTGGCGTGATCGAAGCGGAGCTACGCCCATGACCGTACCGATTCTGGAACTCCGGCAAGCGACCAAGAAATATGCGGGCGTGCCAGCCATCGAAAATGTCGACTTTGAGCTCAAGGAGGCGGAGATCCATGCATTAGTCGGCGAGAATGGCGCCGGCAAATCAACCTTGACCAAGGTTATGGCCGGTGTCGTCCCACTCACTTCAGGCCAGATGCTTATCGAAGGCCGGGAGGTGGACCCCAAGACGCCGCTCGAAGCGCGCCATCTCGGAGTGGCCATGGTCTTTCAGGAGAACAGCCTGGTGCCGACCATGACGGTCGCGCAGAACCTCTTTCTCGGTCAGGAGAAGTATTTCAATCGGTTGCGGGGCATCTATATTGCGGCCCAGCAATTTCTGCAGTCCTTGAACTTCGACGTATCGCCGACGACCACGGTCAGTCTGTTGGGCGCGGCAAAGAAACAAATGGTCGAAATAGCGCGCGCCGTTCTCCACAACGCCAAAGTCATCATCTTCGACGAGCCGACGGCGAGTCTCACGCCCGAAGAGAAAAAATATTTCTTCGATCTCGTGCGCGAGCTGAAACGGCGCGGCGTGTCGGTCATCTTCATTTCGCATGCGCTCGAGGAAGCGCTGCAGATTTCCGATCGCATCACGGTCTTGCGAGACGGCAAGCATGTCGTGACCGACGAGACGGGAAACTTCGACCGGGCACGAATCGTTCAAGCCATGGTGGGGCGCGATATGTCGCAAACTGTCTACGGAAGGCGGAAAGAATCGGTGCGGCCGCGCGGCCCGCGTGTCCTTTCGGTCCAGAACCTGCGTATGGCCCCCATGGTGAAGAACAATTCGTTTTCCATTTTCGCCGGCCAGATCACCGGTGTCTTCGGTCTTGTCGGCGCCGGAAGGACGGAAACTTTCAAAGTCGTTGCCGGTGTTATCAAGCGCGACTTCTTTCATGGCGGCGAAATCCTGCTGCGTGGCAAACATGTCAGGTTTCCCGTCCCGGCTCTCGCGGTGCGCGCCGGCGTCGCTTATGTCACCGAGGACCGCAAGGTTGAGGGTTTCTTCGAGACGATGTCGATCGCGCGCAATGTCTACATGGGTCTCTTGGCGAAATTGGCTGCCAAACGACCGTTTTTTTTGCGGCGCGAGGCGGCCAGCGTCGGCGAGGCCTGGATCAAAAAGCTCAATGTCAAGGCGATCAGCAAGGACATCAAAGTCGTCGAGCTTTCCGGCGGCAATCAACAAAAAGTCGTCATCGCAAAGTCCCTCGTGCAGGAGCCCGATCTGATCATCTTCGACGAGCCGACGCGCGGCGTCGACGTCGGCGCCATCGCAGAGATCCATCAATTGCTCAATCGCCTCGCCGACGAAGGCAAGGCCGTAGTGATGATCTCGTCCTACCTGCCCGAGGTCTTGGCGCTGTCCGATCGGATCCTGGTCAGCCGGCAAGGCAAGGTCGTCGAAGAATTCTCGGCGCTCGAAGCGACGGAAGAAAAGATCATGTATGCGGCCATCCATTGACCGCGAAGGCGCCGTCGTGTTGACGGACCTCGGATCAACTCCCCGCTATGCGGCGGCCATGAGATAGCTTCGATACGAGGTCGTCGACCGAGGCAAAGAAGAAACAATTATGGATGCGGCGGTGCATTGATCGGACGCAAAGGCTAATGTTGATGAGCGCGACGGTTCGGACGCTGAAAACCACCAAATTCGTCAACCCTGTTCTGACAATCGCAGACATTGCCGCACTGGAGTGCTTGCCCTACGACGAGCTAATACCCGCGCGCAATCTGTATGATATTTTTGACGCTACTGCACAGCTGCATCCTGAGCGTCCGGCGCTCACGGTGATGGGAAAAGGCCGCCTTGACGATGGTGTGACGCTTTCGCATTCGCAATTGCTTCGCGCCATTTCGCGCGCTGCAAATCTTTTTCGTTCGCTCGGAGTGAACCCGGATGGCGGTACGGTGGCCTTTGTTTGTCCGACGCTTGCGGAGATACCTGCAGCACTGCTAGGGGCCCAAATCGCAGGGATAGCCAGTGCAATAAATTATTTGCTCAACGTGGATGCGATTGCCGATTTGATGGCCGCTCAGAACGTGTCCGTCATGGTGGTGCCCTCCGAAGCAGACGACAAAGAAATCTGGCAAAAGGCGATCAGTGTCATCGAGCGTGTCCCCTCATTAAAGACGATTTTGGTCGCTGGCGAGACCTCCAATCGCGGCCAAAAAATCATTTCCCTGAGTGAAGCGCTATCAAGATGCAATGATAGGGTGGAATTTGAAGTTGCCGCGGACCGGTCATCCGTGTGTGCACTCTTCCATACGGGCGGGACGACGGGGCGGCCGAAGCTCGTACGCTTGACGCACGGCAATCAAATTCACGCCGCCTGGAGCTTCGCGCAAGTTCACGGGCTCGATGAGTCTGACGCGGTCATCAATGGCTTTCCGTTGTTCCATGTCGGGGGAACCATGACCGTCGGGCTGTCGATTCTCGCGGCCGGAGGCCATGTGATCATACCCTCTGCGTACGGCCTCAGACGTCCCGAAGTCATCCAAGACTATTGGGGCATCGTCGAAAAGTTTCGGGCAACGATCGTCAGCGGTGTTCCTACGTCCATTGCGGCGCTTGCAGAAGTGCCAATCGGGGCTGCCAACGTTGCCTCGGTGCGCATGGCGCTTACCGGCGGCGCGGTGCTGCCCAAGGCAGTCAGTGACAGGTTCCAAAACCGCACCGGGATCCGGTTGTTTGAAACCTACGGTATGACGGAAACGGCTGCTGCGATCGCTTTTAATCCCGGCCGAGGCACACCGCTTCAGGGCAGCGTCGGCTTTAGGGCGCCCTACGCCAAGACAAGGATCGTTTCGTTGGATGATAGGGAAGGGCAGCGAGACTGTCCGCCGCTCACCAGCGGCTTGGTACTCGTTCAAGGACCGCAGGTATTCCCTGGCTATGTCGATCCAAAGCACAACGTTGGTGTCCTCACCAGCGACCGATGGCTGATCACCGGAGACATAGGGTATCTGACCGAGGATGAACGGTTGGTCTTAACGGGACGCGAGAAGGATCTGATTGTACGCAGCGGACACAATATCGACCCCATGGCGATCGAAGACGTGGCAAATGATTTTCCGGGAGTGCAGATAAGCTCTGCAGTGGGCATGCCCGACGCATACGCAGGAGAGGTACCTATTCTTTTTGTGGTGGCCGCACCTGGGCAGACAATCGATTTGCGCGCTCTGGAGCAGCATATTGAGCGGCACATCATCGAGCGGCCAGCCAATCCCAAACGCGTTGTACTGTTGGATGCGTTGCCGGTCACCGCGGTGGGCAAAATCTTCAAGCCGGGTCTGCGCGACCTCGCAGTCAAGGAGAAAGTGCGATACGAGATTGAGCGAATATTTGGACCGCATGTCGGCGCCGACATCCAGGTGAATAAGGACGAAAAGCTGAACACTCACGTTGGAATCGTAGTTGACAACGACGATGCATCGCGGCTCCGCGAACTTACCGAGACGCTTTCCGCACTCCCCCAGACTTACCTGGTCGAAAGGCGATCGGGACAACAGGCCATTGAGGATCAGGTGCTCATTGAGTACCAGGACCGCACGGCACTCATCACCCTAAATCGCCCTCGCGCCCTCAATGCGCTTTGCACCAGTTTAATGCACGCGCTGGACCGGGTCCTCGACGAAGTCGCGGCAAACACGACGCTGCGTGCAGTCATCGTTACCGGCCGAGGCAGGGCGTTTTCGGCTGGCGGCGATCTGCTTGAATTTGGCGAGCAGCTCCGGCGTGACCCGCAGGGCCTTGTCGAAATGCTCGCCTTCAATCAGCGGGTTTTCTCCAAACTGGAGCGGTTGCCCGTTCCGGTCATCGGTGCAGTGAATGGCACGGCGGTTGCCGGAGGGCTCGAGCTTCTGCTGTGCTGCGATGTGCTGATTGCCGCGACGGGCGTACGCATTGGTGACGGTCACGCGAAATACGGTGTTGTGCCGGCTGGTGGCGCTACGGTGCGTCTGCTTCGTAAGCTGCCGGTCAATCGGGCAATGCAGCTGTTTCTGTCGCCGAATTTGATCTCGTCAGAAGAATTGTCGCATTGGGGATTGATCAACGAGGTGGTTCCGCCGGACCTGCTTCTGCCTCGCGCCAGAGAGATCGCGGCGCAGTATGCTCAGCAGAGCTCCGAAGTGCTTGCAAGAATCAAACAGCTCGCGCATGCCTCTTGCAACCAGGGTATACTTGCCGGCTATCAGGCAGAGCTTGATGCATTTAAGGACCATCTACGTGGCCAAGATCTCGATGAGGGTCTGAAGGCGTTTCGTGACAAGCGCCAGCCTGGTTTCTGAAAACGAGCGCAACGAGCTGCCGCATAATTGCAATTGAAGGAAGGCTGAATACACGGCTAATGGTTCCGTACCGATAGTTTGAAAGCGGTCGAGTCAGCTGAGGCGGCCGGACGGGGAGGAAGCAAAATGCGGTTGGGTATCGCGTGCTTCGCATTCGCGGCGAGCTTGTCTGGGGGAATCGCTTGTGCGGTTCCGGCCCGGGCTGAGGACACGATCAAGATCGGCCGCGTTGCGATACCATTTCGCCGCGTCCGCAAAGTTCTTAGGAACGCCAATACCTGCGTAGTACATGAACCCGAGCCTGTACTGCGCCTCGGCTAAGCCCTGCTCAGCCGCCTTGCGATACCACTGTACGGCTTCGGCGAAATCCTGCGGCACACCATCGCCATCAAAGTACATGTTCTCTAGGCGGATCTGCGCATCGGCGTTTCCATGCTCGGCCAGCGGACGAAGAAGCCGCAGGGTGATCGCGTAGTCTCGCCGCTGATATGCAGCGACTGCATCCTCAAGCTGCCCGGCCGCGGCGGGCGCAGCAAAGCTCATCACCAGCATGATGGCCGCGACGATTGCGCCGAAAGTGCATTTCATCTGGGTCGGTTTTGTCAAGAATAGGCCCTCGAGCCCGTTGCCGTTCAGATGCGCGATCGCGGGCGGCGTGAAAATCATAATTTCGGCTGCAAGAGTTGGCTCTAATCTGAGCAAGCGCGCATAAGTGCCTTGCCGTAACGGCTGAGCAGAAAGCTGAGCGTAGGGTTTATTGGCGATATTTCGGCGCAACCAAGTTGGACAAGGTGATCGACTGACAAGAATACGTCATCTTGTGAAATCTCTAGACGTTCCGAGATCACGTTGTAGACACTTACGTTCGCGGCGAAGTTCTCTGGCAAACCGTGTCGCGCCCGCAACACCAGAGCGTCGTAAGGATCAAACTGCTTTAGTTTATCGATGAATGATTTCCTCACCAAATGGGTACGGTGCGGATCTTCAGCAGAAGCAATCAGCTCGGCCCAAAGCTCCTGCAACTCCGGTCGAGCCTCGTCGTACGCTGCCTGCAGTAACGGAATCCCAAGCGAAGGTGACACGGCCAATCGCTCACGGACGTTGCGTCTCTTGTGTATCTGATCCACGAGATCATCAAGCTTGCCAGCTATAATAGTCCGAACCGCCCTAAGTGGGTCACCGATAACCAGACCGACGGCATCCTTGGGTACAGTCCCGAGCACCCTGCCGACTTATCGCGCTAAATTACTGGTCTCAGTGACCACGGTTGCGCCGAAAATCGCCGTGCCTTTGACCGCCTCAGCTTGAGCGTCAGTAAGCGGTAGTGCCCCAGCTGATATCAAGCCACCCGCGATGGTGTTCGCCTCCGCGCGGTGTTGTGTTACCCCAACTGTTACCCAGCGCCGTCGTTTAGCAACTTTGTCGGTTCAAAGTTTCTCATAACACATTGATTTTTCTGGCGACCCCGGCAGGGCTCGAACCTGCGACCTGCCGCTTAGAAGGCGGCTGCTCTATCCAGCTGAGCTACGGGGCCTTGCGCATGCACTGCGACCCGGAGCATGTCCAGGGAAACTAGGCCCACCATTTCGATCATTCGACATATCGGACGTGTCCCGAAGGACATACCGCAAGTTATTGAATTGACGTGCATTTTTATCGATGGATGATTCCGCCCCAGCGCAATGAGCGTTAATGCGTCCACAAGTCGGACCGCGTCGGCTTGAAATTATCCGAATACGACATGATTCGACGGGTCGTCAGCTTGGGCTCTTCCACCTGATAGGCGATGCCCTGTTTCTCGGCATAGGCGATCGCCTCTTCCTTCGTGCCAAAGCGGAGCCTGATCTGGCTCTTCATATCGCCTGAACTCGTCCAGCCCATCAGCGGCTCGATTTCGCGCGGCGATTCCGGCGCAAATTCCAAGATCCAATATTTGCTGCGGCCTGGGCCCGACTGTAGTGCGCCCTTGGCCGGGCGAAAGATTCTTGCGGTCATCTCGACATCCAAATTTTGACTTGGCCAACCCATGCGCTAGATCACGCGATCGGTTCCAATAGTCCAGAACGGGATGCGCAATCAAGTCTACGCTACCTGCGCAAACTTGATTATGCCGAAACGCCGCGCAGCGTCCCACTTTTCTTTATCCCGCTCTGTGCAATTTTCCAAACCGATGCATCTCTCGGGTCCAGGGTCGTTCGGCCCAGATTGGCCGAAGTTAGTGGACGATATTCGAACCTCTGCAGAGATACGGATAATGGCTGGCTAGATTGGGCAGTCTACTAGGGTTGAATTCGCATATCTCTCCGCATTGCTTCTTTCAGCTCATGCAAAGCCCCTAGGCAGTCAGGATGAACGTGCGCGTCTATGCGGATTGTTTTCATAATCCTCTCAAGAGCCTCGATGACTTTATTTGATGCAACCAACTCGCATCTATTTTGCAAATAACCGCAGTAGAATGCGGCCTCGCCACGTGTCTATACATCAGATTTACAAATATACTCTGTTCACGTCATAAGCGATGGCATGCTGGGCTTGCCGCCTGATACCCGACCATGTGCACCTCGTCCTCATGCCTGCACCCTTCGACGGATTGTCGCGGCCTTTTCAGGATGGCGCAGGCTGTCGATGTTGCCATTATCGTTCAACGCGCATAGTTCTTTTCCGGAAATTCCGGACGGTTTGGTCAGCCTCCCCGGTACGCCGCCCTTCTCAGTCCGTCATCACCCGGTTCGCCGGCCAGCTCCTTTGACCAAGATCAAACGCATTACCTTTCAAACCGGTGTAGTCTCTGGCTCAATTTTATGGTGTCCCTGTTGATCCAAGCAAAAGTCTTTCGCTCTGTTTCAGAGATCATGCCCTACATTTCCTCGGCTCTTGCCTGAACAGGATCCCCTCGCATGCAGCAAGACCATCTTCCTGCCCCCATTGCCAGAATTGCGATGAGTCTCGTTCCGCCAATAGTGTTGCAGCCGATGGTCGAGGTTCTGATGCAGCGCATGCGCCAAATCCATCCTCGTCTGTTTAAAAATCTTGCGCGTCTAGATGCCGCCGTAGTTCGTATCGAGCCCTCCGATTTGCCGCATAAGTTCATCCTCACTTTTGGCAAAGGTCGAGTTTCTTTGGTATTGGCAGACGACGCCTCTGCTCCCTGTGATGCTTGTGTTAAAGGAAAGCTTGAAGCGCTTCTCGATTTGCTTGAAGGCCGCACCGACAGTGACATGCTATTTTTCTCGCGCGGCATAGAAATAACAGGAGACACCTCCGTTATGGTCGGGTTACGCAACACGCTCGACCGAGAAGAAATCAACTTGCTGGACGACGTCGCCACTTTGTGCGGCCCGTTTGCCGTTCCGGCGCGCCGAGCCATCATGCTGGCCAGCCAAGCCGCCGAACGCATAAAGAACCGGCTTGCCGACATTTATTGAGGCGCGTCGCCCGGTCATGGCACGCGCACGAAATGCTCCTGTCGAATAAGGTAAACTGAGCCCGAAAATCCACGTACTTAAAGCGCACCTTGTCAAATTTGAGGTTCACCAAAAAGCACAGAGGCAGAAGCCAGATGACTCCTTCTTATCTCGAACTCGTATGTCCTGCCGGCACACCTGCCTCCTTGCGTGCTGCGATCGATGCCGGGGCCGATACCGTTTATTGCGGCTTTCGCGATTGCACCAATGCCCGTAACTATCCCGGCCTCAATTTCGACCAGGATGAAATGACCGAGGGCGTTGCTTATGCTCATGCCCATGGCTGCAAAGTTCTGATCACCGTCAACACTTTCCCGCGCGCCGGAGATGAAGGACCTTGGCATCGAGCCGTCGACAACGCCGCCAAGGCTGGAGCCGATGCCATTCTTCTCGCCGATATCGGCGTCCTCGATTACGCGACACGCCGTCACCCATCTCTCAGGCGACATCTTTCCGTTCAGGCCTCTGCCGCCAATTCGCTCTCGATCCAATTCTATCGCGACCATTTTGACGTCAAACGCGTGGTTCTTCCTCGCGTCCTGTCGATCGAAGATGTGGCTTCCCTGACTAAGCAGACCGGCATCGAAACAGAGGTTTTCGCCTTCGGCAGCGTCGGCCCGATGTCGGAGGGACGCTGTTTTCTTTCCTCTTATATGACAGGACTTTCCCCCACCAGCGAAGGCGCCTGCGCTCCCGCCAGCCATGTCGCATATAAAGCAGACGGCGCAGGCATGAAGTCATGTCTGGGCAATGTGACCTTGAATCAGGTTGCCAAGGGTGAGCCTGCCGCCTATCCCACGCCTTGCAAGGGACGTTATGTCACACATGGCCGCGTCTCCTATTTGTTTGAGGAACCTATCGGCTTGAACGCCATCGACATCCTGCCTCAGTTCAAAGCGGCGGGAGTCACAGCCATAAAAATTGAAGGCCGGCAACGCAGCCGTGCTTATGTCACTCAGGTCGTCAGCACGTTCCGTAAAGCACTCGACGACTTGGCAAAGGGCAAAAATTCAGCGGCGTCTAATAACTTGAAGACCGTGGCCGAGGGTGGGCGTGAAACATTCGGTGCCTATAAGAAGGGCTGGCGATGAACACAAACCCGACAAGCAAAGAAATGGCAGACGAAAAGTCAAGCCGCCTGACCCTTGGCCCCCTCTTCTTTCACTGGCCGCCGGAAAAGCGCCGCGATTTCTATTTTCGCATCGCCGACGAATCGGTCATTGATTGCGTCTATCTCGGCGAAGTCGTTTGTTCAAAACGAGAATCCTTCTTTCAGGATTTTCTTCCCGTCGTCGCCGACAGACTGCGTGCCGCCGGGAAAGAAGTGGTCTTGTCGACCCTCGCTTTGGTTACCTCAGAGCGCGAGATGAATGCGATCAAGGCTAACGTCGAAGCTGGATTTCTGATCGAGGCAAACGATGTCGCCTGCCTTCAGGCTTTGCAGGACAAGCCGCATGTCATCGGCCCTTTTATCAATGTCTTCAATGAAAGTACGCGTAATTTTGTCGTCCGCAACAACGCCAAACGCATTGTGCTGCCGGTCGAAATACCCGCCCAATCCATCGGTGTCGTCGCGGGAACAAGCAACGACATCGAAATAGAATTGATGGTTTTTGGCCGTCAACCTCTTTCAGTGGCCATGCGTTGCTATCATGCGCGTTCGCATGGTCTTACCAAGGACAGTTGCCAGTTTGTCTGCAGCCTCGAGCCCGACGGATTGCAGACGGATACCATTGATGGTGTGCCGATCCTGACCGTCAATGGGACGCAAACAATGACCTACGGCTATGGCATCTTGATCAATGAACTGGCACAGATTCAGAAACTGGGCGTAAGCCATTTTCGTCTGTCGCCCCAAGATGTTGATATGGTCGAAGTGGCACATATATACCGCGACGTGCTGGACAAAAAATGCGCTCCGGATGAGGCCTGCTTGCGGCTCAGAAAACTGACCGGCAGCGTGCCCTTCATCAACGGATTTGTGCACGCTCGCGAAGGTCTCGCCTGGGTCGAAAATGGCAGCCCAGGAAAAACTTCAGGAGCGATTGCTGTTTCGGGGCCATGATACGGGTGGCTCGAGATTCTGAATTTTGCATGATCCCGCCGAGTGGCCGGTGCGCACAAAGACCACCTCGCGCTTTCACACTCTGCTGATCTGCGCATAGTATGGGTCATGATGCGGGGCGTCCCGACTGTTCTCCGCCTGCAGAGGGCCGCCAAGACCCGCGTAACGGGGCCGATATTTTTACTTTCGCAACGGGAAGGTGCTGAAGCTTGCACGCTCCACCGCGTATCCTCGTCGTCGACGACATTTTCGAGAACCTCGAGATCCTCCGCATGCGGCTCGAAGCCAACGGCTATGAAGTCGTGACGGCCGGCGACGGCGAGGAGGGACTGGCGAAAGCCCGCGCGCTCGCGCCGGATCTCATTCTCCTCGACATTATGATGCCTAAGCTCGACGGTCTCTCGGTGCTGCGGGAAATCAAGCGCGATGCCTCGCTCGGCTTCATGCCGGTTCTTCTGCTGACTGCCAAGGCAGATCGAAACGACGTCATCGCGGGCCTCGATGCCGGCGGCGACGATTACTTGACGAAACCGATCGATCAATCGGCACTCGTCGCCCGGGTGCGTTCCATGCTGCGCATCAAGGCCCTGCACGACACGGTCGAGACCCAGGCGCAGCAATTGGCCGAACAGGCAAAAGAACTCGCCCGATGGAACCGCCTGCTCACCGCGCGTGTGGACGAGCAAGTGGCCGAAATCGAACGGATGAGCCGTCTCAAGCGCTTTCTTGCCCCGCAGGTTGCCGATCTGATCGCCGCGCGCGGCGAAGAAGACGCGCTTCTCGCGAGCCACCGTCGCGAAGTCACCGTGCTGTTTTGCGATTTGCGCGGCTTCACGGCTTTTACCGAGGCCGCCGAGCCGGACGCGGTGATGACCGTGCTGCGCGAGTTTCACGAGGCGCTCGGCCAACTCATCTACCGCTATGAAGGCACGCTCGAACGTTTCGCCGGCGATGGTCTCATGACCTTGTTCAACGATCCCCTGCCCTGCGCCGACCACATCGAACGCGCGGTGCGTCTCGCCGTCGACATGCGCGGCCGGATCGATGATTTGGCGGAAGTTTGGCGGCAGCGCGGCCATCGGCTCGGCTTCGGGATCGGCATCGCGGTCGGCCCTGCCACCCTCGGCCGCATCGGCTTCGACCGGCGCTTCGATTATGCCGCGATCGGCAATGTCACCAATCTCGCCTCGCGCCTCTGCGACGAAGCCAAA
>JBKQHN010000047.1:0-37458 GCA_052148755.1 Beijerinckiaceae bacterium | reverse complement strand
TCGGGGCGTACGAGCGCCACCTCACGCGGCAGGATGAACCCGGTCAGTGTGATACTGTCGTCGAAACAGGCCGACTTGGTTTTGACGACCGTCACGGCCATTCCTGCAAAACCATCGGCGGCATCGGCGCCGGCGCCCGGCAGAACCAGGGCGAGGACTGCGGCCGAAAAGCCGCTGCGCAGCAAGCGCCCTGCCGAATGCCTCAGACAGCCCGCGATTGCGAAATCCATGAAGCCCCCCTTGCATCAGACGATTTCAAAAACGGTAATTCAATAAATTGGAGACGCCAATAAAGCTCTTTGCGCTCCCGTCCGACCGACCCGGCTCGCGTCTTCCGACCAAAGCCGGCTTAGTCTAGAGCAGATCCCGTCATGGCGGAAGGCCGAAAGCAAACGACGCTCTTCATTTTAGAGCAGGCGCGACAGGCTGGAAATGTGCAGGAAACGGGACGGACGGCGCGAACCTCTTTGCAGCGATGCCGGAGCACCCGCCCGGCCAGCGCGATCAGTCGGCGGGATTGGAGGCCTCGGAGGGAATCGAACCCCCGTACAAGGATTTGCAGTCCTCTGCGTAGCCACTCCGCCACGAGGCCGTCCAGTTCACCAAAGCTTGGCGTGACGAGGCCTATAGCAAGAGAGGCGCGCCGTCGGCAAGGAAAGCTTCAAAAAACGGCTCTCTCACCAAGATTTTGCCGTGTACAGGACTTATATTGGCTCTTTGCAATGCCGCCGCAGGCTTGTTATATGCCGCCTGCAGCACGGTCCCTGATAGCTCAGCGGTAGAGCAATCGACTGTTAATCGATTGGTCGCAAGTTCGAATCTTGCTCAGGGAGCCAATTTCCAGCCCTTCCAGCGGGCGTCCGCCTCACCTGGGCGCATCACCCCTCGCCCGATGGATGATCAAAAGCGACCGCCGCTTCGAAAGCTGCGCAAATACTGCAGGCATTCAAGGAATCAGAACCGTCGCGCCGGTCGTTTCACGCGCCTCAAATCCGCGGTGCACGTCGACGATATCATCGAGCTTGCGACGTGCATGGATCGGAATTTCGACATCGCCGCTCTCGATGACGTCGAAGAGCTCCTTGGCGTTCTGCTCCAGGTCCTCGCGTTTCGCGATGTAAGTGTAGAGCGTCGGTCGTGTCACGAAGAGCGAGCCTTTTTGCGCCAGAAGGCCTAAGTTGAAGGCTTCGATCGGGCCGGAGGCACTGCCGAAGCTCACGAACAGGCCGAGCGGCCGCAGGCAATCGAGCGAGCCCGGGAAGGTCGATTTGCCGACGCCGTCATAGACGACTTCGCACAGGTCGCCGCCGGTGATCTCCTTGACGCGCGCGACGAAATCCTCGTCCCGATAGAGGATGCAATGTTTGGCACCGGCCTTCTTGGCAAGCTTGGCCTTTTCGGGCGAGCCGGCGGTGCCGATGACTTCCGCCCCCAGCGCCTTGCCCCATTGGCAGAGGATGAGGCCGACGCCGCCCGCCGCCGCGTGGACGAGGATCTTATGCCCTTTCTTGACCTTGAAGGTGCGGCGCAACAGATATTGCGCGGTGAGCCCCTTCAACATCGCGGCCGCGGCAGTTTCGTAAGAGATCGACTTCGGCAGCTTGACGAGCTGCGCGGCGCTGACGTTGCGCTCTTGCGCATAGCCGCCGAGGGCCGCGGTATAGGCAACCCGGTCGCCGGGCTTGAAGCCTTTGACGCCCTTGCCGAGCTCGACGACTTCGCCCGCCGCCTCATTGCCCAATATGAATGGCAATTGCGGCGCCGGGTACAACCCCTTGCGGAAATAAATGTCGATGTAATTCAATCCAATAGCGTGATTGCGGACGCGCACTTCGCCCTCACCTGGCGGCGGCAGCTCAATATCTTCGATCTGCAAGACTTCCGGCCCACCGGTTTCGTGCACGCGAACGACTTTGACCATGAAAGATGCTCCGTTTGACGCCCGCCCCTCGAGCCTGTTGCAGCCGAGCCGCGACTTTTGCACCGTCGGGCTTGGCAAGCAAGCTAACCCGCATCAATCGAGTTCGAAGGCGCTTTTGTAATCGCGTTTCAACTGCGGATCTTGCGTCTTCTTCTCGAGAACGCAACAGCCGACGATGAGGAGATCGAGCTCCGTGCCCATGAAGCAGCGAAATGCATCTTCCGGCGTGCAGACGATCGGCTCGCCGCGCACGTTGAAGCTCGTATTGACCAGAACCGGACAGCCGGTGATGACTTCGAAACGGCTGATGAGAGCATGATAGAGCCGATTCGTGTCGGCGTGGACCGTCTGGATGCGGGCGGAATAGTCGACATGGGTCACGGCCGGGATGTCGGAGCGCGACACGTTGAGCTTGTCGATGCCGAACAGCGTCTCTTCCTCGGCCGACATCTTGCGGCAGTGCTCGGCTTTCACATTGGCAACCATCAGCATATAGGGCGAAGCGTCGCTGTACTCGAACCAATCGCCTACCCGCTCCGCCAGGACGGACGGCGCGAAAGGCCGAAAGCTCTCGCGATACTTGACTTTGAGGTTGAGCACTTTCTGCATGGTCGGGGAACGCGGATCGCCGAGAATCGAGCGGTTGCCGAGTGCACGCGGGCCAAATTCCATGCGCCCCTGATGCCAGCCGACGGCCTGGCCTTCGGCTAGCGCCTGGCTCGCGTGTTCGATCATTGCGTCTTCGTCCAGTACGGTGAAGCGCGCGCCGATCTCGGTGAGTCGCTGCTCGATTTCAGCTTGCGGAAAACCCGGTCCGAGATAGGCGCCTTTCATGGCATCGCGACCATTGGATTTTGGCCGCGGCCGCGCTTCTTCGTGGAAATGGATGGCAAGCGCGGCACCGAGCGCACCGCCGGCGTCCCCCGCAGCAGGCTGCACATAGATGTCGTCGAAGCGGCCTTCGCGCAAGATTTTCCCGTTTGCGACGCAATTGAGCGCCACCCCGCCGGCAAGGCAAAGATTTCTCTCACCCGATTCCACGGCGAGCTCGCGCGTGAGACGCAGCACGATTTCTTCGGTCACGCTCTGGATCGACGCGGCGAGATCCATATGCCTTTGTTCGAGCGGTTCGTCGCGCTGGCGAGGCGGGCCGCCGAACAAATTATCGAACTTGCTATTCGTCATCGTCCAACCGGTGCAATAATCGAAATAATCCAAATTGAGGCGGAATGACCCATCGGGCTTTACATCGACGAGCTCGTCGAAGATGAGATGAGCGAATTTCGGCCGGCCATAAGGCGACAGCCCCATGACTTTATATTCGCCGGAATTGACCTTGAATCCTGTGTAATAGGTGAAGGCAGAATAGAGCAGCCCGAGAGAATGCGGAAAATGAATCTCTTTGGTGATGGCCAGCGTATTTCCTCTGCCGATCGCCGCTGAGGTCGTCGCCCACTCGCCGACTCCATCCATCGTCAAGACGACCGCGCGCTCGAACGGCGAAGCATAAAAGGCCGAAGCGGCATGCGAGAAGTGGTGTTCGCAAAAGCGCAGCTTGGCCACCACGCCGAGATCTGTGTCGATCGCTGCGAGGGCTTTGCGAATGAGATCTTTTTGAAAGATCTTTTCGCCCATCCAAAGCGGCATCACCTTGCGGAAGGACCCAAAGCCTCGCGGTGCCAAGGCAAGGTAGGTCTCGAGCAGGCGCTCGAATTTGATGAAAGGCTTTTCGTAGAAGACGATGCGATCGACGTCTTTTCCGGTTATGCCGGCTTCCCTCAGGCAGTAGGCGAGGGCATGCGCCGGAAATGACGCATCATGTTTCTTGCGTGTGAAGCGTTCTTCTTGCGCCGCTGCGACGACCTCGCCGTCGCGGACGAGTGCCGCTGCGCTGTCATGATAGAAAGCGGAAATGCCAAGGATGATCATTGGGAGCAAGTTTTCACAAGGATCGGCCTCTGAAAGAATGTTTTCTGGCACCGACGACGCCGTGCCGCCGCGTTCGGACAGGCGCTATTTGGTAACTTAATCCATCTTCCGACGTAAGGTCGGACGCAATTCTTGCTGAGCGGCAACAGATGAATGAGGCACCGACATCTTGTACCGACCCGCGTCGGCCGCAGTGCGCGCCTCCCGATCAAAACAGCGTATAGATGAAAGGTGCGAGCACCGAACCCTGCCCGAAGACGAAAAGAGCCCCGAAAACGACGAAAAGCACGATGAGCGGTGTCAGCCAAAGCTTCTTGCGGCTGCGCAGATAATCAAAGAATTCGGCGAACAAGGACATGGAAGGTTCCTCAGAATTGCTTTGTCATCGCGCCGGGCTGCGGTCCAGCTGGATCGCGTGCAATCCAATAGGTCGTGGCGCTCGATTGTTTCAGCCGCAGGAGATCATGCCCGGACCACCGCAAGATCTGCGCGAATGGGACAAGGATTGCGAAGTAGAGCAACCCCAATATGACAGGGCTCACGACGACATGCAGCGCCAGCCCCAGCTTGAACCAGATCCGGTTCAAAGGCGCAAGCCAATCCGCAGCAAACAGCCCAAGAGCAAGGAAGACGAGCGCGATGACGAGTGCCCACAAGCGCAAAGGCTCATGCCGCAACAAAGGCCACAGACTCACAAGCGCGAAGAAGCCGGCAAAAACGAGACCAAAGGATCTGTTCGATCCGAGCTTGGCCGTGCGATGGACCTGCAAAGTTTCGTGACCCGCCATGATCTCGTCCGAACAGCTAAGCCTTAGAGTATGTCCCGGAAATGTTGCAACACTGTTCCGGCCAAGACGGGTTCCTATATCTTATTTTGAGCCTATTCTCATCAATCTGAATAGTCCACCCGATTGGGTGGTGCGCGAGCCTGGCGCTTCTTCTATCCTCGGGGTTTTCTCGAGCCTATCGTCCCATACTGCTCAGGCGATTATACGCTTGCCGACGGCACTCTTCGGCTGAATAACTAAGGGCTGCCCATCCTCGCCCCTGCCACTTCGCATTCTCACTTCACAGCGGGGCTCGCAATGACGGTCGCCGTTTGATTGGCGCGAAATTTCCACAACAGCGCGGCGTAAGCGCGATTAGCGATTGCGGTGGGATGACCGTCGCCCGGAATCTTGAACAAGGTTCCCGGCGGAAAGTCCTTTGGCGAGAGAGTCGCATCGATGACATCGATATCAGATTGTTGCAATCTCTCCATGATCAGGGCATCGGTGAATCCGGACTTCGCCAGATAAGCATCGCCTTCGGACAGGTAGAGCACGATCAGCCGGGCACCAAACTTTTGTTTGACGAGTTCCGCGCTGCGCTGCAATTCGGCCAGATAGAGCTCGACATCGGCGGGCCCCGCGACATTCGCGACGGGTTGCACGAAGCGGCGAAAGGCGGCGCCATTGATGAAAATTTCGCGGAAGACGCGATTCAATCCTTCCGCGCAAGCCCCGACGAAAACCGGTTCGCCGTCGCGCAATTCATAGCGTGCGGCTCTCATCATGTAACCGGCGAGACACGCGGATCGCTCGGCATGCCAAGCGGCGGTCTCGTAGACGAAAATCTTTGCGTCAGACAAAAGCGGGTCGAAAAGCCCCGTCTCCAGAGCACGCAGGAACTGCTGTGGCCCGTATCCAGGAAAGCCAAAATTGAGAACCCGTGCTTTCCGCCCGGTCAGATCCGCATAGGCTTGCGGCACAGTCTCGGAATCGCTGAGCCCCTGGCCGAATGTCAATGAATCTCCAAAGAAGGCGACCGTAGGACCCGTCGCCGCGGATAACGTGCGCCGCAGCAGATGATCGTCGATGGTGTATGCGGCATCATAGATGACCGCAGCGTCCGATCCTATCCTTTTGCCGTAATAAACACCGGGCGCCGACGGTCCCCAGCCGAGGATCGGTCGGGAGGTCGAAAAGCCCCGTGTTTCGCTGGATTGACCAGCTTCCAAAGCCGCGGAGCCAAGTTCGAACACCGCGAAGCCGAGTGTCAGGGAGGCGACCAGTGTGGCGGCATCTCGCCACTTGCCGCGCAAAACCACGGCGAAATCCGCGATCAGGAGAAAAGCAATAAATACATATGTTCCACGGGTGTATTTTGAGTATGACAACATGGTGACAGCAAATGCCGCCGCGCATAGGAGAGCGGGCACGAGCAGGAAAGTAACCAAACGGCTGCGAGTAGCGTGTGCCATATATCTACAGAATTTAAGCTGATGCCGGTAACCTTGGTGAACTTGGCCAATTTAGCTTTCCCAAGCAATTAACAAAAAAGTCAGCAAAATTTATTTAACTTTCTTTGCCTGATAAGGCTGCATATGACGCGCGCGGCTTTGGCGCTCGGTGTTTCGGCGTCTTCGACACACATACGTGTCGCAAGGCTTGCAAAGCCTGTCATCTGCGCGGCCCGCTGCGGACCATCAGAGAATAGAGGCGCGAGCCCAGCGGCGAGAGCCCCTGCCCTGCAGTTTTCTTGGAGAAACTCCGGCACGCGGTTTTCGCCCAAAATCAAGTTCGGCAGAACGATCGAGGGGACTGTTATGAAGTGGCGAAGCTGCGCCTCGATCCAGGAAACTTCATAAGCGACGACCATTGGAACTTGCGCCAGCGCCAATTCGAGCGTGACGGTTCCCGATGCGCACAGTGCCGCGCGGGCGCGGCGAAACGCGGCATATTTCGAGTCTGCGCCAATGAGGATCTGCGGCCTGATGGGCCAGTCGGCAAGACCTGCGCGAATCTCCCCTTCAAGGTGCGACACGGCCGGCAGCACGCATTCGAAGTGCTGCTGATGCGCGGCGAGCTGAACCAGGGTCTCAGCAAAGCGCGGCATCAAGCGGCTGATTTCGGAATGCCGCGATCCAGGCAAGACGAGGAGCATCGGCGGATCGGCGCAGCGCGCGCGCAATTCGGCTTCGTTCGGCTGCAACATCTGCAGTTTCTCGATCAGCGGATGCCCGACGTACGTGCACGGCGGCCCCTGCAGACGCCGATAAGCCGCAGGCTCGAAAGGAAACAGGGCCAAGACATGATCGATGTAAGCGCGCATTTTCCGCGCTCTGCCCGGCCGCCAAGCCCACACTGTAGGGCTGACATAATCGACAATTGGCAAATCCGGTCTGGCTTTGCGGACGCGTTGTGCGACCCTGTGAGTGAAATCCGGGCTGTCGACGATGACGAGTGCATCGGGCCGCATGGCGAGGGCGGCCTTGGCCGTCGTCTCGATGCGCGCCATCAGCCGCCGTATATTCGCGAGAACCGGCAGGACCCCCATAACGGCAAGATCCGCGAGGGGAAATAGACTGGCGAGCCCTTCAGCCTCCATTGCCGGGCCGCCGATTCCTGCGAATGCGACAGGACCATGTTTGCTGCGCAGCGCCCGCATCAGCGCAGCACCGAGCTGGTCGCCGGAAGCCTCACCAGCGACAAGGAACACCTTCATCGGCGTCGGCAGCCGAAAGGAAAATTCTTCATCCGTGCGCCTCGTCGTGCTCCTGATGCGGCATGCAAATGGCGCGGTCGCCACCCGCTCGAAGAAAGTCCAGGATTTCACGAACCTGCGAATTCTGCTCGAAGGCGGACGCAACATCGTCTGTGCGTTCGGCAAGTGTCCCTTCCGCCGCGAAAAGAAGCCGATAGGCCCGCCGCAGGGCAGCGATAGTCTCGCGCGAGAAACCGCGCCGCTTGAGCCCGACGAGATTCAAGCCGGCCAGTCTCGCGCGATTGCCGAATGCAAGCCCGAACGGGATGAGATCATTTTCGAGCCCGCTCAGGCCGCCCAAAAAAGCATGCGCGCCGATGCGCGTGAACTGGTGAACGGCCGCCCCGCCCCCCAATCGTGCGCAATCGCCGATTACCACATGGCCGGCGATCATCACATTGTTCGACAGGACAATGTCACACCCAAGTCGACAGTCGTGCCCTACATGGGAATTAGCGAGAAAAACGCAGCGATCGCCAATCTTCGTCAATAAGCCGCCGCCTTGCGTCCCTGGATTGATCGTCACGCCTTCCCTAATCATGCATTCCGCGCCGATCTCGAGGCGTGAGGCTTCGCCGCGATATTTGAGATCCTGCGGCGGATGGCCAATCGACGCGAAAGGAAAAAGCCGGCTGCGAGGCCCGATCCTCGTATGTCCGGCGACAGCCACATGGGAGATGAGTTCAACCCCGTCGCCAAGCTCGACCTGCGGGCCGACATGACAAAAGGCGCCGATGGAAACGCCGGCACCCAGAATCGCTCCCGCTTCGATTACGGCAGTGGGATGAACTTCCATGTTTGGAGCGTCGCCGGATGTGCTGCTCATGACCCTTTCGTCGACGCGCCTTCCTTATCGGCCAAAGGGTCGTGCACGAGCATGGCGGAAATTTCCGCCTCGCAGACAAGCACGCCGTCGACGAGCGCTCGGCCTTGGTACCACCACATGCTGCGGCGCCGATTGAGCTTGGTCATGTGAAATTCGATCCTGTCGCCCGGCACGACCGGTTTGCGGAACTTAGCCTTGTCGATCGTCATGAAATAGACGAGCGAAGGTGGACCCACTCGGCTTTGCGCATTGATGCACAAAGCTCCCGCTGTCTGTGCCATGCCTTCGAGAAGAAGGACGCCCGGCATCACCGGCTGACCCGGAAAATGCCCTTGAAATTGCGGTTCATTGGCGCTGACGTTCTTGATCCCGATGCAGGATTGGTCTCCGTTGGCCTCGATGATACGATCAACCAAAAGGAACGGATACCGATGCGGAAGCAGTTTAAGAAGTCTTTGAATATCATAGACTTCCAGCGTTTCGCGAGCAATTTCGTCCATTCCAGAACCCATTCTTCGCTCCGCCAGGAGCACTTGGCTTGTCCTTTCGAAGCCGTCTCAACCGGCGGCTGGCAAAGCCAATAGCATGCTCTTGGGCCGAATAGTCCAGCCAAGTGGAGCATCTCCCGAAAAACTTGCCAAATTTTCCCGACATGCGGCAACTTGTCAGCTTGGCCGGCATTCACGCCCTCTTCTCAATTTAGATTGTGATCAGGGCGAGTTCCAGTAGATCGATGCCGGGCTATGGCGTTGCCTCCCGCTGCAACCCGCGGATCGAATTGAAGCGCACAGAAAGATGAGGCGCGCTAAGAAGCCAAGCCTCATTCGAGCCGATCGGCGTTCTTCTGCGCAACGAAGTTCGATCCGAAGCTGGACAGGTGATGTTCGTCGAAATAAAGCGGCTTTCCGTCTACAGTGACAGGACAAAATTCGGTTTCGCATATCGACAGGCCGAGGTCGATGAACCGGAACCCGTATTTTTCCGAATATTCACGCAAAAGTGCGTTCACGTCGCGAGACCGGGCCAAATAATCCTGGCGCCTCGTTTCGGCATTCACAGGCAGGCCAAATGCCGCTCGGCGTGCGAGCGCGAAGGGAACATTCATTCGGGCGCGGGCCGTGTCGGCGAGCACTATGACACGTATTTTCCTATCGTGCAGGTAGCGGAACATTTGATCAATCGCGGCTGCGAGGGCGCGCCGGTCCTGCTCGAAATAGCTCTGCCAAACGCCGTGCAGAATCACTTTATCCGGCTTTATTTCCGATAAAAGCTGAGGAATTCGGTCTTGGGTCTGCCGACAGACGGTGCGTCCGGGAGGCCAGGATCCCTCTAAGTTCAAAACCGGCGGGCATCCGTGGGCGGCGAGCAAAACTCCGCCCTCTCCAAGGCTTTGCGCCCAGCGATCAATCCCCTCCGCAAGGGCGGCGGCATGCGAATCTCCCAATAGAATGACGGAGGGTCGTTCACCCTCGCGGCCAAAATGGCATAAATCTCCGCGGTTGGCACATGCCCTGAATTTGCCGACGTCTTTCTTGCCGGCGACGGCATCGAGGACATTCTGTGAAAAACGTCCAGGCCAACCGTGCAAGGCTAAAATCAGCACACCGGCCAGGATCGGCATCGCCGCAACGATAGACGCGATGCTCAGAATGCCCTTTCTGCTTCTCTCACTGTCAAGCGCAACCCCTTGCCGAGACGCCTCGCTAAGCGCCGGCTTCTTTCTGAAGGGGAGTTCGACAAACTTCCATGATGCGAGACCGAGAAGGATTGCAGCTATGATGATCAATGTCGTCGCACCGGCACCGCGCTCGTCCACGGTCGCGGCAAAGCAATATTTGTAGAAGACGATGAGGGGCCAGTGCAATAAATAAATCGAATAGGAGGCTTTGCCGATTAAACGCACCGGGGGAAGTGACAAAAGACGCGTGACGAACGTTTGGAGTTTGCCGCAATAGATGATCAACGCGGTCCCAAGGCATGGGAGGAGTGCTCCGGGGCCCGGAAAAAGTGTTTTTTTATCGTAGAGGACGGCGCACGAAAATATGAGTGCGAGCCCGAGACACGACAGCCCTTCGGCCGTCCGGTGGCGCGCGACGCGCGGCAGGGGGGCGACGGCTACGAGGGCGCCGACCATGAACTCCCAAACGCGTGCCGGCAGCAGGTAAAAGGTTGGCGTCGGACTGACGTTCCAGCCGTAAGCGCCAAGGACGCTCCAGCAAAACGAAGCCGCGGCGACGACACTGCAAATGATCCATGGTGAGATCGCGATTCGACGCGCCAAAATAAACAAGAGCGGAAACAAGAGATAGAATTGCCATTCGACCCCCAACGACCATGTGTGGAGAATTGGGTTCCACTCCTGATCCGGATCAAAGTAATTCGCCTGATTGGTAAAGACGAAATTCGATAAAAAAAACGGAGCCGAGATCAAGCCTGGCGCCAATTTCAATAGATCATCTGGAAACAGGACGGCGCACGACAAGCCGGCCACGATGACGATCATGAAAACATAGGCTGGAAAAATTCGCCGCAGTCGGGCGGTGAAGAAGGCCGTAAGGTTGACGAAATCAGGTTCTGTGGCCGCCAATATTCGCGTCATCAAAAAGCCGGATATTACAAAAAAGACGTCGACCCCAATGAACCCACCCGAAAACGCAGTTATCCCCGAATGAAAGAACAAAATGCAAATAACAGCGATGCAACGTAGACCGTCAAGATAATTTAAATATTGTCTATCGTCAGGATTTCTATCTTTCACTATGACGTTTGAATTCAATTCGTGAATCGAATACATACGACTGTTGCCTTATAGAATAAACTAACCCTGGATTTTGGAGAGCGATAACGATCAGCTCAGTTCACGCAGGTTGCAAGACAAAGGCGGCACAGGGGGAAGTTTCTGCGGCATGCTTGCCGCGAAGGACGAATATCTTTGGGCGCGGCAGCACGAGAATTCCGGGCCAAGGGGCGCCGCCGAACCAACCACGTCACGGGTCCCCCTCGCCTATCGTCTCGTTCAATTGCGACCCTCGCGCAGCTTTGCCGCGAGAGCGGCCGCGCGCCTGTGCCAGCCGGTGCAGCATGATATGGGCCTTCAGCCAGGCCCGCACCGAGGTCGCCGGAGTCCCTCCCATGCGTGCCATGGCTGGAACATCTACGATGACCCCCGCCTGTGCAGCAATCTGAGACGCAGCGCCGATCGAGAGATGGCCGGCCAATCCGGCTTGTCCGCCGATGCTGACAAAATCGCCAAGCTCAGTCGAGCCGGAAATGCCCACCTGGGCAACGATCAGGCAATGCCGTCCGATGCGGACATTATGGGCGATCTGGACGAGGTTGTCGATTTTCGTCCCCTCGCCGATGACTGTGTCGCGCGTCGCGCCGCGATCGATCGTCGTATTGGCGCCGATCTCCACGTCATCTTGGATGATGACGCGACCGATCTGCGGCACTTTCAAATGGCCGCGCGGCCCCGGGGCGAAACCGAACCCGTCTTGCCCGATCGCGGCACCGGAATGAACGATCACGCGATCGCCGATCAAAGCATGGGCAATCGAGACGCTGGCGCCGATCGAGCAGTGCCGGCCGATCCGCACCTCTGAACCGATGACGGCATTGGGTCCGATGACGGAGCCCGAACCAATCTCAGCCCGCGGTCCGATGACGGCTCCAGGATCGACGCTCACGTCGGCTTCAAGGCGCGCTTCGGGGTGGACCGAAGCACTGGGGCTGATTCCGGTGGTGCCGAACAGAGAGCCCGGCCGCAGAGAATCGGGATAGATGCGCGCCAGAACGAGCGCAAAAGCGCGATAAGGTTGGCTCGTTACGAGAGCGATTGTGCCTTCGGGCACATCGGCCGCAAAGCGCGGGGCGACGAGACAGGCGGTGGCCCGAGTCGTTCGCAGCGCTTCCAAATATTTCGGATTTTCGAAAAAGACGAGCGCGCCGGCCCCCGCCGCCTCGATCGGCGCAAACCAGGAAACGACGAAAGAGCCGAGATCCAAGTGCGGCGCCGCTACAGCGCCGGTCCAAGCGCAGACATCCGCTAGGCTCGGCTGCAGGGCGGCACGAAAGAATATCGGTTCGCTCATCTGGGATCCGCTTTACCTAGCCCGGAGTTCTTACACTGGACATGGTGCGCGCCGGGTCAAGTCAGCGACAAGCAGGGCCATGACGCGTCGTGAACGGCGTGACTCAAGCTGGCCGAGATTTCTCACACTCGACATGGTCTGCCAAGCGCAGCGCAAAAACCAATCAATGCGAAAATGTTCGTGAGGGCCGGGTCGAAATCGGGCCGCTATGCGCAAGAATTCCCATGCCGCCGGATCAAGTTCGGCGGCATGGCTGGCTTGGATCTCTCACACCGGACATGGGTTGCGCTGGCGCAAGCAACACGATCCGTGGATCTCGGGTCACGAATTGCAGCGATCAGAAGGTCGCGCCGCCACTAAAGCGGAAGAACTGCGTCTGATCATACTGGTTCTTGGTAATCGCCTTGGCGAAGTCGAAGCGGATCGGCCCCATTGGCGAAGACCAGATGATTGAGGCACCCACCGAACTGCGCACTTGCATCGTATCGTCGCCGACCGTGATCGTATTGCCCTGTGTAAAGAGTGGCGCCGTATTGTAGGCGACCACCGGCCCACCATTGGTGAAATCCGTTCTCCCCGTAAAGCCCCAGAGCGCGCCGGCGTCGGCGAACACCGCTCCCTTCAAACCAACTTCTTTAGGTATGCCCCAAATCGGAAACTGGATTTCCTCGGAAGCGCCCCAATATTTCGTACCGCCGAGCGAGTTGCCGGCCGGATCGATGCCCGGCGATATATCGCGCGGACCGATACCGCCTGGCGCGAAACCGCGCACCAGGGACGGACCGTTATTGAAATTGTCGATCACGCGCAAAGTGTCGCCGCCCCAAGGCGTGAGGTAGCCAGCTTGCAGATGGAGTACACTGACGAGTTGATCCGAAACCGGCCAGATCGCCTGATAGAAGCGGAAATCGGCTCCGGTACGGGCATAGCGCAAGTTACCGCCGGCGCCGGCGACGTCCTCGCGCAGATCTGCGTGGATACCCGAACTCGGATTGCGCGGATTGTCGAGGTTATTATACGAAAGCGTGAAGCCCGGCATCGACGTGAACGTGGTGCCTTGCGCTTCCTTCAAAGCAAGCGAGGCCTCGCCGTTCGTCAAACAGCTGTTCGTCGCGCTCAGAGGTCCGTACGCATTTGGCGACGCAAGTGTGGGCGTTATGCCGGGAATCGGAGCCCAGCAGTCGTTATAGGGTTGGTTGGCGTTATCGGGGATCGAAATAGTCGACGAATAGGCGCTATAGCGCGGCGCGAAGGTTATTTCGTCCGTGATCGGCAAGCCGGAGCGCAAGGTGCCGCCGATCATGGTGTTATTGTAATATGAATAGGCGTTGACTTCATTTTCCTTCGCATAGACGTCGAAACCCGCCGCCAGCCGCTGACCGAGGAAATAGGGCTCGGTGAAGGAATAGGTCACGCCACGCGAATATTGCCCGTAGGTCACAGCCAGACGGGTAAATTCTCCGCGGCCCATGAAATTCGCTTCGGAAACCGCGACCTCGGCGATGAACCCTTCAGCCGTCGAATAGCCGCCGGAGACCGAGAATGACCCCGTCGCTTTATCTTCCACAGCGACGACGACCACCACGCGGTCGGGAGCGGACCCAGGCTCGTTTGTGATTTTGACTTTGGAAAAGAAGCCGAGGCTGTTCAGGCGGCGCTCGGCCCGATCGATCATCACCTTATTATAGGCATCACCTTCGCTGAGATCGAACTCACGGCGTATGACATAGTCACGCGTGCGGGTATTGCCCTTTATGACGATTTTCTCGATGTAGACACGCGGCCCGTTGTCAATGACGAAGACAATGCTCACCGTCTGGGTCGTCGGATCGCGATCGCCGCGGGGACGAACTTGGCTGAACGGATAGCCGCGACGGCCGAGCTCCTTCGTCATGGATTCGGTCGTCTTTTCGACCATGTCGCCATTGTAGATCTCACCCGCCGAGACCCGCACGTGGCCACGCAAACTATCCGACAAGATATCAGGCAGGTGCGAGTCGACATCGACGCTCTTCACGCGATACTGGACACCTTCTTCGACAGTGATCGTCAAAGTGTAGCCGGCCTGGTCTGCATCATAGTGAGCATCGGACGCGACCACTCTGAAATCGGCATAACCATTCTTGAGATAAAAACGCCGGATGAGTTCAAGGTCCGAAGCGATTCGATCGGGATCATAGACGTCGGTCGACTTGAACCACGACAGCCAATTCATCTCCGTCGTTTGCATCAGATCGACCAGCTTGCCCGATGAAAAGGCCTGGTTGCCGACGAAAACGACGTGTTTTATGCCCGTCTTATCGCCTTCCTTGATCTCGAAGACGACGTCGACGGTCCCGTTGGGAAGATTGACGATCCGAT
The DNA here is from genome assembly GCA_052148755.1 of Beijerinckiaceae bacterium. Classification (GTDB taxonomy): domain Bacteria; phylum Pseudomonadota; class Alphaproteobacteria; order Rhizobiales; family Beijerinckiaceae; genus Methylovirgula. The sequence goes on along the minus strand of JBKQHN010000047.1, from coordinate 22,805 downwards.
AGCTCACTGCCGCCGCGGCATTGCCGGCGCGGCGATAGTCGTCACGGATGCGCTGCACGTCGGCGTCCAAGGTAGCTTTATTGAATGCGCCGTGCGTTTTGGACTGGATGTCCGTCGCCAATTGCTCGGACTTGATCTTGCTGTTGCCTTCAAAGGCAACGCGATTGATCACGCTGTTTTCCTTGACGACGATTACGATCCGGCCGCCCTCGTGGCGGACCTGCACGTCGGCAAACAGACCCGTGCCATAGAGGTCCTTGACACCCTTATTGATCGCTGCGGGATCCGTTCCGGTGAAATAGGAACTAATTGTATCGTTGTCGACGCGATGATTACCCTCCACCGAAACCACGGCCGCGGAAGCCGTCAGGGCGGTGAAAAGAGGCGAAACGAGGACCAGGGCAATAAGCCACCGGAAGAATTGGCCACGTATGAACTGCATTTACACTCGATCCTCGAAATCGATGTCATCTGGCTTTGTCACCCGGTCCGAGCATGCATGTTCATGCACCGCCTGGACCTGTGACTGCCGCTTAGGTTCCCATGACCACATCCCAAGGGAGACCACATCTCCCTTGGGATCTAGCCAAAAAGATTGGCCGAGCGTTCTAACCGGCCCTTCCCTCATGCAGCCGATTTGGGCGTCGACTCTGCGTCTCAACAGCTCCGCTTCTACAGGGTTTATTCATATCTGCAAATAGGGGTTACCGCACCGTCGCCGTGATTTTACGGACCCCGTGGCTGCAGGGACACGCTCGCCAGCAAGGGAGCGCCTCTACCGCGACAATTGGCGCCTCTCTGCGCAGCATCTCGGGGGCCGCGGGCGGCCAAAGAGAGGGTTTGAATGCCGCTCGGGCAGGTTGTCCAGGGGTGCTCACACAACGACATGCTCCCACAATAGATTGTCCGAAGATCACACCGCCTTATGGTCCGACCTTACGCCTGGAAGCCAAGGTCAAGGATAAATCAGCCTACCAGATCAAAGACTTAGTATTGCGATGATTTTTGTCGCCGGAAAACCGCGCAGCGTCCCACTTTTACTCATCCCGCTGCGGGGCGGCAGTTTGCAGCCCCGTTTCGATCAACGCAGGATCAAGCCGAAGCATATTGGCGAAAAGTGGCGAGACTTCAGCTTGTCGAAAACACGCTCCAATTTGTTGATTTGGAGCGTGTTCTTCCGATCGGCCGAGTTTGGCAGAGGCAAATGTGCCTCAGTGGAACAGGCGGGAAATGCCTAGGTGGGAAATGTCGTTATAGGTCGCCAGAATCATCAATCCGACGACGAAAGTAAGTCCGATCCTGAAGCCCATATGCTGGGTCTTCTCGTCGAGCGCCTTCCCGCGAACGGCTTCGATCGCATAATAGAGAAGATGGCCGCCATCGAGGAGCGGGATCGGCATGAGATTCAAAATTCCGATCGAAATCGACAGGAACGCAGCCAAGTTGAGCAAAGCGGGAAGGCCGAACTTGGCCACTTGGCCTGCGACCTTTGCAATGCCAATGGGGCCGGCCAATTGATCGGTCGATTCACGCCCCGTCACCAATCCGCCGAAAAATGTGCCGGTCTGCTCGACGATGAACAACGTATCCTGAGCCGCAAATTTTGCCGATTCGAAGACGCCGTAGCGCTGCCGGCTTTGCTTGCTGCTGTCAGCCTGGAGGCCGAGCTGTGCGACGTGCTCGGTGCCGATGCGCGGCGTCGCGACGAGGGTCACGTCTTGGTCCTGCCGCTTCACTATGATCGTCAGCGCGACATCTGCGGAACTCCGGACGATGCGCTGCATGTCTTCGAAACTACCAATCTCCGTCCCGTTGATCGAGACGATGAGGTCGCCAGGTTCGAAGCCGGCGGCGGCCGCGGCGCTGTCCGGCGTGACCTTGCCAACGCTGGGGATCAGAATGCCGCGGCCGTGGAGGCAGAAAACCCCGGTAAAGATCACGATGGCCAAGACGAAATTGGCGATTGGACCGGCCGCGACGATTGCCGCACGCTTCCATACGTTCTGGGCGAAAAATGTAACGGCCCGTTCGCTGGCCGGCATGGCGACGATTTCACCGTTGTCACTCATCGAAGCGCCGTTGGCGTCACCATGGAACTTCACATAGCCGCCGAGCGGCAGCACGCTCAAGCGCCAGCGAGTCCCGTGGCGATCGACAAAGCCGAAAAGCTCCGAGCCGAACCCCAGGGAAAACGTGTCGACTTTGACGCCGCACAGGCGGCCGACGAGAAAGTGGCCGAGCTCGTGAAAGAAAATCACGATGCTGAGGACGAAAAGGAAGGGGATGATATATTCAGCGACCGACCAAAGATGCGTGAAGACCGACATTGTGCCTCCTCTCCCGCAGCCGATCCTGGGCTGCCTCGGCCGCCGCTCCGCGTGGCCGATCGGGGTTTTATGGTTACCAAGTCCTTAACATGTAGGAAGCCGGTCAGGACGCCAAGAGGTCCTGCGATCTTTCTCGTGCAATATGGTCAATAGCCAGGGCATCATCTACAGATAGTGGTTCATGGGCGGTTCCATCCGCCAACATGACTTCGCATGTGCGCTCGACGAGCGAGACGATCCCGTAGAACGAGATCCGCCCCGCCAGGTAAGCCGCGACTGCGACTTCGTTTGCGGCATTCAGGACAGTTGGGATCCCCTGTCCCATCCGCAGAGCCTCGAGGGCGAGACGCAGTGCGGGGAACCGCTCCAGGTCCGGTCGTTCGAAGGTCAATTGCCCTACCGCCGCGAGGTCGAGCTTTTTGGCCCGCGTGCTCAAGCGATTCGGATAAGATAGGCAATGCGCGATGGGGACGCGCATATCGGGCGCTGCGAGGCCGGCCGTCACCGATCCGTCGCGGAACGAAACGAGACCATGAACAACCGATTGGGCATGAATGAGGACGTCCAGACGCTCCCTTTCAATCCCGAAAAGATAATGCGCCTCAATCACTTCGAGACCCTTGTTCATAAGGCCGGCCGAATCGATGGTAATCTTCGGTCCCATTGCCCAATTGGGATGTTTGAGCGCCTGTTCGGGTGTTGCCACCGCAATCTGCTCGCGTGTCCAAGTCCGGAAGGGTCCGCCGGATGCGGTCAAGGTCATGGTTTCGATCGTGTCCGGATCGGCATCGCCCAGCGCCTGGAAGATCGCGTTATGCTCGCTGTCGACCGGCAGCAGCCGCGTCCCCTTTGCAGCGGCTTGGCGAATGAATGCCGGCCCGGCGCAGACGAGACATTCCTTGTTGGCGAGGGCAACTGTGCGGCCTGCTGAAAGGGCCGCATAGGTGGGCTCGACACCGGCTGTTCCGGCAATCGCGCCCATGACGATATCAGCCGGCCGCAGGGCGGCTTCGACGACCGCGGAAGGTCCCGCCGCCGGCTCGATCGACGTGCCGGACAAGGCCTCCTTCAGCGCCGCATAGCCCGAGGCATCAGCCAAGGCCGCGAAACCTGCGCCGAGTTCGCGCGCGACTCGCGCGAGCGCGAGCGGATCGCGTCCCCCCGCAACCGCAACGACTTCGAAGGCGCCGTCGGCGTTGGCGATGATGTCGGCTGTCGATCGGCCGATCGATCCCGTAGCACCGAGGATCACCACCGAACGCCGGGCCTGTTCGGATCGTACCGCCACGTCGTCCTGGAGTTCCGCCTGTTTTGCCATTTTGCCTCGCATCTTGGAGCATGTCCCGGAACAAAGAGATGGGCTTTTCCCGTCGTTCCCACGTCGGACAGGTCCAGCATTTCAACGCATGTCAGTTCAGCCACATCGCGTCTATTGGATTTCAGCTGAAGGACATGATTCAACTTATTGAATTAGCAAGTATTACTATCGATAGGACGAACCCGCCCGGCGGGCCGATGGCGTTTGAGCTCAAATCCAATGAAACAGCCCTTCCGCTGCGGAAGGAAAACTGATTGCCAAACCGACGAGGGCGGCCCAGGCCGCGGCGGCGATGAAGCCGTCCAGGCGGTCCATGAGGCCGCCGTGGCCGGGAATGAGCCCGCCCGAATCTTTCACGCCGAACTGCCGCTTAGTCCAGGATTCGAACAGATCCCCTGCCTGTGCGATCATCGCCGTGAGCAGACCGAGAAGGAAGAGCACGGCAAGCGGCGCCGGGTTCGGCGTTCCCGTAACATCCGCCATGATGGCCAGAAATGCCGTGCCGAGGCAGGCGCCGCCGCACACACCGGTCAATGTGCCCGACCAGGTCTTCGATGGCGAAATCTGCGGCAGAAATTTAGGGCCGCCGATCAAACGTCCGGCGAAATAGGCGATGACGTCGGTGCCCCAGACGACGGCGAAGAGCCAGGCGATGGCCCGCGCGCCAAACGGTAACTGCAGGCGCAGCATGCCTAGCGAAATGATGAGGCTGCCGGCATAGACCACTCCCGCTGCGGCCCAAATGCGGAAGCCGGCCCGGTCGCCGCTGCCGGCTGCAATCGCCGCAAGGACGATGACGAGGATCGCCAGGGGGAGGTTCGAAACGACGGCGAGTGCGGCTGCCGCCACGAGCGCCAGGGCGCCGATCGCCAAGCGGCGGCGCGGCTTGTCGCCGCCGATCAAGCGCTGCCACTCCCAATGGATTCGCAGCGCCGCGGCAAGCCAAGCCAGAACGAAAATCGTCGGACTGAGCAGCAAGGTCCCGAGCGCGCCAATGATCAGGATCAACGAGGATGCCGCGCGCGGACCGAGATCGGTGAGCCGCGTCTGCAAGCGCGACGCGAGTGCCTGAACCTTGGCGGCCAAGGCCAAGCGCCGGTCGAGCGAGGAGAAAGGCTTTGGCGTGTCGACGGGATTCGTCATCAGCCGGTCTTAGCATTGCCGGGCGTCAAGGTCACGCCGCCGAACCGGCGCTCGCGCGCCGCATATTCAGCCAGCGCCGCGGCGAAGGATTGCGCGTCGAAATCCGGCCATAAAATCGGCAGGAAGACGAATTCGCTATAGGCGGTTTGCCACGTCAGAAAATTCGAAAGCCTCTGCTCGCCCGAAGTGCGGATGATGACATCGGGATCGGGAATGCCGGCGGTGTCGAGATGCTGTGCCAGCAAGGCTTCGTCAATATCGGCGACCGCAATGGCTCCGGCCGCGACTTTTCCGGCCAGCGCCCGCGCAGCGGCGGCGATCTCTTGGCGACCGCCATAGTTGAACGCGACGATCAAAGTCAGCCGCGAATTGCCTTGCGTCATGGCTTCGGCCTCGCTGAGCAAGGCGGCTATGTCCGGCTTGAGATTGCCGCGTTCCCCAATGATCTTCACGCGGACTCCGGCACGGTGAAGCTCGCCGAGGTCGGTGCGGATGAAACGCTTGAGCAAGCCCATGAGGTCGCTGACCTCTTCGACCGGCCGCCGCCAGTTTTCGGCAGAAAAGCCGTAGACGGTCAGGTAGTCGAGACCGCAATCCAAGGCCGCGCGCACGGTCGCGCGCAACGCCTCGACGCCGCGTCTATGCCCTTCGATCCGCGGCAGGCCCCGCCGTATGGCCCAGCGGCCGTTGCCGTCCATGATCACACCGACATGCGCCGGTACGCCCGGCCGTCGTGCTTTGACCGCGTATGTGGTCTCCTCCTCGATCATACCCAACACCACTTTCAGCAACGGACGCGGCACGCCCGCACGACCAATCGGTCGCAAACATCACGCCAATAACGACTGCCGACACGATACCAAGAGCTGCGGGTCGTTTACCAACCATGCACGTTATACTTGCATGATTTCCTTTTCTTTCGCCGCCAACGCCTGGTCTATCTCGTGGATGAACTGATCGGTCGCTTTCTGGACCTCGGTCTCATGGCGCTTTTCATCATCTTCGCCGACCGTCTTGTCTTTCAACGCCTTCTTCAGAATGTCGAGGCCGTCCCGGCGCACATGGCGCACTGCAACGCGGGCCTCTTCGGCGTATTTATGCGCAACCTTGACCATTTCCTTGCGGCGCTGTTCGTTGAGCTCCGGAATGCGAATTCGCAGAATCTGCCCCTCGACCACGGGTGACAGGCCGAGGTTGGCGTCGCGAATGGCCTTGTCGACGGCGTTCACCATCCCCTTGTCCCAAACTTGCACGGACAGCATCCGCGGCTCGGGAACGCTGATCGTCGCAACCTGGTTGAGCGGCATCGACTGCCCGTAGGCTTCGACATGCACGGGCTCGACGAGGCTGGCCGAGGCGCGCCCGGTACGCAGACCGCCGAGTTCATGCTTCAACGCGGCGAGCGCGCCCTGCATGCGTCTTTTGAGATCGGAAATATCGAAAGCTTCGCTCATCCTCGAACCTTGATTGCCTTGCGAGTACGGTTTGCTGGAAAGGACCCCTGAAATCCTTCGCATTCAAAGTGTAGATGACGTCGCCCCGCCTGCAACCCCATGTTAGCACATCGGCGCGGAAAACTTGGACAATTTGCGGCTATGGATAAATCCCGCAGCTTGCGCTGCGGCATTCACGCCGGCCCGGAGGCAACCAGCGTCGCAAGCCCTCGCCCTTGCAACGCAGCACAAATGGCTCCCGGTTCTTTGATCGAAAAGACAAGAATGGGGATGTCGTTTTCGCGCGCCAGCGCGAAGGCGGCCGTGTCCATCACCGCCAGATTGCGCGCAATCGCCTCGTCATGCGTCAACCTGTCGTAGCGGACCGCGGTCGGGTCCCGCTTCGGATCGGCGGAATATACGCCATCGACCTGCGTCGCCTTCAAGATGACGTCGCAAGACAATTCCGCCGCGCGCAGGGCCGCACCGGTATCTGTCGTGAAGAAGGGATTGCCGGTGCCGCCGGCGAGAATGACGATGCGATGCTTGGCGAGGTGATGCAGGGCGGTCTGGCGGGAATAGGCCTCGCAGAGTGACGGCATCGGCACGGCTGAAAGAGCCCGCGCGGCGTGACCCTGCTTTTCGACCGCATATTCGAGCGCGAGCGCATTCATGACCGTGGCGAGCATGCCGATCGAATCGGCTCTGGCCCGTTCGATACCCTTCTCCGCCCCGGCGATGCCGCGGAAAAAATTGCCGCCGCCGACCACGACCGCAACTTCGACCCCGAGCTGCGCCGTCGCTACGAGATCGGCCGCGATGGCCTCCACAGTGAAGGCGTCGAGCCCGTGGCTGGCGCCGCCCACCAGGGCCTCGCCAGAGAGTTTGATGACGACGCGTCGCCATTTCATGCCCGTGCCACCCATCGCCAATCCTGTCTGCAGCGATCCGATCCTGCCGCTGTGACGCAGTCCATCAAACCCGCCGTGTCACCGACTCAGGCCGTCCACATGCCTCTATTATATCGAGCTTCGCAACTGGCGGCGCGCTTTACAGCCAAAACTTTCGCCGAAGTCCACGGAGAAACCGCGGCGCTTTGATCAGGTCAAGGTCCGCCAACGAGCGGTTTGCAGGCGGAACCCGTGATTGCCTCGTTCCAGATTTGTTTGAAGCGTTCCATATCGGCGCAGACCTTGCCTGACACCAAGCCGGAGTTCAGGACCGCCTCGACCTCTGTCTTATAGGGACAGAGCCGCCCGCCGCGCCAGAGCCCGCGAGCGACATGGCCCTCGCCTTCTTTCGCGCAAGCGATGAGGATCAGCCGTTCGCCGAGCCGGGCGAGATATTCCTTCTCTGAAGAAGGCTTGTCGGCGAGTTTCGTCCAATCCGCCGTCGCGGAGCCCGGCGCAAGGCGTGCGAGGCGTTGCTTGATTTCGGCTTGCAACTGATCCGGTGGGCGGCCGGGAAACAAGGCGGCCAAACGGTCCCGCTCAGCTGCCGGGATCTTGACGGGTGCGACGGAGCCGTAGGTACCAACGTAACCCAAGTCATCGTTGTCACGATCACTCTCCTTGCCGAAAGGATCGCCCGCGAAAATGACTTCGCTATAATCTGTGTACAGACCTAAATGGGATATGTCCCACTTAGGCAACTTCGACACATCGTCCTCTATTAGCGCCGCTTTGAAACGAGCCCCCGACACATCCGTCCCGTAGACAGATGTCTTGGAGAATTTGGCGCCGTTGAAATAGGTCCATTGCAAGGACGCACCTTGCATTTGTGTATTTTCGAAGGAAGCATCCTGCGCTAAAGCGCTGTCGAGCAAGGCACCAAACATCGATGCACGGGTCAAATCTGCGCCTTGCAGTTGAGCGTAGAAAAGCACAGTCGCAGTAAGATTGGCGCCGATCAATGAAGCGCCATCCATGCCAGCGGCAGATAGGTCTGCGGCCCTGAGATCCGCTTGATTGAGCGAAGCTCCCTGAAGCTGGGCGCTAGTCATGGAAGCGTCATCCAGTTGCGCGGAATCGAGCACAGCGCCCATCATATTCGCACCCTCAAGCAAAGCACCATCAAGCTTCGCGAAAGTGAGCAATGCGCCTTTCATGTTCGCACCCCTGAGCAATGCACGATGCATCTCGGCCCTAGATAAATCAGCTTTTTGCAGCTGGGTGCATCCGAATTGAAGTGTGGCGCATCCGAACTGCGCCTTGTCGAGCTTTGCGCTTTGCAAAGAGGCGAAGCTGAGATCGGCGCCAGTGAAATCCACCTGACGCAGATCGGCGCGGTCGAAAATGGCGCTCACGAAATGCCGGCCGCGCAGCGACCGCGTGACTTTCGCCTTGTCGGGATCGAAGCCTTCAATGAGATTCTGATCTGGCAGGACAAGCCGATTCGAGAACCAAAACGACGGCCCTTGCCGAACGGGATCGGCATCCGCCAGGAATAACGCACGAGTCTTTTCCGTGTCAGGCCACCACTCGTCGGCTCTACGCGCGACATCTACAGAGAACCAGACAGCAGCCGCGGCGAGTAAAACAACTGGAAGCATCAGTAGCATGGGCGACACCAACGTCCATACGTCGGTAGACACCCAAATCGCGCGGCGCCACCATTTCGCAGGTCGCCATCTGATTTCCCGGACATATCGCGCGCCAAACAGCGCGATCGCTCCCAAAACGCAAACTAACACTATAAGAAATGCGTCCGTTGCGACAAGCATCCGGTGCAGATTGGTCACGTCGCTTTGAATAGGCAGAAACGAGAGCTGAATGTAGAGCAACAGCAACAGCGGAACGATTGCCACCGTCGTTACGGCAACCAATCGCAAAAAGAAATCAGCAGCACTACGAGGGCCCCCCAGAAGTTGCGCGAAGAGCGAATTATCGATCCGGTGGCGCAGCCGTTCAGCCTGACCCAACTCAGTCTCTGGCAACCCGAACAAAATAGCGTCATATGCCCTGAATTTCGTCGCCAAGCCTCGCAATTGAATCAGGAAATAGAAGTGAGCAGCGATCACAAAGACAGGCGCCGCGACAAAGTAGCTGAGCAACGGCACATCTACACTGAGAATCGGCAACTTCACCGGTGTTTCGAGAAAAAGATCCTTATGGGTGATCTTGCCGGTCGCGATGAAGAGATAGGTCATCAGAATGATGAAGGCCACCCATACGGCATTGAGCCGCTTGGCAGCCTCGTTGACTGCCGCCTCGATGGCGCCGAAATCGAGCGGATCGGCGCTTCGCGGCGACTTCGAACCGCCGCCACCAGATCCGTCCTCCGAACCGATTTCGGGTTCGTCTGCCATGGCCGATACAAACCGCCGTTTCTTCGAGTGGATTGGATCGCGAGGTAATCAGACCCTCCAACTCGAATGTTGCTCAGAAGTTTGAACCGTCCGGGTGAAGGTTGCAAGGGCGCCGAAGCCGGATGGCGAAACATTCAAACGCGATCGGTGGGCCAGCCTAGGGCAGACCAACACGATCAATCGCGCAATCCGCAGTCTGGACAGCGCTCGCCAATCCGCCGATGGATCACCCCGGCCTAGCCGCTTTCGATCCGATCGATCTGCTGCGGGGTCAAGTCTATATTTTGATGTGCCGCTCACTACGCTAGCGTTTCCAGCCGTCCTCCCATGGTATCAACGGCATGCCTGCTATGAAACCTTCCCTGTGTTGTCTCCGACGCCGCTCTTCCTCGCGGTGCATGCCGAGAGAGAGATAGGTCAGCGCCTCGCGAGCGAGCTTCAGCAAGCGCAGAGCTTTGCGCTCAAAATCGGCTCTGGATAGCGAGTAAGCCAAGTTGTCGAAAAAAGGATCGGCGCCCACCCCTGACAAAGGGCGGCGCGCTAAAAGCATCTCGTGGACTTTTAGATACTTGTGCTCGATGTGGTTTCGAACGTCGTCCAGCGCTTGAGCGTCCGGCTCGGTAAGGTCTCGATAGCCGCCCTCGCGCTCGAATAGGTCCTTACTCAGCCAATACAGGCCTCGGAATGGCCAGTTCTCGGAGCCCTCGAACTGCGCTCGGATCGGCGCTCCATCCTTCTCTCGCCATATGCTGCGGAAGTTGACCCTTTTTGGCTTTACGCCGAGGTCCATGTAGTGATTGAGGAAAAACGCAATCTTATCGAACAGCGAATAAGTCGACCGAAAGGCCATCTTCAACTTCTCGATGGCTAATCCGTAGGCTGGGTAGTCCAGTGTGTTGTAGAGAAGGACATCTCGGTCCGAGAAATGCGGTTTGGCCTCATGTGTGGCTTCGTAGTAAAGCCATCTCGAAGAGACGAATTCCTGCTTCATTTGATTGAAGAAGCCGATAAGCACCGGAGGCTCCTCCAACGCTGTCACAAAATTGGGCAAGGTGAGCACGTCGCGCGCCGCAATCGACTGAGATTCGAGATCGTTGAGCGGATTGAGAAACAAGGTCATCCGCAGACACCAGTTGCGATAGCTCCGCTCCTCTTTGGTTCTGCCGAGAGAATGGCCGTCCGGATTGTAAGTCTCGGCCACCGCCGAGGGCTCCATGATGCTTTCGATCGATGCCGCGCCCTGAAGGTAAAGGCGAGCCACGGCTGGGTCGCCGAGATGCGGCTTTTGGAGCGCGACTTCGGCCGCCTCAACCAGATCACGGTGTGCGAAGAGACCGAAGACGGCGCGATGGCCGCCGTCATACAAGGCATTGGCGTAGTGGATGAGACTGCGGCCGCGATTCCCCCGCGCCATCCAGAAATTTTGGTCGATGGTCAGAGCTTGGGTCCAGTATGCGCGTGCCTCCACGAAACGCCCGGCGGTATCCAGCTGATTAGCGAGATTGGTAAGAATTTGGCAGCAGCGGATTGCCTCCAGGCTCTCGAACGCCGGATTGTTCAGCGCCCGGCGCAGGTAGTAGACTTGTTTCTGCAGCTCGAGTTGCTCCCAGGCCCATACCGCCGCTCGATCACGTTGCGCGACCACCTGCCGGTTGCCCCAAGCATTGGCTCGAAAATAGTCCAGTAGCACTTGCTGGACCGGATTCAGTTCGCGCCCCTCCAGCGCGTCACAGAAATCCAACGCCCGGTTGGTCAGGTCAGCATCACCGTGGTCAGAGGCGTGATCGATCAGCTGCGCTACGGCGTCAAGCGCATGCTCGGCCGACAAATCGTCGACGCTCCCCCGGTTCAGGAGGTCCTTGATGGAGAACATGAATAAGTCCTCTGTGTCTCGTCACGCTGCCGTGCGGATAAGATACACGTGAAGCGGGCCGGCCAATCTCATGCGTGCCGATCTCGGACAACCGCTCGCCGAATGCGGGCCTTTCGGCATAGATTCGGGGCGTCCGCCTCTCCGGAAGCCTGGGACGCAACGCCTTAGCGCAGCTTCTCCAGAGCGGCTTGCAGCTTTTCTCGCCGGGCCTCGGACTCCGCCAGGCGCTCGCGGTTCTCTTCGACGACTTCGTCCGGCGCCCGCGCGACAAAATCTTCGTTGCCGAGCTTGGCCTCGATCTTCTTGGCCTCGCCCTTCAGTTTGTCGATTTCTTTCGCAAGGCGGGCCTTTTCAGCGGCAAAATCGATGATGCCTTCGAGCGGCAAAGCGGCGAGCGTGCCGCGCACGACCATCTGGACGGATTTTGCAGGCGCTTCCGTCACGAAAGAAATTTCCGAAAGCCGGGCCAGCCGCTTGATCGTCTCGTCCCAGGTTTTCGCCCGCGCGGTGATCGGCTTGTCGGCATCGACCAAGCATAAACGAATCTGCGCCGCCGCCGGCACGTTCATTTCGGCCCGCACGGAGCGGATTTCCGAAACAAGGTCGACAATGAAGCCGATTTCGACTTCCGCCTTTGCATCCTCCAGGCCCTCGAGCTGCGGCCAGGGCGCCAGCGCCAAGAGCCTGTCCCAGGGCGGCCCTTCCACGCCTTTGACGGTCCACAGCTCCTCGGTGATGAAGGGCATGAAGGGGTGCAGCAGTTTCAGGATCTCGTCGAGAACGAAAGCCGTGGTTGCCCGCGTTTCCGTCTTGGCCGCACCATCGCGTCCCTGCAACAAAGGTTTAGCCAGTTCGAGATACCAGTCGCAAAACATGTTCCAGACGAAGCGATAGACGGCATTGGCGGCATCGTTGAAACGATAGGCGACAATCGCGGCAGTAACTTCGGCGGCAGCCTTGGCCGTCTCGCCGATGATCCATTTGTTGAGGGCGACCTTGACCTTTTTCGGCACAAAGGTTTCGCTCCGAACACACTCGTTCATTTCAGCGAAACGCGCCGCATTCCAGAGTTTTGTCGCGAAATTGCGATAGCCTTCGACACGTTGCGTCGAGAGCTTGATATCGCGGCCCTGCGCCGCCATGGCGGCGAGCGTGAAGCGCAAGGAATCGGCGCCATATTTGTCGATCAATGCCAAGGGATCGATGACGTTGCCTTTCGACTTCGACATTTTGGCGCCCTTTTCGTCGCGGACGAGGGCGTGGATATAGACGTCATGGAACGGGATCTCATGCATGAGATGCAGCCCCATCATCATCATCCGCGCGACCCAGAAGAAGATGATGTCGAACCCTGTAACGAGGACGTTCGTCGGATAATGGCGCTGCAATTCCGCCGTCTCATCCGGCCAGCCGAGCGTCGAGAAGGGCCAGAGGGCGGACGAGAACCAGGTGTCGAGGACGTCCTCGTCGCGCCAGATGGGCTCCCACTTAGGTTTGCCATCCAATTCGTCATCGATGATTTGCTGGAATACCGGATCGAGTTCACCGGACGGTGGCGAAGGCAGTACCCTCACTTCACATCCGTAACGGTCCTCGGCCAGCCGGACGGCTTCCGCGTCACTTCCTGCGACGAATATTTCCGGATCGTCCAAAGACGCCCACGCTCTTGGTGCAACTTCCTTTCGTCCATACCATGCCGGGATCTGATGGCCCCACCAAAGCTGCCGGGAGATGCACCAGGGCTGGATGTTTTCCAGCCATTGGAAATAAGTCTTTTCCCAGTTTTCCGGGACGAACTTCGTCTTGCCTTGGCGCACAGCCGCAAGCGCCGGCCCGGCCAAGAGCTGAGCATCGACATACCATTGATCGGTGAGCCGCGGTTCGAGCACGACCCCGGAACGATCACCATGCGGGACGATATGCGGGTTGGCTTCGACCTTATCGAGCAGCCCGCGGTCGCCCATCAACTCGACGACGCGTTTGCGTGCCTCGAACCGATCCAGACCATCCAGGGCGTCAACTGTCGCCACGATCTCATCATTGTTGGGACTAAGCACACCTGCCAAGAAAGGGCTGTTGCCGTGGAGTTGCAGACGCGCTTCCGCATCGAGCACATTGATCAACGGCAGCTGATGCCGCTTGCCCACCTCGAAATCGTTGAAGTCATGGGCGGGCGTGATTTTCACCGCGCCGGTGCCTTTTTCCGGATCGGAATAAGTGTCTGCGATGATCGGTATCAGCCGCCCGACGAGCGGCAGCCGCACCTTTTTGCCGAGCAGATGCTTGTAGCGTTCGTCGCCCGGATGCACCGCGACGGCGGTATCGCCGAGCATGGTCTCGGGCCGCGTCGTCGCGACCACGATATACTCGCCGGTCAGTTCCCCTGCCCCGTCGACGATCGGATATTTGAAATGCCAGAGATGGCCCTTCGTCTCGACCTGCACGACTTCGAGGTCGGAAATCGCGGTCAAGAGCTTCGGGTCCCAATTGACCAGGCGCTTGTCCTTGTAGATCAGCCCTTCCTTATAAAGCTGCACGAAGACTTTGACGACCGCGCGGGAAAGCCCTTCATCCATGGTGAAGCGCTCGCGCGACCAATCGCAAGAGGCGCCGAGCCGTTTCAATTGATTGACGATGGCGCCGCCCGATTCGGCCTTCCAGGCCCAGATCTCTTCCAGGAACTTCTCGCGCCCCAATGTCCGCCGGCTTTCCTGGCGCTCCATCAATTGCCGTTCGACGACCATTTGCGTGGCAATGCCGGCATGATCCGTGCCCGGCTGCCAAAGCACGTCCTTGCCGCGCATCCGCTCGAAACGGCAGAGAATGTCCTGCAACGTATTGTTGAGCGCATGCCCCATGTGCAGCGAGCCGGTGACGTTCGGCGGCGGGATGACGATGGTGAACGGCTCGGCCCCACTGCGTTCAGGTTGGCCGGCGCGGAAGGCGCCTACCGCCTCCCACAAATCGGAAATCCGGCCTTCAACCGAAGCGGGATCGAAAAATTTGTCCATGATGAATGCTCGCGCGTTTCTTGGGCATGAGCCCGCAAACCGCTGACCTATCGCGCCACTTCGGCGTTGGAATCGACGTTCGGTTGGGCAATGTCAGCGTGACGTGGGTCTGCTTCGGGTGCCGGGCAACCAGTCCCGAAACCCGTCTCACGGCTTAAAGAGCCAAGCGGAGCGTCGAAGTCAACGCGTCGTTGGATGATTTGGGGGTCAGCGTCCGCCGCGGGCGACGCGCTCGATTTCAGTCCGCACGAGCCGTTCGACCATGATCGGCAAATTATCGTCGAGCCAGGCCTTGAGCATCGGCCGGAGTATTTCGCGCACCATATCCGCGAGACTTTCGTCGGGTGGCAGGAAACGGCTCGCGACGAGTGCGTTGAAAGCCGCCGAAACGGCTTGGTCGGTCGCAGGCGAAACAAGCGGAGCATCGATCTTCGCCTCGGCCAGCTGCGGCGCGTCCTTGCGGGCGCCGCTGTCGTTAGGCGGCGCCCTTCCGGCATCCGCTCGCATGTCCGCGTTCATATACGCATTCCCCGGCCATTCGGCCTCGCGGGACGCTGGCGGCGGCGTGCTTTGCAGCTCAACTGGACTGCGCGGCCAAACGGCCTCGCCCTGCAGGCGGCCTTCCACCGTCATGCCGGCGATTTTAGCGGCATCGGTCCGCCGAGAGGGTGCGAATCGACCCGTGTCGGACACGCGCTCCACGCCATTAGGCAGCTCGACCGATGTCGAACTATACAGGCGAGACGAAGCAGCCGCCGGCTGCGCGGCCGCCGTTGCCACAGGCGCAGCTTCGGCACCGCGCTCGCTGGCGACCTCTCCCTGTTTTCCCGCTTCGGGTGCCGAACGGCTGGTCGGGAAAGCCTGGTCGTCGGCAATGATACGCCGAATCGAAGCGAGGATTTCCTCCATCGAAGGCTCGTAGCCGTTACGATCCATGGCCGGCTTTTCTTGAGCTGGCTTTTGTTGCGAAAGAAGATTTGACGCGCTCATGGCCTCTGACGCTCTCTAAGTCCTCGGACATCTCCGCGAATCATCTGCCCAGCCCCGATCCGAACGGGCCCCTGATCGGCAACAAACATTTGCCCTCAGACCCAATCCTCCGTCGCAAGGGACACATGGCAAAGGCTCTCCTAAATGCTCTCCTGCCCCCTCCGGCGCGTCGAAGCTGTGGAAAAGCAGTGTGCGAGAACGCCACCATGATCCCGGGGAACTGCGGCGCATGAGGCTGGACCGAAGCTGCACGGATGATTCGCAGATCTCATCCTAACGGACGGCAGCGCAAGCCGCTCGATGTTTTCAAGCTTAGTCCCAGTTAATATGCCAAGGTCGCAACGGCGCAACGCCGCATCGGCTATTACAGCCGCCGAACATATGCCGCGATTCTCAACCCGATAGGATCTGCGCCGAATCTGGAACAAGCCCCGCAAAAGCCGTTTCAATTTTCCGCTTACAGCCTGCCCCAACTTATCGACTTGCGTATCGATTTGACGCGCCCGCTTATCGACCGGATGATGCCAACCGATCGGCATTTGCGCAAGCCAGCAGGATCAACGTCCGTCCGGCGTCCGTAAGCCGATCCATTTGTCTTTGACGGCATCATAATGGATCGTCGGATCATATTGGGTGACGTTGAGGTTCAGACTGGCAACCGACAGCCGTCCGATGGCTGCCATCACGGTGTAGGAGGCGACGACTCGGTCGCGCTGTGCCGTCACGAGGCTCACCCGCGCGTTCAGCAAGGTTTGCTGGGCGGTCAGCACGTCGAATGTGGTGCGTTGGCCGACCTTGGCTTCTTCGCGTATGCCCGCCAGCGCAATCTCGGCCGCTTTGACGGCCGATTCATTGGATTTGATCGCAGCTTTGGTCGCCTCGAGCAGGCTCCAGTTCGCAAAAACCTGGGCACGCACGTTCTCGCGCTGAAGATCGGCTTGGATGCGAGCCTGGGTCAGCAATTCTTTCGCTTGCCTGACCTGAGCGTCCACAAGGCCACCCGTATAGAGCGGCACCGAGAGTTGTGCCCCGACCGATGCGTTGAAAGCTTTCACGCCGGCCTCGCCCTGATAGGCGTAATAGTTGTTCACAGAGCCGACGGCAGCCAGCGTCGGATAAAACTGGCCTTCCTGGATCTTGACCTGCAGTTCCGCCGCGTCGACCGCGTGCAGCGCGGCCTGAACGGCGGGATGTTCCGCCAAGGCTGTCCTGATCGAGTCCTGCACATTGCGCGGCAGCAGAGCTTCGATGGATCGCGCCGGTTCGAGGCGATGCGGTTCCACGCCGATGATCTGGCGATAATTGGCGATGCTCGCGGCAAGATTGGCTTGCGCCGCGAAATAAGTCGAGCGCCCGGAAGCCAGGCTCGCGTCGGCCTGGGCGACATCGGTGACGGTGACTTCGCCGACGCTGAAACGGTCACGCGTCTGCCGCAATTGTTCTTGCAGAACGATGATGTTGTTCTTGTCCAGGTCGAGAATGGCCGTGTCGCGCAAGACATTCATATAGGCGGTCGCGGCACTCAGCAGGATGGTTTCTTCGCCGCCGCGCAAATTTTCGCGTGAGCCCAAGACATTCGATTCGGCCTGCCGCACCGTGTTGATGTTGCGATTGCCGTTAAACAGGGTCTGGCTGACGCTGAACCCGACGCTGCCGCTCGCCGTGCTGAATATCGTCGTGGTGGCCGCACTGGGCGGAACGAAAGGCGGTGTCGCCCTCGATTCCAAATAGCTGTAGCCATATTGGCCGGTGGCGGCGACCTGCGGCCGGAAAGCCGAAGTCGCCTGGGGAACGGTCTCATCCGCGGCGCGTAAGCCGGCGCGCTGCTGATTGAGATCAGGATTGCTCTGGTAGGCGAGCGCAAGCGCGCCCGACATCGTTTCCGCTCTGCCCAGAACCGGCGACGTGAACAAAAACGCTGCAGCCCCAATCCACAGAATAGTGTTTCGGCGGCCCCGGCTCTTGCCTGCCGCCATTGAGGGGCGCAAGCCCGTCCGAAACCCGTTCTGTATCAAATCACTAGGCTCCTACTCAGCCGTTTTCGGCCGGACTCCATCCGGGCGTATCTCAGCGCACTTTACGCTTGTCTTATGGTTGTCTTAAGCCCTATTCGGGCGCATTTCCGAACGTGGCCCGACCCAAGCGCGAGAATTCAGCTTGGTGCCGCAAAAATGCGACACTAAGCCTCGCCCGGCAGTTGCGCTACCGAGCATATCCGGCGCCTTCCCAGGTGGGGCTCTCATCACCGCATCGGCATGGTTTCAGAAAACGAACTGAAGACCGCGGCGGAACGCAGGCAAAACCTCTGCCCGGGCATTGAACAGATAGCGCGAGCCGATGATACCATTGATCTTTTCATACCGGATGGCATGGCTCGCCTGCACCGAGGCCTGTTCCACCGACTGGGTTTTGATGGCTACCAGCCGGCCGCCCTCCTTCAATTGAGCAAACAGAGGCTCAAGGTGAGCTTCGACCGCTCCATTGACGAATATCAGATCGAACGGTGCTTCCGCTGGCGCCCCCTCGGCAAGCGAACCAGTGATTGCGCGTGCCGGCGCAAGCCCGGCCTTCACGAGATTGGCGCCGATCACTTCTGCGAGAGCAGGATCTGACTCGAGTGCGACGACCTCGGCGCCGAGCGCAGCGAAAATACCGGTCGAATAGCCGCTGCCCGGCGCAATATCGAGGATCTTGTCGGCGGCGACGACCGCGGCGGCCTGCATGAGCCGTGCCAGGATCAGAGGCGGCAGAAGGGTGCGCTGGGTTTCGTCGGGGCCGCAGATTTTGATTTTCAACGCCACGTCAGAATAGGCCACCCCTGCAAGTTCGGGCGGCAGAAATATCTCGCGAGGTATTTCAAGGAACTGCGTCAACAGCACCTGATCGGTCACGTCGAAGGTGCGAATCTGGCAGTCGACCATGGTTCGGCGCCGCGCAGCGAAATCGGGCGTCGCAGGAGAAAGATTTGGAGCGGCCATCAGCATCTATCCGATCCGAAAGCGTATGGCGTGAAACTTGTTGTCCCGCCGTCATTCGCGCGTTTTATGTTTTGCGTCCCAGCGATTTTGCAACTGGGTTTTGCAACAGAGCGCGACGAGCTTTGTCTTCGGCGTCTGCGCCTGTGCTTATAGGGGGGACGAATAGCCCTGTCCATTACGACCTAAAGCGTAGCCCGCCGGGCAGATCGGCAGCAACTTTCGCGCAATCGGCGGAGCTGCACTGCCGATTTTGCGTCGGTTGCGAAACCGGGCGAGAAATCGTCCTGCGCATGGTCCGAGGCTTCGATCCTGCACATGGCGGCAGATTATGCCGACGCAAGCGTTGCAATACAATATCCGAAATGAGACACAGATAGACCCCGCCTTCCTAGAGGCTGGTCATTTCCAACCGATCCCTGTGAACCACGCAAGGAGCCATTATGAGCGACGCCGCACCAACCGACGCTTTCGAACACGTCGAACATGCTGAGCATGCAGCGCATTCCGGCGATGAGTTTCTCGTGCTGGTCTCGATTACGATCGCCGTCCTCGCCGTCATCGCCGCAAGTGTCGGCAGTCTCGAATCGATCGAGACCGCCGACACGATCAACGCGAAGAGCGAAGCGGTCCTGTTTCAAGACAAGGCCACCGACACGTGGAATTTCTATCAGGCGCAAAGCATCAAGAAGAAAATGTTCGAAATTGCCGCGGCCGCAGGCGGCCCGCATGCGGATGAGTACACGGCTCAAGTCAAGCGTTATGGGGACGAGGAAAAGGATCACTTTTCCAAGGGAAAAGAGTTCGAGCAGCAGGCAGAAGAGAAAAAGCACGAGAGCGCGCATCACGAACATCGCCATCATATTCTGACGATCGCCGTCACCCTCCTGCATGTCGCGATCGCAATTGCGACGATTTCGATCGTTCGGCGCGGCGCCCGCTGGCCGTGGTATACAGCGCTCGTCCTCGGCCTTGCCGGCCTCGGCGGCACGATCTTCGCCTATCTCTGAGGGGTGGGAAGGGTGCGCCTCGTTCGCGCAAAATAGGCAAGTCGGAGCAGGCATTGCGTGACATCGGCATATTCGATGTCACGCAATTCGCAACAGCGGTCCACTTTTCCGCAAATCTAGCGCGACACGAAGACCGGTGCTGCCGTCGGCTCGCCAATTTGAACCCAGACGTTTTCGTCGCCTTGGGATTGCCGCTTCACGAAACTATAACCGGTCCCACTCCAGGGCTTGATCTCGCTATTCAGATTGTCGAGGATGAATTCGCCGCGATTGGTCTTGAGCGTCAGGATCGCGTGGCCGTCATTGTGTTCATCCTTGACGACGGTCATCAACAGAGCCTGGCGCGGAAACCCGAGTTCGATCAGAAGCCGCCGCTTCAGCAGCGCGTAATCCTCGCAATCGCCCTTGCCGTCGGTCGGATAGTCCCATTGATCGGCGACGCCCCAGTGCTCCATGTCGGAGACAGGCTCGACCGCGGCGTTGACCCATTTATTGATCCGCTCGATCTGCGCCAGAGCCTTCGCTGAAAGATTGATATCGACCGGCAGGGCGGGCCCATGGTCACATTCGCCCTTATAACGTTGGCAGAAATCGATCCAGCCATAAGGAACGGTCGTTGACGTGCCGACGGCGGCATAGGTCGCCTGGAGCTTCACAGCTGCGGTTTCAGCCTGCGCGGTGCCGCCGCCACCCAGCATTAGTGCGGCTAACGCCAGTGATCTCGCCAGAACCCGGACCATGTCCCTTTGCCCCCATCCTTCGTGGAGGCAAAGTTGTCCGAATTGATTTGCGGCCGGTCTAAGTAGAAAGATCGAATTTTATCGATTTAACGTTTTTGTTTCCGGGCAAATTTTACGTATAAAAAAACTATACTTGAATCCTTCAAATTTTAGCGGAATTGCCAAAGCCGCAGCTACAATTCCTCGCGTCGGTCCACACCGCGGCCATCGGGCGCCTGAAATCGACGAAGCGAGGGCCTATATTTGCCGATGACAGAGCCCGAACCGCCCTTCGCGGAGCAAATTTATGACGCAAATGCCAGTTCCGACCCTTGCCGTGCCGGAGGTCGCTGCCGCCGGCCTCTTGTCGCCGGAGGATGGCGCCATTCTCCGCGATGCCGTCGAGCGGCTCGAACATACGAGCCTCGCTCACCGCCTCTCCCTCGTTCTCGGCCGGCAGATCGGCCGCGTGGCGAAATTTGTTCCGGCACAGATTTCTGAAACTGTCGACAAAGCCGCGGAGGCGGCGATTCGAGCCGCCCTGCGCGTTGCGATGGGAAGCCTCAGGACCAAAGCAAACCGGCAGCGGCGCGGATTTCACAAAGCCGTCGCAACCGTCTCGGGCGCGGCCGGCGGCGCTTTCGGGCTTTTGAGCTTGCCGATCGAACTGCCGTTCTCAACGATCGTCATGCTGCGTTCGATTGCGGCAATCGCGCAGGCCGAAGGCGAAGATCTCGCGGCACCCGAAACGAGGTTTGCCTGTCTGCAGGTCTTCGCTTTCGGAACCGATGGCGAGCCCCAGTCTTTGATGGAAAGCAGCTATTTTGCGGTGCGCGGCGTCCTCGCCAAGTCGGTGAGCGAAGCCGCACGCTTCGTGCTCGAACGCGGCCTCGCGGAAGAGAGCGCGCCGGTGATCCTCAGACTCGTCTCGCAAATCGCCGCGCGTTTCGGCGTCATCGTAACTCAAAAGCTCGCCGCGCAGGCGGTGCCCGTGATCGGCGCGGCGGGCGGCGCCGCGATCAATTATGCTTTCATAGACCATTTTCAATCCGTCGCTCGCGGGCATTTTGCGGTGCGACGGCTGGAGCGAATCTATGGTCCTGACGTCGTGCGAGCCGAATATGAAAAGCTGCGGCAGGACATCGCGGCAGGCCGCGGATAGGGCGTGGTTACAGTTTCATCGTGGGTCGAGGCTCATTCGAGCGAGTCGAGCGCCGTCGCTTGTTCTTGTTTTTGCAGCACTTGCGCCATGAGATTCGCTTCGAATTTCTTCTCCTGCCGATTAAACATCCACCAAAAAGCGACAATTCCGGCCGCGGCGACGCCAAGTCCGACAAGCCCTACAATGCCGCTGACCTTGTTGATCGCATCGCCGAAGACATAGGCGGCAAGGCTGACCACGCCGGCCCAAGTTATTCCGCCCGCAGCATTGAAGACGAGAAACGAGCGCCAGGGATAGCGATTTACGCCCGCAAGAAGTGCCGCGAAAACCCGCAAAATCGCGATGAAGCGGCCGAAGAAGACAATTTTGCCGCCATGCCGCGCGAAAAGATAGTGGCCGAGCAACAAGCGGTTTTCGGTCAGACCGACGAATTTTCCGAACCGTTCGAGAAGGCGCACACCAAACCGACGGCCGATCCAGAATCCGAAATTATCGCCAATGATTGCGCCCGCCGCTGCAGCGACAATAACGTTCGCGATCGCAAGATTGCCGGTCGCCCCCGCGTAAACACCGGCGAGCACCAAAGCGCTCTCGCCCGGCAGAGGCAGCCCGGTCGCTTCGAGCATGACGACGAAAAAAACGGCCCAACAGCCATAATGGACGATGAGCGGCTGAATATAAGTCGCAAACAAAACGCCTCCCTTTCAGCGCTGCAGAGGAAGGCGCGTGCACCTTTCTCTGGCTCCCCCAGGCCGGCATCTGGCTCAGCTCGTAGCCTCGGAGCCAAAACCGGCCGGCGCGAGCGCTCCCCATTCAATAAATTTATCTGCCGGATAGAATACACGCCAATTTGCATATTGGCGCATGATCTTGTCGGAAAAGCGGGGCCGATTGCGCGATAACGCTCCCGAAACCCGGCCAGCGCAACCCAAGCTGGCATCAGAACAATGATTCCACGAAATCGGGACCGGGTCTCTGCTAAAATGCACGCCAATACGCCCTAATCCGGTCCGGGAAATATTGTGCCTCTTATGAAATGAACCGGGATCGTATCGCCAAGCTCGAAGGTTATCGCGGCCGGAACGTCGATTTCGATCGTCTCCTGCACCGCCGGTAAGAAGATTTCGGCCCGGCGGGTCGCTCCAGTCCGGCGAACTGCAACGACTTTACCCTCGATCGCACCGCTCGCAGTCTCGGAAATGACGACGTCATGCGGGCGGACGAAAAGCCGCCCGATCCCGGAACGCGGTCCAGCCGGAAGACCGATTTGCTGGCCACCGAGAAAGGCGCGGCCGTTACGTAATTCCACCGCAACCGAACTCGCCTCGCCAATGAAATTATGGATGAACGGTGTCGCCGGATGGTCATAGATGGCGTCCGAAGTGCCGACTTGCTCGATCCGTCCCAGATTGAGGACGGCGAGGCGATCGGCGAGTTCGAGCGCCTCGTCTTGATCGTGCGTGACGAAGATCGTCGTGTGGCCGGTGCGATTGTGGATTTCGCGCAGCCAGCGGCGCAACTCACGCCGCACTTTAGC
>JBKQHN010000046.1:0-4341 GCA_052148755.1 Beijerinckiaceae bacterium | reverse complement strand
AATTGCATTTCGGCCTCTCAAAGGCTGAAGGGATTTGCGATGCCCAGAGCCGGCAAGAGCCCGGCTTTGTTCATCGCCGGCAACCTAGGGGCTGGCAACAATGGATTTGCGTCATATAAATGACAGTTATGTGAAAACCAGGGTTCCATAGCAACGCAAAGGGCGGATGCCAGCCTCCCGCCGGTTCCGCGCCGAAAATCCGTCAGATCGAAAAAACATAAGTAACTCAACAAATTATAAGGTTTCCGGTGAACCGTCAGAGGCTTGAAAGCGACCGCAGTCAGTCTGGAGCGTGGTCCGAAGTCGGACTTTTCGCCTCACGGTTCGAGCACCGAATCCCAATAAAGATAATCCATCCAGCTGTCGTGAAGATAGTTTGGTGGAAACAGCCGGCCGTTTTGATGCAAATCGTTGATGGTGGGCTGGTAGGCGGAACGCGCCGGCCACATACGGGCTTCATTGGGCAGGCGATCGCCCTTGCGCAGATTGCAACAGGAACAGGCTGCCACGACGTTTTCCCAGGTTGTCGTCCCCCCTTTTGAGCGGGGGATCACGTGGTCGAACGTCAAATCTTCTCTTGCACTGCAATATTGGCAGGTGAAACGGTCGCGGAGGAAGACGTTGAAGCGGGTGAAGGCGGGGTGACGCGATGGCTTGATATAGGTCTTCAGCGAAACGACTGAAGGCAGCCGCATTTCAAAGCTCGGACTTCGGACGGTCTTGTCATATTGCGAAACGATGTTCACGCGATCGAGGAACACTGCTTTGATCGCGTCCTGCCACGACCAGAGCGACAGCGGATAATAGCTCAGAGGCCGAAAATCGGCGTTGAGCACGAGAGCCGGACATGCTTCCGGCGACACAACAGGCTGGCAGTGAACCGTCAAACCTGACACCTCGACTGGCTGGCCCCAAGGGATGAGGCAAATCGCTCGGGCACATACATTCTATAGATGCGATGACGGCAATGTGAAGGCCAGAATTGCCGCACCCGGAAAACCATGGCGGTCCGCCAGGCGCGCATGCTCCAGAATCCATTCCGGGATGGGCTCCGGCGATTTTCCGAGCCCTAAGAAATCTCCATATATTCCTTTAGTTTCAAAAAGCTAACTTCAAAACGCGAGCCCCCGCGTCGTGCGCAATTCAGCGGGTCGGGATCGGCGTTCCACTGCGATAGTCATAAAAACCGCGCTGCGCTTTCCGACCGAGCCATCCCGCTTCGACATATTTTACGAGAAGCGGACAGGGCCGATATTTCGAATCAGCCAAGCCTTCGTGCAAAACCTGCATGACCGACAATACGATATCGAGCCCGATGAAGTCGGCAAGTTGCAGGGGACCCATGGGATGATTGGCGCCGAGCCGCATCGCGGTATCGATTGCATCCACCGTGCCGACCCCCTCGTACAGCGTGTAGATCGCCTCGTTGATCATCGGCAGCAGAATTCGATTGACGATGAAGGCCGGAAAATCTTCCGAAACCGTCACTGTCTTGCCGAGCTTCGCGATCAAATCGCGGGCCGCATTGAAGGTCGTGTCTTCGGTCGCTATGCCGCGGATGAGCTCGACGAGTTGCATCCGCGGCACGGGATTCATGAAATGAATGCCGATGAAGCGTTCCGGCCGATCGGTGACCGAGGCGAGCCGAGTGATAGAGATCGACGAAGTATTCGTCGCCAGCATGCATTCGGGCTGCACGGCCGGACAAAGTTTCATGAAGATCTTGCGTTTGATCTCCTCGTTTTCCGCCGCCGCTTCGATGACCAGGTCGCAATCGGCAAAGGCGTTGAAGTCGAGCGCCGGCCTTATGCGACGCATCGTCTCGGCATAGGTTGCCTCGTCAATCTGGTTGCGCTCGACCTGGCGTAGAATATTGGCGTCGATGCCTGAAATACCGGCAGCGATCCGGTCTTCGGAAATGTCGTTGAGTGCGACGTCGAGCCCGGCAAGGGCGCAAACCTGCGCGATGCCCGTCCCCATTTGGCCCGCGCCGACGACGCCGATTTTACGAATTTCCGCCATAGGTCTTGATCCAAAAAGGTTGAAACGCGGCGGCACGATGCGACGGGCCGCTCCGCAGGGCCGGAAAAACAATAAGTTTCTGCCACAGGGAAATGCAAGCGAACAATATCCCGCATGGAATGTGCGGGAGGCCACTGCGGCGCCCGGCCAATCGCCGTTTCCGAGGCGGCTGAAGCCCTCTCAGGCGCTTCCTTACAGGCAGGATGGCGTCCGAGGCGCGGCAAAATGCGCCGGATACGCTGCCGGCGCAGACTATGTCCAGTATGAGAACTTCCGGCTTGACTATATCCCGGACCAGGCGCCTCAGCGCCCCATCTTCGCGAGTTCGTCTTTCAATTCCGGGAGGATCGTAAACAGATCGCCGACGATCCCGTAATCCGCGACCTGGAAAATGGGCGCCTCTTCGTCCTTGTTTATTGCAACGATAACCTTCGAATCCTTCATGCCGGCGAGGTGCTGGATCGCTCCCGAAATGCCGACCGCAATATAGAGAGCCGGTGCCACGACTTTGCCCGTCTGGCCGACTTGCCAGTCGTTTGGTGCATACCCGGCATCGACAGCTGCGCGCGAGGCGCCGACGGCGGCACCGAGCTGATCGGCGACGGGCTCGATGAGTTTAGCGAAATTCTCAGCCGATTGCATGGCGCGCCCGCCGGAAATGATGATTTTCGCGGCGGCGAGTTCCGGACGATCCGATTTGGCGAGCGATTCATTGGCAAAATGCGACAAGCCAGGATCGGCGGCCGCCGCGATTTTTTCGATCGGAGCCGAATTTCCGACCGGGGCTGCCTGGAACGTTGCCGTGCGTATCGTCATGACTTTTTTCGGCTCAGCCGATTTGACGGTCTGAATAGCATTGCCCGCATAGATCGGACGTTCGAATGTGTCGGCCGAGATGACCTTTATGACGTCCGAGATTTGCATTACGTCGAGAAGGGCAGCGACGCGCGGCAGAACGTTTTTGCCGGTCGAGGTCGAGGCCGCAACGATGGCATCATAGGACTTGCTGAGTTCGGCAACCAGGGCAGCCAAAGGTTCGGCGAGCTGATGGTCGTAGATGGGCGCATCGGCCAGCAGGACCTTGTCCACTCCCACAAGCTTTGCCGCTGCTTGTGCGGCGGCTTCCGCACCATGGCCGGCGACGAGCACGTGGAGCGGCGCGCCGAGTCCTTTGGCAGCGGTCAGGGCCTTGGCTGTCGCCTCATTGAGAATGCCGCTATGCACTTCGGCCAGGAGCAAGGTCGCCATCAGATCACCCCCGCTTCGTTTTTGAGTTTTTCGACGAGTTCGGCGACCGATCCCACCTTGATCCCCGCCTTGCGCGACGACGGCTCGACCGTCTTCAAAACGGTGAGGCGCGGCGCGACGTCGACGCCGTAATCGGCCGCCGTCGTATCTGCCAGCGGCTTCTTCTTCGCCTTCATGATATTCGGCAATGAGGCATAGCGCGGCTCGTTGAGGCGCAAGTCCGTCGTGATGATCGCCGGCAATTTCAAGCAAACGGTCTGTACGCCACCGTCGATTTCGCGCGTCACGTCGATAGTGCCGTCACCAATGACGATCTTGGACGCGAACGTGCCTTGGCCCCAGCCGAGCAAAGCGGCAAGCATTTGGCCGGTCTGGTTGCAATCGTCATCGATCGCCTGTTTGCCGAGAATAATAAGCGACGGCTGCTCGGCCTTGGCAATAGCTTTCAGCAGTTTGGCGACAGCTAGGGGCTCGACGGCTTGGTCCGTCTTGACGAGGATGCCACGGTCTGCGCCCATCGCGAGCGCGGAGCGGATCGTTTCCGAAGCTTGCGCCGGACCGATGGAGACAACGATCACTTCGGTTGCCTTGCCGGCTTCTCTCAGGCGCAGAGCCTCTTCGATCGCGATTTCGTCGAACGGATTCATCGACATTTTTACATTCGCGAGATCAACCCCGGAACCGTCCGGCTTCACTCTTATTTTGACATTATAATCGACTACCCTTTTGACGGGCACGAGGATTTTCATCGATAAACTCCACTGGCCGGCTCTCTCTCCAGCGCTGGCGTCTCCTAAACTCGGCTAAGCCTCAAGTCAACGCGATCGTCCATAAGGCAGAGATGCGCACACGATCCGCCACTGCAGCGCATTCGTATACGGCTCATGCGGACCACACTTCGACAGCTGCAGCCTGCTTCCTTGGATAAAGGAAGCCTTTGAGATATCAGATATATCGTGTGTTGAAAATCGGATTTGCCGGGACATTATCGAGCGTCAATTCGCGGCTTTCGGCCCGCCCTTCGAGACCCCGACCTTCGCCGGGCGCAAGACGCGGTCACCAATCGCGTAG
>JBKQHN010000045.1:0-23452 GCA_052148755.1 Beijerinckiaceae bacterium | reverse complement strand
CTTGGAGCACGGGTCAGGCGGGTGCCTTGACGGCGACGCAGCTCGGCGGCTTGACGACGACGGCGATCGGCAATCTGTCGACGACGCAGCTCACCGCGCTGACCTCGACGCAGGTGCATGGGCTGACGACGACGCAGCTCAATAGCATCACCCAGACCGATCTCGATGCGCTGACGATCACCAACCTGTCGACGTCGCAAGTGGCGGGCCTCAGCACGACCTCGATCACCAAACTGACAACCACTCAGGCCGAGGGTCTGTCGTCGACGCAGGTCGGCGCCTTGACATCCGCAGGGATCGGCGCCCTGAGCTCGACAGATTGCCGATCGCCGTCGTCGTCAAGCCGCCGAGCTGCGTCGCCGTCAAGGCACCCGCCTGACCCGTGCTCCAAGCCTGGATCTCAGTCGAGCTCAGGTTGTCGATTTGCGCCGCCGTCAAGGCGCCTATCTGCGTCGACGACAGACCCTCGGCCTGCGTCGTCGACAGATTGGTGATCGAGGTCGTGGTCAGGCCCGCCGCCTGCGACGTCGACAGACTGGTGATCACAACGGCAATAAGGTCGGGCACGGTCATCGCATTGAGCTGGGCCGTGGTCAGGCCGTGCACTTGCGTCGCGTTCAGGAGACCGATCTGCGTCGTCGACAGCTGGCTGATCGCCGTGGTGGTCAAACCGCCGAGCTGCGTCGCGGTCAAAGCTCCGAGTTGGTTGTTGCTCCAAGCCTGGATCTCAGTCGAACTTAGGCTGCCGATTTGCGCAGCCGTCAACGCGCCGACTTGTGTCGTCGTCAGACCTTCGGCCTGCGTCGTCGTCAGATTTTCAATCTGCGCCGTTGAAAGGCCACTGATCGCGGCGGCGGTCAGAGCGTTCATTTGTGTTGTAGCAAGATACTGAATATCAGTCGTGTTCAGATAATTGAGCTGCGTGGCGCTGAGAGCGGCCGCCTGCGCCGTGTTCAGTGCCGCGATATCCGCGGTTTGCAGTACCTGCATGGTCGCAGTCGAAAGTCCGGCAACTTGTTTGGCAGACAGCGTAGAAATGATTGACGTCATCAGGCGCACTCCGCTTCAACTGAAGCCATTTCGCGGATAGGGATCGGGAGGAACATAAGCCGGCATAGATGATTTGAGGGCGGCGGCGAATCAGGCGACCTTGATCGCCTCATTCGCCGCCGGAGATAGCGATTCGCAGCGCGAGCGACATCAAAAGAGCCAGCCGACCGCTAGCCCCGACAGGATACCCATCGCGCCACGTTTGACACATGTTTTTGGGACATCGCACGGTGCCGGACCTGGTTGAACGGGGTCCCCGAGTCCATACTCGGCGAACATTCCCAGGTCGGCTACGGACAGATCATCTGTCCTAATCCAGTGCAAAATGCTGAGCCCATTTAAAAAGGCTCCGCATGATCGAGAATCACATAGAGTTGTTAACAAATCCTAACGAAAAATTGTTAACCCCTGCAAGCTGTATATGCTTCAAGAGCTTCGATCGAAGTCCATTTGAGAATCAGCGTTGATTCTGGCTCAGCAAGCGGCAGTTCGAAGCATTGTGCGCCATCTTTGCCTCGGCAAACGTGTGCGAAACTGGCGTCGACAAGCGCCGCCCTACTAATCTCCCATGCAATTGATCTGAACTTCCGTCTTTCAGACCATATAACCTATTGATATTGCTTGCGTTATGTCGCGCCTAGGCAGGCGTCGCCGGGGGCGGTCAGGGTGGATTCCGAAGCGGTCGAGGACGCAGCTCTCGGGAACCCCCGACTTCCACCATCCCGCACCAAGGTGTTTACGCCGATTGAACCGAGTGACCGCGAGCGACTCGGAACGTTTGCATTTGTCTCAGTCCACATGCATCGTCCCTTGGCCACGCAGCCCAAACGAAGACCGGGGGCGCGTCACGCGAGGGTATTCAGAAAACCTCAATGGTTGTCGAATTCTTGCGCAAAGACCGCGCGTGATGATCGCCGCGCTTGTTTGCACCCTGCGCAAGGATGAATTTCGGGAGATCGTTTCGTGGGACCACTGAGCGGTGTAAAAATAATAGAATTGGCGGGGATCGGCCCCGGCCCGATGTGCGGGCTCCTGCTGTCCGACCTCGGCGCCACGGTGTTGCGGATCGATCGGCGCG
Organism: Beijerinckiaceae bacterium; assembly: GCA_052148755.1. Lineage (GTDB taxonomy): Bacteria > Pseudomonadota > Alphaproteobacteria > Rhizobiales > Beijerinckiaceae > Methylovirgula. Next base: position 21,324 of record JBKQHN010000045.1, on the reverse strand, counting down.
AGCCGAGCGGCATCGGCATTCCCCGGCCGGCCAAATATGATTTGATGACACGGGGACGAAAACTGCTCGCGCTCGACTTGAAGGACCCGCGGGCCACGAACCTCGTGCTCGATCTCGTCAAAGAGGCCGACGCCCTGCTCGAGCCTTTCCGACCAGGCGTCATGGAACGCCTGGGTCTCGGCCCCGAACCCTGTCTCGCACGCAATCCCCGTCTCGTCTTCGCGCGTATGACGGGATGGGGACAAACGGGCCCGTTGGCGCCAACAGCCGGGCACGACCTCAACTATATCGCCCTGTCTGGAGCCTTGAACGCCTTTGGCCGCAAAGGCGAGCCGCCAACGCCGCCGATCAACATCGCCGGCGACTATGTCGGCGCTCTCTATATGGCTTTGGGTCTGGTCGCTGCGGTCCTGAATGCCCGGCAAACCGGCCAAGGGCAGATCGTCGACACCGCAATGAGCGATTGCGCCACCCATCTCGTGACAAATTATTTCGGGCTCGTCGCCTCCGGCCTGTGGAGTCTCGAGCGCGGGACGAATATCACCGACACCGGCGCCTTCTTCTATGACGTGTTCGAATGCAAAGACGGGCGCTGGATCTCGCTTGCCTGCATCGAGAAAAAGTTCTTCGCACAAATGGTCGAACTCATCGGCATCGATCCGGCCAGTCTACCGCCGCAAGCCGATCGCAGCCGCTGGGAGGAGGGCAAGAAAATCCTGGCAGCCCATATCAAGACGCGAAACAGCGAGGAATGGCGCGCCATTCTGGAAGGAACCGACGCCTGTTTTGCCCCCGTGCTCTCCCTCCCGGAGGCGGCCGCGCACCCGCATTGCAGATCCAGGGGAACTTTCGTTGAAATCGACGGCATTGTGCAGCCGGCGCCCCAGCCGAAGTTCAGCCGAACCGTGCCGGATATACCGACACCGCCAGCGACGGATGAGGGCTTCGAGCCCGAGAAAGCTTTGGCGGATTGGCATTTTTCCGACGAAAAAATCGCCGCATTGCGTGCCGCCGGTGTGGTTGGGCGGTAGCCCCGATTTCACATACCGGGCACGGCTCGCGCCGGATCATCTTGTGCCGGCCGCAGCCGCGGGTCTAAATAGCTCGCATTTCGCTTGTCGAAGCAATCGATGCGAGGTTCGGTCGAAGGGGGACATCTTATGCCGTTTAAAGTGGTGAGCAGCAGTTTCAAGGACGGCGATTATCTCGCAAGCGATCATATATTGTCGGCGGCCTATGGCTTCGGATGTGCCGGCGAAAACAAGTCGCCGCACCTAGCGTGGTCCGGCGCCCCGCCCGAGACAAAAAGCTTTGCGATCACCTGCTATGACCCGGACGCGCCGACCGGCAGTGGCTTTTGGCATTGGCTGGTCGTCAATATTCCGCCACACGTGACAGAATTGCCGCTCGATGCTGGAAACCCACAAGCGCCGAAATTGCCGGCGGGAGCGTTGCAGACACGGACGGATTACGGCGCGCCGGGCTATGGCGGCCCCTGCCCGCCAGCCGGCGACCATCCGCATCGCTATTTCTTCACGGTCTTCGCAGTGGCGACCGAAAGCCTGCCAGTGACCGCCGACACATCCGCGGCTGTCGTCGGTTTCTACCTTAATTTCAATACCTTGGCAAAAGCCGCAGTGCTCGGCTTGTACAAGCGTTGAACGACGGCGAACCCGCAGTCACGCCGGCCGGCAGTTCGAACCTCTTGGAGAAGTCGGGATACCGAACGGCGGCTGAAATTCATCGGCTTCGAACAAATTTGGGCTTCGAACAGATTTTGTCGATCGGACGGAGCCGTCCGATCGACATGGTTTTTCGACGATTAGGCGGCCTTGGCTTCAACAGTCGCAGGCGCCACCGTTCCGATCGGGATTTGCCTCGGCTTCTGAGCTTCCGGCAGTTCGCGGATCAAATCGACATGCAACAGACCGTTCTCGAGCACGGCGCCGCGGACCAGCACATGATCGGCAAGCTGGAAGCGGCGTTCGAAGGCCCGTGCGGCAATGCCTTGATGCAGCACTTGCTTCTTCTCTTCGTCAGGCGCAGGCGCGCTCTGCTTCGCGCCGCGGATCGTCAAGGTGCTTTCTTTGCTTTCGATAGAAAGCTCTTGATCCGAAAAGCCCGCGACAGCGAGCGTAATGCGATAGGCATTTTCGCCGGTGCGCTCGATATTATACGGCGGGTAAGTCGGTACCGTCTCCAAACCCGCGGCCTGATCGATCAGATTGAACAAGCGATCGAAGCCTACGGTGGAACGATAGAGCGGCGAAAGATCGAAATGACGCATTTTATCCTCCTAAGAAGCGATAAGATGCGTGACCGTCCGTTGGACTCGGGACCTGGCCACGCATGGTGTCGCGCGTCCGATATGGCCCGCGCTGAAAATGATGTGGGGTCGGGTTCCGGGGTCCGCAAGACCCGCGATCCGGTCGGTAACCGCCCTGGAAAGCCCTTAGACCATGCGCCGTCATGGCGGATCCGCTTTTCCGCAATCGAGACATCGGATATATCCGGCATCTTGCAAGATACGCGGGTCCATCTCATTGAATTAGCGTATATTCCTATCGATCGCGCGTTCCCGCTTTATCGGAATCCGGGCTCGATTCTCCGGCCGCATGGGACGGCACACAACCGGCGATGGATTGAACCAACAGGAGAGCAGCCAGCCTTTTCGCGCAGCTGGCGAATAGCATCATGAATGCTTACACGACGGACCTTTTCACGATTCCGGAAAACCCGGCGCCGGCAGGCGCGATCGTCTCATGGATCCTGGCTAAGGACGGGGTCAAGCTACGGATCGCGCGCTGGAATGCGCCTTCCGGTTCACGCGGCACCGTCGCGCTCATGCCCGGCTACAGCGAATTCATCGAAAAATACTTCGAAGTGATCGGAGAATTGCTCGATCGCCAATTCGACGTCGTAGTCATCGACTGGCGCGGCCACGGGCTTTCGGACCGGCTCGTCAGTGACGGGCGAAAGGGCCACATCGACGATTTCTCGTTCTACCAATACGACCTCGAGGCGCTGGAAGCCGCGGTGCTCACCCCTTTCTGTCGCAAGCCCTGGTTCGCCTTAGGGCATTCTATGGGCGGCGCGAATCTCCTGGCGCAAGCGCATGCGGGCAATTCGCCCTTTGACCGGGTTATTTTGTCGGCTCCGATGATCAATCTTGTGGGCCTCGATATCCGCGGTGCGCGCGCGTTGCTCGAAGGTCTCGATCTCCTCGGCTTCGGCGGCTGGATGATCCCTGGTGGCAATATAAGGGCCGGCGCCTTGCTGCCATTTGAGGGAAATGGTTCCACCTCGGACTGCAACCGCTTTGATCGGACGGCGGCGATCATTCGCGCTGCACCTTCGCTGGCCATAGGCGATCCGACAATCGGCTGGGTGCATGCGGCCGCAAGACTCACTCGTGCCTTCAGAGACGCCGACTATCCGCGCCGCATCTCGACGCCGGTTCTGGTGATCGGCGCAGGTCGCGACAGCCGCATTCCTCTGGCCGCGACCGAACTTTTCGCGACACGCTTGAAGGCCGGCCGGCTCATCACGATCCCGTATGCACGGCATGAGATCTTGATGGAACAAGATCGATACCGCAGCCAGTTCTGGGCGGCGTTCGATGCCTTCATTCCGGGCCATAGGGACGAATTTGCGAATAGACTGTTTGCGGCAGCAAACGCGCCGTCCCCACCGCGCCGCTTCTGGCCGTTCAAAAAAAACCGCCCCAAATCGCGCCTCGAAGCGCCTTCCGAGCAATAGCCCGGAGTTCTCACGCTGGATAGAACCGAGTCCAACCGACACCGGGGAGCGTCGCTTCAGGCGAGCAGTTTCAAGACGGCTTCATGCAGGCCAGGGTCGCCGGTGGCAACAACATCGCCGGCTTGCGCCGCAGCTCCGCCGGACCAGGTCGTCACGACACCGCCAGCGCCTTCGATGATCGGAACGAGCGGCGCAATATCATAGGGCTGCACGCCGGACTCGATTACGCAATCCACGTGGCCCGCCGCAAGCATTGCGAACGCATAGCAATCGCAGCCATAACGGGACAGCCGCGCGGCCGCTTCGACGTGCCGGAACGCGGAGAGTTTCTCTGGTGTGTAAAGCAGCGGCGAGGTCGTCATCACCGTCGCAACGGCGAGCGTTGGGCAGGCCCGCGTGTGGAGCCGGCGCTCGGTAAGCGTATGATCGAGTCCCGGTCCGCGCCAGCGCGCCGAGCGGCAATCTCCGCTGAACCTTTCGCGCGTGAAAGGCTGTACCATCATGCCGTAGATCGGTCGCCCATTGTGCAGAAGTCCGATCAGGATGCCCCAGGTCGGAATACCCGAGATGAAGCTTTTCGTGCCGTCGATTGGATCGAGCACCCAGACATATTCTGCCTGCGACCGGTCATTGCCGAATTCCTCGCCGATCAGGCCGTGACGGGGAAAGGTTTCGCGAATGAGCCGGCGCATAGCCGCTTCCGCGACCCGATCGGCTTCGGTGACGGGGTCAAAAAAACCGCCATGGCTTTTATCCTCGGCGCTGATCGAGGTGCGGAAGAAAGGCAGGAGAGTGGTGGATGCGACATCCGCCAGTTTTTCGACGAAAGCGATAAAATCGACGGCAGTCATGAACCAGCCTTTTCATTGTCTCGGCGCTGAGGTCAAGGCAAACCGCCGCCGAATTCCGTTCCGTCGCCGAATCGTTGGGAAACACGTAAGCTAGATCAACACTGTGGAACATATCCAGGAAAGTGGGCAGACCATTCCCGGACAGGCTCGGGCGCCCGGCCTCTTGCAGGGCCACGTCTCTATCACGGCGGTACGCCAAGGGGCGAGCCCAATCCGCGATCGGCCGAATCACTTGACGGAATATTTCGCCTCTTCGAAGCGCAGCATTCTTCGGCCACATTTGTCGAACCCGCGCGCGTTCCAGTCCAGCCTCCGCCAGCGACCTCGGCCTAGACAAGAAAGCCATTTGTTTTCAATTCGCTATATCGGATATCTGCAGCAGGTCCCCAGGCCCCAAAAAAATAGGTCAATAGGGCTTGTGTTTTGTGCAATGCACGTGCATATTATTGCGGCGCGACAACGTTGTTGTCGCCGATGCCCTCCTTGGGCGTTTCCTCCCTAGACTTGGGCCGCTTGTGGCAACACAAGCGGCCTCTTTCGTTTGTGCGCAAGCCTTTTAGGCCGCAAGTTGAAGAAGAAATAAAACCTCATAACATTGATATAAAAGGGGTTCCATTTAAGGGGGCCAAAGGCCGTTGGCAAACTCACACGGGACGACGCCGCGAGGTTCCGGCGCATGGAATGAAGGTCATTCTGCCGCGGCGCGTTCAGGACCGCGCCATTGCGAGAGCAGCCGAACCAGGACTTCGATGACTTTTGATAGGTCGGCAGCGACCTGCTGGAAGCGCGCGATGGGAGCGAGGCTGCGCTCGTTCATGTAGATCGCGCGGTTCACTTCGATCTGCATTGCGTGAATGCCGCTGGCCGGGTCGCCGTAGTGTTCCGTAATAAAGCCGCCGGCATAGGGTTTGTTGCGATAGACCGTATAACCTTGCCGCCTCAGCTCGCGGTCAACCGCTTCGACAATGGCCGAGTCGCAGCTGGTGCCGAAGCGATCGCCGAGCACAAAGTCGGCTCTCACACGCGGATCGGAAGGATCGTTGCCCGGTAAAGGCTGGGTTGAAACCGACGGCATCGAATGGCAGTCGATCAAAACCGCGCAGCCAAACGTCCGATGGGCTCGTTCGAGCAAATCTCGCAAACATAAATGATAGGGTTTGTAGAGTTTATCTATTCGCGCCAAGGCCTCCTCGACCTTCAGGCGGCCCTGATAGATATCCTGCGAATCGCCAACGACGCGCGCGATCGTGCCGAGCCCGCCAGCGACGCGTATGGAGCGCGTATTGGCAAAGGCGGGCAATCGGCCTTCGAACATGCGCGGGTCCAGTTCATAAGGCTCCCGATTGAGATCGAGATAGGCGCGCGGAAATCGCGCCCGCACCAGAGGTGCGCCAAGAGCAGCGGCAGCCTCGAACAAGGAGTCGACGAAGGCATCTTCGGATCGCCTGAGGGTCGGCGCGTCGAGCCGGGCACTGGCGAGAAAACGCCGCGGGTAGACATTGCCGGAATGAGGTGAGGAAAAAACCAGCGGCGTTGAGATATCGTCCGGCTCGAGAATATCGAAGGGCGGATCGAGCTCAGGTTCATGCGGCGGCCACGGGACAAAGCCCCGCGCCTTATTTCGCGTGCCGGGATACCCGGGAGCCATTGACCCTCCTCTCGGCCTGTGCCGCCCACAGCTGCGGCGATCTGTCCCCGCCATTTAGACTACATATATCGCGGTTCCGCAGGAACCCGCGAGCACTCTTGCAAATCGCCTTCTCGCGTGGCGATTTGCAAGAAAGGAACTCCGTCTTCCTGCGGAAGCGGAGTATAATGTGACAAGAGTTTGAGGCTCTGTCCATTGTCTCGACAAGACGAGTGCTGGCCAAAGAAAGCCGCCGAGAGGACCGGCAAAACCTCCCAGACTGAAAATGGTTAGCGGCCGGTCTGGAATTTTCACGCGTTTTTTACTTAAACCGGCTTTGATGGCGGCATCACCCTGAGGCCAAGATGACCAACACCTCCTTCTCGCCGACTCACAAGATCCTGCTTGCCGAAGATGACAACGACATGCGGCGCTTTCTCGCCAAAGCACTTCAAAACGCCGGCTATGACGTCGCTTCCTTCGACAATGGTCTTTCCGCCTATAACCGCCTGCGCGAGGAGCCCTTCGGGCTACTCCTCACCGACATCATGATGCCGGAGATGGATGGGATTGAACTCGCCCGCCGCGCCACCGAGATCGATCCCGAGATAAAGGTCATGTTTATTACGGGCTTTGCTGCCGTCGCGCTCAACCCCGACAATAATGCACCACGACAAGCGAAAATTCTTTCGAAACCCTTCCACCTCAAAGATCTCGTCAACGAGGTCCAGCGGCTTCTCGCTGCCTAGAGCGGGATGAGGAAAAGTGGGACGCTGCGCGGCTTTTCCGGCGCAATCAAGTTTACGCAGATTGCGTAGACTTATCTGCATATCCCGCTCTATTTTATTGGAATCGATCACGTTCATGATTTTGGATTGATTCAATCCAAAATCATCGTGATCTAGGGCGCGGCAGGCCGAGCAATTGCGATTTGCCCATTGCGCCCTATATTTGCTCGGGTCTGGAACGCCACCATTTTCCGCATCACGATCCACCTCGGGGTAAACTCCGGCGTTTCCGGCTCGAAGGTGGCGCGCCATTCTGACTGTCTAGCTGTCGCGCGCGATAGGATTGGATGCTCCTGATGACCCTGATGCTTGCGAGCGTGAGCGATCCGAGCGAGGCCGAAATCGCGCTCGTCGAAGGCGCCGACATCATAGATCTCCAAGACCCTTCCGAAGGCGCTTTTGCCGCAGTCGATCTTGCCACGGTAAAAACTACGCTCGATAGCGTGGCGGGACGCCGCCGCGTCAGTGCCGTCTGCGGCGATCTGCCAATGGACCCGCGTGTTCTCGTGGAGGCCGCGACCACCCTTGCTGCCACGGGCGTCGATTTTGTCAAACTCGGCTTTTTTCCAAGCGACCAGACCGCCGCCTGCATCGCCGCGCTGCGTCCAGTCGCGGCGCACACAAAACTGATTGCCGTCTGTTTCGCCGACATTGGCGCCGATCTCGCATGGCTGCCGCTCTTTGGCAAGGCGGGTTTCGCTGGCGCCACGCTCGACACGGCCGTGAAGTCGAAGCTTCGCTTGATTGACTATATGAACATTTCTGAGCTCGATCGTTTCATCCAAGCCTGCCGGTCCAACAAATTGATGGCTGGATTGGCCGGCGCGCTCGAGGCGCCCGACGTTGCGAGGCTTCTATTGCTTGACCCGGATTTTCTCGGGTTTCGAAGCGCTCTTTGTACAGACAAGGGCCGAGCCGGCAGAATCGTGGCGAGCAACGTCAGACTCATTCGGGATCTCATCCCGCGCGCAGACGCACAGCACGACTTAGCCGACGAGGTCAAAGTCGATCGGCGTTTTCTGGCGGCACGTGGTTATTCTGCGGAAAATGAAGCCAAGCCCGCAACCGATCGCGTCTTCGTGCACGACCTTGTCATTTCGGTGTCGATCGGCGCCTACGACTTCGAACAGGACATCCCGCAGAAAGTCCGCTTCAATATCGACGTCGATGTAAGACGAACCGGACGCCAAGCGGAGGATATGCGCGACGTATTCTCTTACGATGTCATCGTCGATGCCGTTCGCCTGATCCTTTCACGCGGCCATGTCGCGCTCGTCGAGACATTGGCAGAACAGATCGCGGATGCCCTGCTCGTACATCCGCGCGTGATCGCAGTCCAGGTCCGGGTGGAGAAACTCGACGTCGTCGACGGGTGCGTCGGTGTCGAACTCACGCGCGAGCGTGCCGCGCAAACGGCCGCGACGCCGCGGCGGTTGGCGCCTCTGTCGGAAATTAGCGCCCTCAAGTCGGGCGTTTGATTTGACGGCCGATCGTCGTTTTAGCGCAGGAGGATTTCGCGATGGTCTCTGCAGACAAGGAACCAACCTATGATGAAGCGGAGATCAAAACGCGGCTTGCAACCGAATTGCCGCATTGGCGCTATGAGAACGGCTGGATAAGGCGGACGTATCAATCGCATGGCTGGAAGTCGACCCTGATGGTGGTCAACGCCGTAGGCCACCTCGCAGAAGCTGCCTGGCATCATCCAGATTTGACGGCCTCTTATGCCTCGGTCGAAGTTCGGCTGCAAACGCATTCGGCAAAAGGCATTACCGATAAGGATTTCCAATTGGCGAAGAAGATCGAGGATGTCATCCAATGGCAACCGGGCAAAGAGGGCGGTGCTCTCGAAGGGACACCGCAAGATGATGAGCGCTTTGCCTATTTGAAATATGACAGGTGAGTCACCGCACTCGGCATAGGCGCGAGTCTTTCGCGCAGCCCATTTTTATGTGACCTGGATGGGCTCGTCGATTAAAGCTTGCGCAGTTCGACTTCCTCGATGCGATGATTGCCGCCCTTGGTTAAGACGAGACTGGCGCGGCCGCGTGTGGGCAGAATGTTTTCGTGGAGATTGCGGAGGTTGATATTGGTCCAGATCTCGCGGGCCACAGCCTCTGCCTTCGCGTCGGAAAAATCGGCATATTTGTGGAAATAAGAGAGCGGATCGCGGAAGGCGGTTTGCCGCAAATGCATGAAACGCGCGACATACCATCTCTCGAGGTCCGCGTCGTCCGCATGCAGATAGACCGTGAAATCGAAGAAATCCGAGACGAAGGGCGTCGCCCTGCCGTCCTTCGGCGCACGGCTGGGCAGCAGGACGTTGAGCCCCTCGACGATCAAAATGTCCGGCCGGTCGACCGCAATAGCTTCATTCGGCACAACATCATAGGTGAGATGCGAATAGACCGGCGCGGGAACCTGGCGTTTGCCCGCCTTGACGTCGGAAAGAAAGCACAGCAGCGCCGTGCTGTCGTAGCTCTCGGGGAAGCCCTTTTTGTCCATCAGCCCTTCGGCTTCCAGCACGGCATTGGGATAGAGAAAACCGTCCGTCGTGATGAGCTGAACTTTGGGCGTATTGGGCCAGCGTGAGAGGAGCGCACACATCACGCGCGCCAAGGTCGATTTGCCGGCTGCAACCGAACCGGCGACGCCGATAATATAGGGCACTTTGCCGTCTTCGGCACCGAGAAAGCGCTGCGTCGCTTTAAAGAGCCCCTGAGTTGCCGCGACATAGAGCGCGAGAAGACGAGATAAAGGCAAATAGATCGCGATGACTTCTTCGAGCGACATCGGATCGTGCAGCGATTGAAGTTTTGTCAGGTCGTCGAGCGTGAGGGTCAGCGGTGTATCGGCGCGCAGCGCCGCCCATTCACTTCGCGTAAAGTGATGATAGGGCGAAAAAACCGCAGAGCCCGACGTTGCATGCTCGTCCATTCAACTCTCGCCTCGCATCGACACGACCACGCTTGCAAACCTTGACCACAGCTATACGTTCGAACTCTCTGCTACTATCGCGCCCTCGCCAAAACTTTGCCGTTGCAAAGCTCACCATAGAAAGCAAGAGCCGCGGTGGAATATGCTCGCACATATAGGTTCAGCTGTCTCGGGCGGCTTTTTCGGCATGGCCGGAGCGCCCCGTCCGCTCGGCAAGTTCTGCCAACACATCTTGCAACGGAATGGCCTGCGAATGAAGCAGGACCAGAAGATGATAGAGAAGATCGGCGCTTTCGCGTGTGATTGCACCGCGCTCCCCTTCCACCGCCGCGATCGCGAGTTCCACCGCTTCTTCGCCTAATTTTTTGGCAATGCGACTTGGCCCGGCATCCAGGAGCGACTTTGTATAGGAGGCCTCCGCAGTCGCGCTTGCGCGTGCGGCAATGATTGCGTCGAGATCGGCCAAGCAGAAATTGCTCATGAACCCGCCTTCATGCCGCCGCCGGAGCATTTCCAGGAAAAGTGGGTCCACTTTTCCGACAAGGAATGCTCCCGCTCTCAAATCCAGAGCCGATTTGGCCCATTCAACTAAACCCAATTTGAGTCTAGTTAAATGGGTCAAATCGGCTCTAGGGCTGCGCAGCCGTCGAGCCGCATGGCAAGGCCGCGATCCGCCATATACCTTTTCGCTTCGGCAATCGCAAACTCGCCGAAATGGAAGATGGATGCCGCAAGCACGGCGCTGGCGCCGCCCTCTTTGATCCCAGCTACGAGGTGATCGAGCGTCCCCACGCCACCCGAAGCGATGACGGGAATGCTGACCGCATCGACGACCGCCCGGGTCAGCGCGATGTCGAAACCGGATTTGGTGCCGTCGCGATCCATCGAGGTGAGCAGAATCTCGCCGGCGCCGAGCTCGGTCACTTCGCGCGCATAAGCGAGAGCGTCGAGACCGGTCGGTTTGCGGCCGCCATGGGTGAAGACTTCCCAAGCGCCGGGCCGGGTCTGTTTTGCGTCGATCGCAACGACAATGCACTGGCTGCCGAATTTTTCGGCTGCGACACGGACGAAATCGCGGTTTTCTACCGCCGCCGTCATGACAGAGACTTTGTCGGCACCCGCGAGGAGAAGATTGCGTATGTCATCGAGCGTGCGAACGCCGCCCCCGACGGTGAGCGGCATGAAGCAGACTTCCGCCGTGCGCTGCACCACGTCGAGGATCGTGCCACGATTTTCGTGGCTCGCTGTGATATCGAGAAAGCAGAGCTCGTCGGCGCCCGCCGCATCATAAGCCATGGCGCAGGCCACCGGATCGCCAGCATCGCGCAATTCAACGAAATTGACGCCTTTGACAACACGGCCGTCTTTGACGTCGAGACAGGGAATGAGGCGGGATTTAAGCATCAAACGGCCTAACTCAATTTCTCTCTCTATTTTTCAGACTGTCTCGGAGCGGGCGCAATCGCGGGAATGGCGTGATCTGTGCCGCGATATCCGCGAGAAGAATACTGGTTTCGCCAGGGTTTTGGCTCTGCGCCGCTCATGATAGAGGCTCTGTCCTTGCTTCGCGGATCAATGCCAGCGCTGCAGCCGCATCGAGCCGGCCGTCGTAGAGCGCCCGCCCGGTCACGGCGCCGGCGAGCCGCGCGCAGTCGGGCTGCAGCAACCGCATCACGTCGGCGAGAGACGCGAGGCCGCCTGAGGCGATGACCGGGACCGAGACCGCTTCAGCCAAAGCCAAAGTCGCCTCGATATTCAAGCCTTCGAGGGCGCCGTCGCGCAAAATATCCGTGTAGATCAAGGCGGCCACTCCCGCATCTTCGAACCTTCTGCCGAGTTCGACCGCGTTCAACTCTGCCGATTCTGCCCAGCCCTGAACCGCAACCCGGCCGCCGCGAGCATCGATCCCGACCGCGATCCGGCCGGGCCAAGCCCGCGCGGCCTGGTGCACGAAGACGGGATCACGTACGGCGGCAGTCCCGATAATGACCCGCGTCACGCCTTTCGCCAGCCAGGCTTCGGCTGTACGCAAATCGCGAATTCCGCCGCCGAGTTGGACGGGGATTTTTACGCGCGCGAGGATCTGTTCCACGGCCCGCCCGTTGATCGGCTTGCCAGCGAAGGCGCCGTCGAGATCAACGACATGGAGATAGTCGAAGCCCTGCCGCACGAAACTTTCCGCCTGTGCTGCAGGATCGAGATTGAACACCGTCGCCTGGCTCATATCGCCGCGCACAAGCCTGACGCATTCGCCGTCTTTCAGATCAATGGCAGGGAACAGAATCACGGCGTCCACCGCAAGAAATTGCCGATGAGCGCCAGGCCCAAGGATTGACTTTTTTCCGGGTGGAACTGCGTCCCGACCAAAGTGTCGCGGCCAATAATCGCGACAAGGGGCCCGCCATACTCGGTCGTGGCGATGATTTCATCTGCAGCGACGGACGTAAACGCATAGGAATGCACGAAATAGGCATGCAGACCTTCGGGACCTGTCGGAATCTCGGCCAGCACCGGGTGGCTGCGATGCACGTCGAGCGTGTTCCACCCCATATGCGGAATTTTGAGCCGCGAGTCGGCAGGCTCGATCGCCGCGACATCGCCGCCGATCCAGCCGAGGCCGGGCGTGATCTGATGTTCCAGACCGCGCGTAGCCATCAATTGCATGCCGACACAAATGCCCAAAAAAGGCCGACCCTTGTCCTGCACGGCCAGGCGCAGGGCGTCGATCAGGCCTGGCACGGCCTCAAGCCCGCGCTTGCAATCCGCGAATGCCCCGACACCCGGCAGGACGATGCGGTCGGCAGCAGCAATTTCGTCTGGATCGCGGGTGAGCTTAATCGTGCACGCCGTTCCTGTTTCGCGGGCGGCACGCTCAAAAGCCTTGTGGGCCGAATGGAGGTTGCCGGATCCGTAATCGATGATCGCGACGCTCACCCACGGCCCTCCGGCAGCGGAAAGTGCCCGAGTACCTCGCTATGGGTGTCTGGCGGCGAGACTTGGCTGCGCAAGGGAGGCGGGGCTGGCGCATTCGGTTCCTTTCCCGCCCAACGTGCGAAAAACGCCCGTTCTGCCTCTTCCCTCGACGCTCCAATGACAATGTCGACGAGGCGGTAGCCGTGTCGCGCCAGCTTGCCGCGGCGCAGAATATTGCCCTCGAGGCCGAGAAAAAACTCGATCGCCAACAGGATCGTGTACGCGATACCGGTCGTCAGAAAATCCGCCGCCACGACCGACAGGACGATGATTGCGACAAGCCAAACGAGAAAGGCAAGCCAGAGCCCATGGATCAGCAGCCAGAACGGGCCGAAGATGAAAGCGCCCCAGGAAAATTTTTCCGGCACAAATACCGCACGGGCGAGAAGATCCGGCCGGTCGGCGCCCGTCTCGGAATATTCGGCCTTCGGGAGATGGACAGTGAAAATCGTCATGTGTACTTCCATCAGCTCTCAAAGCGACCCTTTGGTCGAAGGTATTTCACCGGCTTGACGCGGATCGACCTGAATTGCGCTTCGCAAGGCCCGCGCGACGGCTTTGAACGAAGATTCGGCAATATGGTGGCAGTTTTCGCCGTAAAACGTCTCCACATGAAGATTTGCGCCGAGATTCGTCGCCAGAGCCTGGAAAAATTCGCGGATCAGTTCTGTATCGAATTCACCGATCTTTGCGCGCGGGAATTGCGTCCGGAAGACGAGGAAAGGCCGCCCCGATATATCCATCGCGACGCGAGTCAAAGTCTCGTCCATGGGCAGGGTCACATCGGCAAAGCGTAGGATCCCGCTCATGTCGCCGAGCGCCTGGCGCAGTGCCTGACCGAGCGCTATGCCCGTGTCTTCGACCGTGTGGTGAAAGTCGATATGGAGATCGCCCTTCGCAGAAATCTCCATATCGATCAGCGAATGCCGGGCAAGTTGTTCGAGCATATGGTCGAAAAAACCGATTCCCGTCGCAATCTGAGCCGAACCACGGCCGTCGAGATCGACCCGCACCTCGATGGCGGTTTCTTTGGTCTTGCGGGATATATGGGCTTTACGCATCATTTCGCTCAAATCGGGGAGGACATCCAGGACAGCGCTCTAACTCTATAGTCACATATATAATGGCGGCGGGCGCAAGGAACCGTGCCGGACGCAGGAGACCAGTTTCTTTGCGTCACCCCCGCAGGGCGACGTTTTCGCGGCCTTTCCTACGGCTAAATCTGCCTCGCGGCCAGAATATCTTGGCTCAAAGTGTCGAATCGTGCGTTCCATTCTGTAAAATATGGCAAACGACGAGCCTGCAAGCGCCCGGATACCCCAAATCATTGCGCTCTTGCATCGTCCGCCGCCACTCCATAGATGGAGCTGAACATTCATGGCCGCGTTCGGTCTCTCGTGCACCGAAAGAGTATCACAAGGTGCCCGGCCTCTTTCCGAGTGAGTTTCATGCTTGAATCCCCGCAAGGCCGCGAGAGCTGGCATGCGACAACGATCATCATGGTCCGCAAAGGCGGCCGAACGGTCATTGGTGGCGACGGCCAAGTCAGCATCGGCCAGACGATCCTCAAGGGCAATGCGCGTAAAGTGCGCCGCCTCGCCAGAGGCGACGTCATCGGCGGCTTCGCCGGTGCCACGGCGGACGCCTTCACCCTGTTCGAACGCCTCGAAGCCAAGCTCGACCAATATCCGGGCCAGCTTACACGTGCGTGCGTCGAACTCGCCAAGGACTGGCGGACAGACCGCTATTTGCGCCGTCTCGAAGCCATGATGCTCGTCGCCGACAAGGAGGTCGGGTTAGTGCTCACAGGGACCGGCGATGTCCTTGAACCCGAAGCGAACGACGACGGCAGCGTCATGGGCATAGGATCGGGCGGAAATTATGCGCTGGCCGCGGGCCGTGCGCTTCTGCCCACCGATCTCGACGCCGAGGCGATCGTGCGGCGCGCCCTGGCGATAGCTGCCGAGATCTGCGTCTATACGAACCAGAATATCGTGCTCGAAAGCATCCCATGATGATTTCAGATGCGACGCTCGCTGATGCGGTGAACGCAGGCGTCATCACTGCCGCGCAGGCCGAGAGCCTGCGCGCGCTCGAAGTCGCTGTTGCCCCGCCTCCCCCGCTGCACGCGTCGCCAGCGCCCGCGGACGCGGTGCTGGAGGACGAAGAAAGCCCACGGTTCATCACCGGTTTCAGCGATATATTCGTCGCGCTCGGCCTTTGCCTGTTCTTCGGCGCTGCGGGCTATTTTCTGCAGCGATTTGCCGGCGTTGTCGCAATGTGGATCGGCCTTGCCGCACTTGCATGGCTGCTCGCGGAATTCTTCACACGGAGCCGGCGCATGGCGCTGCCGAGCATCATTTTGCTTGGGTTTTTTGCAGGTTGCGTTTTCGCCGCCGCGACGCAGATCCTTGCCGGCTGGAGTCCCACGTCGCTTGCGCAACTCGTGGACGTGCAACCAAGCCATTGGCTCACGTCGATTTCGCTCGCCGGCCTCCTCGCCGCCGGTTTTGCCGGATTGCACTATTGGCGCTTTCGCGTCCCCATTACGGTCGCCGCGGCCGCGGTCGCGCTGAGCACGGCTTTCGTCGCTTTCGCCTATTGGCTTTGGCCGAATCCGGATCGTCGGGTCTTCAATGGCCTCATGCTGATCTGCGGCCTCAGCGTATTCGTCGTTGCGATGCGTTTCGACGTGTCCGACCGAGACCGCACGACACGGCGGACGGATATTGCTTTTTGGCTGCATCTGCTCGCCGCGCCCCTGATCATGCATCCCCTCATCGCCTTCTTCCTCAGGGATGATGGCTCGGTTGAGACATCCGGCGCGATCGCGATCCTCGGCATTTTCCTCGCGCTCGGCCTCGTGGCAGTTGCGATCGACCGCCGCGCTCTGCTCGTCTCCGGCTTGACCTATGCGGGAATTGCCTTCGGGACCTTGCTCCGTCAAACGGGATTTTCGGACATGACGGTTCCCGCCACGCTCCTCGCCCTAGGAACCTTTGTTCTTCTGCTCAGTGCCGGATGGTCGCCGCTGCGGCGCGCGCTGCTGCGTCTCTTCCCGGCGCCCTTCGTTCGCTACCTTCCTCACCCGCTTCGCAGATCGCCATGACAGAATTCTCTCCTCGCGAGATCGTTTCCGAACTCGACCGTTTCATCATCGGACAGAAAGAGGCGAAGCGCGCCGTAGCGATTGCCTTGCGCAACCGCTGGCGGCGCCTGCGCCTCGAAGGTGTGATGCGCGAGGAGGTCATGCCGAAGAATATTTTGATGATCGGCCCGACCGGCTGCGGCAAAACCGAGATTTCGCGTCGCCTCGCCAAACTCGCCGCCGCGCCCTTCATCAAAATCGAGGCGACGAAGTTCACCGAAGTTGGCTACGTCGGCCGCGACGTCGAGCAGATCGTCCGCGATCTCGTCGAAATTGCGATTGCGATGGTGAAGACCGAAAAGCGAAAAGCCTTGCAAGCGCGGGCACAACTCGCAGCCGAAGAACGCATGCTCAACGCTCTTGTCGGCGCCAATGCCTCGCAAACGACGCGCGACGCCTTTCGCAGGAAGCTGCGCGACGGCGAACTGGACGACAAGGAAGTCGAGATCGAACTGGCGCAACCGTCCTCGGCATTGCCGTTGTTCGAACTTCCAAATATGCCGGGCGCTTCAATCGGCGCAATTTCGATCGGCGATATTTTCGGCAAATCCTTCGGCAAGACTGCCAAAGTGAAAAAGTTGCTGGTCAAAGACGCCTATGAGCCTTTGGCGGCCGAGGAAAGCGACAAGTTGATGGACCAGGATCAGATCGTGCAGGAAGCGATCCACGAGGTCGAGAATAACGGCATCGTTTTCCTCGACGAGATCGACAAGATTTGCGCCCGAGAGGGTCGCGGCGGTGCCGATGTTTCGCGCGAAGGTGTGCAGCGCGATCTCTTGCCGCTCATCGAAGGCACGACGGTTCCGACGAAACATGGGGCGGTGAGGACAGATCACATCCTGTTCATCGCCTCTGGCGCCTTCCACATCGCCAAGCCCTCGGATCTTCTGCCCGAACTGCAAGGCCGGCTGCCGATCCGCGTCGAACTCCAGCCGTTGAACGAGGATGATTTTCGCCGCATCCTGACCGAGCCGGAGGCGAGCCTCATCAAGCAATACGAGGCTCTGATGCGCACCGAAGGTGTCGAAATCGTCTTCGAAGCCGATGCCGTGAATGCTCTCGCCAAAATCGCAGTTCAAGTGAATTCGAGCGTCGAGAATATCGGCGCCCGGCGGCTGCAAACGGTGATGGAACGTGTCCTCGACGAAATTAGTTTCACGGCGCCTGACCGTTCCGGCGAAACGATCAAGATCAATGCCGAATTCGTCGAAAAGAATATCGGCGATCTGGCGCGCAACGCCGACCTCAGCCGCTTCATTCTCTGACACGGAACTCTTGCACGGAATGCATAGTCTTTTCGGCCGGGTGATTGCGTCCGATCAGATAATGCCCTACGCGTGTCCGAGAACGCTCGTGATCGCCTGCCGCAATTTGTCGGGATGATAGGGCTTGCGGAGAATCGGAATTTCACCCGGCGCGCTTTCGCCTGTGGCGAGTTCCGACGGCGCGTAACCCGAAGTCAGCAATATTTTGATCGAGGGCTGCAGCTGGCGGGCTTCGCGCGCGAGCTGAAAGCCGTTCGGCCCGCCGGGCATCACGACGTCCGAAAACAGGAGATCGATGCCCTCTACCGATCTGAGGATTTCGAGGGCTTCGCCACAACTGCGCGCCGTCAGCACTTCGCAGCCGAGATCTTCGAGGCTCATTTGATTGGTGTCGAGGACGCGGACATCGTCGTCGACGAGCAGAACTTTGGTCCCGCTTTCGGCCGGCGATGCAGGCGACGGCGCGATCTCCGCCGCCAGCGGATGCGATCGCGGCAGTTCGAGATAGACATTCGTTCCGCTTTCGAGGCTCGATATAATTCGCACGCGTCCACCGGAGCGTTGCGCGAATCCGAAGACTTGCGCCAAATCAAAGCTCGCCCCCATGCCCATCGGCTTGCCGCTGAACGACGGCTCGAACGCGTGCTGCAGATCATCCGGCGCAGTGCCGCGGCCGCGATCCTTCACCACGATCTGCACATAGCGGGCATGATCCTGGCCAACGAGATCCTGTTGGTCTGCATCGCGTTGCAGGGGCAATTCGACATTTGCGGTTTCGATTTCGATCTGGCCGCCATCCGGCATGGCATCGCGCGCATTCAAGACCAAGGCGATGATGGCATTTTCAAACTGTGAAACATTGATACGGCTGACACCGTCTGCGTTGCCCAAACTGAATTTCAACTCGTGCAATTCGCCGATCGAATGACGCAAGAGCTGCCCGAGGTCGCGCAATCGTTGGTTGATTTCGACCGTAACGTGCTTCGAGTCTTCGCGACCGGAAAACATCATGAGCTGGCGCGCCAGCCTCTCGCCGCGCTCGCCAGCATCGAGCGCTACACGGGCATAGCGCTCGACCCGATCGGCCTGCGCAGGACGGCGCAGGATCATGTCGAGACTGCCGATGATGGCGGTCAAGAGATTATTGAAGTCATGCGCAATGGCGCTCGTAGACTTGCCGATCGCCTGCATTCTCTTGGAACGGTAGAGAGCTTCACGCAACGCCCTGAGCTCGCGCTCCCGCATTTGGTGGCGCGACCTGGCTATGTTGCGTTTGGCCGCAGAGCGGGCCCGCCGCTTCGCATGCTCGAAGGCCTGTGCCGAACCGACGGCAGCTGCGATCTGGCCCGCTACAAGATCGATGAAATTGTCGTAGGCCTCGTCGCGCCGTAGCCAGGGTGAAATCCCGACGACGAGCAAAAGCGCCGACCGCGATCGCCTGGACTCGACGACGGGCACGACCATAGCGGCCGTCGGCGAGGCAAGTTTGACAATTTGCTGATCGTCTTTCGGCAAATTGCCGAACCGGCTCGCAAGATCTTCGACGATCTGCCGTCGGCCGGTTGTTATGGCTTCGTAGAAAGGCCAGACCTCGCCCTGCCGCACGTGATCCGACGCCAGGTCGACCTCTGCAGGGCAGAACGTTTCGCTTGGCGAACACCCCGTAGCGCCTGCGAGTCGGGCGGCCGCGCCATTCTCGCCGACGAGATAGATCATTGCGAAAGGCAGATCACTGCGATTGGCAGCCAAAGCCTCAGCCGACGCGCGGCCGACCTCATCGGGCGCACGAATTCCCACGGTCATGCTCGAAAGGTTACGCAGCGTGCGCAAGCGCCGTTCGTCGATGACTCTATCCGTCGTCTCCAACACCGGTGTGAGAATCCCGGCAACCCGGCCATCTTCGTCGTGCACCGGTGAGAAGGAAAAAGTAAAATAGCTTTCGCCACGCCGGCCGCACCGCTCGAGGGGCAGCAGCATGTCACCGCACCAGAGCGGCCGCCCGCCAGCGCGCACGTTTTCCAGCATCGGGCCGATCAGGTCCCAAATCTCAGAGAAGCAGGCGCGACCTGGGCGACCGAGCACGGCAGGATGTTTGTCCGCGAGGATTTGGCGATAGGCGTCGTTATACAGCAAGGTGAACTCGGCTCCCCACCAAAGCTGCATGGGAAATCGCGAATTGAGGCAGATGCCGACGGATGTGCGAAGACTTGGCGGCCAAGCCTCGGCGGAGCCCAGCGGCGTCGACGCCCAGTCGAAGCTGCGCATCAGAGCACCCATCTCGCCACCGCCGGATAGACAGGACAACGAACCCATGAGCTGACTGCACCGTTCATCTTTGGCGCGGATATCTGCCGACGCTCCGGCGAACCTTTCTACGAAATCATTCTCCCGGAGCCGCCGAACATAGTGAATCGCACTCGCATTTTCTAGCAGGGACGGCAGCGCAAGGCTTACACGACAAGTCGCTCGGCCGCCGTCGGAGGCGCCGCGGCGACGCTTCAGCCGCTACCGTTCCATCGCCATGCTCAAGGCATGCAAAGCAAGTCGAGCGCGGCACATCCTTTGACGACTGTTTACAGCGTAATCACGCCAGAATTGGCGGGTCTTTGATCGGCCGTAAATCGCTCGATCCACAAACAGACAGCATAGCGGCGAAAATCAGATCCGACTTTCCGAATACTCGCGTGCGGCATCGATTAACACGGTTGCGAGTTCATAACTACCGTTCCTCGCGAGTTTTTGCCTATCGCGAACAGATGAATGGGCCTGTGCTCGACCAGCGCGAGGACGATGCGGTCCCGCCGTACAGGCGTTTGGCATGTGCCCTAAACTGGAAGTCTCGTGCAGGCCGCGTCCAGTGTGACAAATCCCGGTTAAACCGCAAGGTGCCATAGCATGCGTCTTCAAGGGCCGAAAGTGCAAGCCCCCGAGATCAAAAATTGGCACGTTCGGCCCCGGCGGAAGTTCACGCAAAGCTTGCCATGATCGCGCCGCAAGGCCATAACGCTGGCGTGATCGCCTGGCCTCGGGAGCCCTCCAACTCATGACTGAATTCGTTCCACGCGTATTTTCCGGCGTTCAGCCCACCGGCAATTTGCATCTTGGAAATTATCTCGGCGCGATCACCAAATTCGTGGAATTGCAAATCGCCTATGATTGCATTTACTGCGTCGTGGATCTGCACGCCTATACGGTGCCGCAAAGGCCGGAGCAGCTGAAGGCCAGCATTCGCGAAGTAACGGCGGCGTTCATCGCGGCCGGCATCGATCCGACCAGGAACATAGTTTTCAACCAAAGCCAGGTGGCCGAACATTCCGAGCTCGCCTGGATCTTCAATTGTGTGGCGCGGATCGGCTGGCTGAACCGGATGACGCAGTTCAAGGAAAAAGCCGGCAAGGATCGGGAGAATGCTTCGATCGGCCTCTATGCCTATCCGATATTGATGGCTGCGGATATCCTCGTTTATCGGGCGACGCATGTCCCCGTCGGGGATGATCAGAAACAGCACCTCGAACTTGCGCGCGACATTGCACAAAAGTTCAATGTCGACTTCGCGGAGTCAATCGAAGCGCATGACTATGGCAGCGCCTTCTTTCCGCTGCCGGAGCCCTTGATCCAAGGCGCTGCAACGCGTGTGATGAGCCTGCGCGACGGGACCAAGAAAATGTCGAAGTCCGATCCGTCCGACAATTCGCGGATCAATCTCAGCGATGATGCCGACACGATCGCCCAAAAGATCCGCAAAGCCAAGACCGATCCGGACGCTTTGCCGAGCGAAATCGAAGGCCTCGCGAAAAGACCGGAAGCCGATAATCTCGTCGGCATTTTTGCCGCGCTCAATGGCGACACTAAAGTCGATGTCCTAAAGGCCTTCGGTGGTGGCAATTTCTCATCCTTCAAATCGGCGCTCGTGGATCTCGCGATCGCAAAGCTCGAGCCGATCGGGAAAGAAGTGCGGCGTCTGAAGGAAGACCCC
>JBKQHN010000044.1:0-3007 GCA_052148755.1 Beijerinckiaceae bacterium | reverse complement strand
GCACGATGACCTCGTCATCATAGTGCACGGGAGCCTTGTAGCGGCACTGGGCATCGACTACGGCGATGAAGCAGTCATCTTCACGCTCCATCTCTTTATAGCTGAAACCGAACTGGCGGAGGAGTTCGACGCGCCCCACTTCGAACCAGATGAAATGATTGGCGTGGTAGACGACGCCCATCTGGTCGGTTTCGGCATAACGGACACGGAGGCGAGTTTCATTCGCGGTTGGGGTTGCTCTTCGATTTACATTGACAGGCCTCGATGTATTGGACCTGGTATGAGACTCGCTCATCGGCCTGTCCAATTTGGTTTGCGCTTTTCGAGGAACGACGCGATCCCCTCGCGAAAATCCGCGCTCTGGCGGATGCCGGCATTTTCGCGAATGGCCGCTTCAATCTGCGCATCGAGTTCCGCGCGTGCGTGATGGGTCAGTAGACGCTTGGTATGAAAAAGTGAGAGCGGACTGTTCTCGGCCAACTGCACGGCGAGCTCGCGGGCGCGGTCGATCAATTTTTCTGGCGGAACGATCTCATTGATCAGGCCCATCTTCAGCGCTTCCGGCGCGTCAAAGAGGCGGCCCGTAAGCAAGAGGTCGCGGGCTATTTTTTCGCCAACCTGGCGCAAAAGAAAGGTCGCGACAATGGCGGGTACGAATCCGATCCGCACCTCAGTATAGCCAAACTTGGCTTCGGGCACGGCGAGTGTGAAATCGCAGAGCAAGGCCAAACCGGTGCCGCCGGCGATAGCTGCGCCGTTGACCGCGGCAATTGTTGGTTTGGGAAATTCATAGAGCGAACGGAACAGGCTGACCATGGTGCGCGAATCTTCAAGATTTTGCTCGGGCGTGCGGCCGATCAGGGCCTTCAGATTCTCGAGGTCCATGCCAGACGAGAAGGCCTTCCCTGCTCCGGTCAGAATCAGGATGCGCGCGGAAGACTTGTTCACTTCGTCCAGGGCGTGGATCAGATCGTCGATCAGTTCGTAGCTGATGGCGTTGCGCATGTCTGGGCGGTTGAGGGTAATGGTCGCGATGCCAGAATCAAAAGCGAGTTGGAGCGTTTTGTTATTCATAGTTGCAATCAGTCAGCGGCCTCGGGATTTTTATACCTCGTGCCGATCGCGGCCGTGGCTCTCAACAACGCGTCCAACGACTTCAGAGCGGGCACTTTTGCGCCGCGGCCGCGCAAGGTTTCAATTACAGTCTCCGTCGCGATGTTCCCAACCAAGTCATCCTGGGCGAAGGGGCACCCACCAAGGCCGCCGATGGCGGAATCGAAGCGGCGACAGCCGGCTGCATAGGCTGCGAGGATTTTGGCGGCGGCCTCGTCGGGGCGGCTGTGGAGGTGGACGCCGATTTCGAGGTAGTCGTACTTTGCCATCACCGCGGAAACGACTTCGCGAATCTTTTCGGGTGGCGCGACGCCCACTGTGTCGGCGAGCGAGATCGTGTGAATCTCCTGCAACTCTAGAAGGCCCACGGCTTCGACGACCTCGTCGACGGTCCAAGGGTCGCCGTAAGGATTGCCGAAGGCCATCGAAATATAGACGACGGTGTCGAGTCCGGCTTCGTCCGCTTTCTTCTCGATCTTTTCCAGTTCCTCGATCGCGTCTTCGAGAGTTTGGCGCTGGTTGTTTTCGAGAAATGTTGGCGAGATGGAATAGGGGAAACCCAGGGTGCGCACGGCTTCGGTTGCGATCGCCCGCTGCGCCCCTTTTTCGTTGACCACGATGCCGATGATTTCTACGTCGTCGGGCGGATCGAGTTCTTTCAGAACTTCTTCGGAGTCGGCCATCTGCGGGACGGCGTTGGGAGAGACGAAGCTGACCGCGTCAATGTGCTTGAAGCCGGCGGAGATCAGGGCTTTGAGATACGTAACCTTGAGATCGGCAGGGATCTGGCCCTTGAGGCCTTGCCAGGCATCGCGAGGGCATTCGATGAGTTTCACGTTATCGGTCGGCATTGTGGCGGTCGACAAAAGCAGGTCCTTCGCTTCGCTCAGGATGACAAATCAATTTTGGATGAACGATCGTTGGATGAACGCTCAATTGGGATGCTTGTGTCATGTTTGCAAGACTCCTACTTTAAACTCCGCAACCTCTGGATTGAGCGACGCTGCCTCCAGCGCCTGTGTGATGGCTTGCCGTGTTTCCATAGGGTCAATGATCTTGTCGATCCACAAGCGGGCGGCGCCGTATCTTGGGTCGGTTTGTTCTTCGTATGTTTTCTTGGTTGAGTCCAGGAGTTCTTTTCTTTCCCCGTCGCTCAACTTCTTGCCACTGCGCTCCAGTTGCTTCACTTTGATTTCTACCAGCGTACCGGCGGCGGCGTCCCCGCTCATAACCGCGTATCTTGCGGTGGGCCAGGCAAAAACGAAGCGGGGATCGAATGCCTTGCCGCACATGGCGTAGTGTCCGGCGCCGAAAGAACCGCCTACGATCACGGCGATTTTCGGGACTACGGAATTCGATACGGCGTTCACCATCTTCGCTCCGGCCTTGATGATGCCGCTCCACTCGGCGTCGCGTCCGACCATGAAGCCGTTGACGTCGTGAAAAAAGACCAGCGGAATTAAATTCTGGTTGCAGTCCATGATGAAGCGGGCGGCTTTTTCGGCGGACTCTGTATAGATGACGCCGCCGAACTCGACGCGTTTGTGGCCCTCATGGTCGGTCTGGTGGGCGTGAAGCTTCTGGTTGGCGACGATGCCTACGGCGAAGCCTCCGATGCGCGCGTAGCCGCAGATCAGCGTTTTGCCGTACTCGGGCTTGTATTCGTCGAAGCGGCTTTCGTCCACGATGCGCGCGAGAATTTCTTTCATGTCATAGGGACGCGCGGGCGAGGCATCGTAGGCTCCGTAAATTTCTTCGGCCGACAGGGCCGGGTCGACGGGCTGTTTGCGATCCCAGAGTGACTGACGGCGGTATCCCCATTTTTCTATGAGCGAGCGGATGCGGCCGAGGCAGGCTTCGTCGTTGGGTTCGCGGAAGTCGACGGTCCCGCTGA
>JBKQHN010000043.1:0-5698 GCA_052148755.1 Beijerinckiaceae bacterium | reverse complement strand
AAGGAGATCAAGACCGCCATCCTCGACGGCGCGGCTCAGATCGTCGTGGCGGCGACCCTCTCGCTGCTTTGTATTTGTGTTGCCTTCGTCCCGATGTTCGGCCTTGGCGGTGTTGCCGGCTTTCTGTTCCGGCCACTCGCCGAAGCGGTCGTCTTTGCGATGATTGCCTCTTATCTCTGGTCGCGGACGCTGGTGCCGACGATGGCGCATTATCTGCTGCGCAACCAGGTCCACCGCGGGCACGGCGAGGTCGGTCATCTGCAAGGTGTGGCAAAGAAGGGCAATTTTCCGCAGAGGTTTCAACAGGGCTTCGAACGGGCATTCGAGCGGTTCAGGGCGGCCTATGTGGGCTTGCTGCGCTTGGCTTTGCAGCATCGGCGGGTTACAGTCGTCCTATTCCTGATCGTGCCGCCTCTGTCCTTCGCACTCATGCCATTTCTCGGTCAGAACTTCTTTCCCGATATTGATGGCGCTGCGATCAGGCTTCACGTCCGCGCCCATCCCGGAACCCGGATCGAAGAAACGACACGCCTCATCGATGAGGTCGAGGCGGAGATCCGCGGCGTCATTCCACAGGACGAACTCGTAAGCGTGGTGGACAATATAGGCTTGCCGATCAGCGGCACGAACATGTCCTATAATAATTCGGGGACGATCGGGGTCATTGACGCGGATATTCTCTTGACCCTCAATGGCGAGGATCATGCGCCCACGGGCGATTATATAAAGAGGCTGCGGGAAGTGCTGCCGCGCAAATTCCCGGCAGCGACGTTTGCGTTCCTGCCGGCCGACATGGTCAGTCAAATCCTGAACTTCGGAGCTCCGGCGCCTATCGACGTGCAGATCAGCGGCCCGAACCTGATCGAAAACAGAAAGCTCGCCGCCGACCTCTTGGCCAAAGTCAACCGCGTCCCCGGCATTGCCGATGCCCGCATACAGCAGGCCTTCCAGGCGCCGGCATTGAATGTGGAGTTCAACCGAACGCTTGCCGGGATGGTTGGATTCAGGGAACAGGATGCGGCGTCATCCATGCAGAATACGCTTGCCGGCAGCAGTCAGACGACGCCGACTTTCTGGTTGAACCCAAAGACCGGCGTTTCCTATGCGGTTTCGATCCAGACGCCGCAATACCGGATCGATACATTGGAAGGGCTGAAAACCATGCCGCTGACGGCATCCGGCAAGCCGACCCAGCTCCTCGGCGGCTTGGCGACGATTGCCCCCGGGCCGGAGAGCGCCGTCGTGACCCATTACAATATCCAACCTGCCATCGATATCTACGCGGCGACGCAGGGACGCGATCTCGGCGGGGTTACCACCGATATTCAGAAGATCCTGGACGAGTCGCGTCCCGATTGGGGGAAAGGCGTGAGGGTGGTGGTGCGCGGCCAGGTGGCGACCATGGAATCGGCCTATCATGAGCTCTTCTTTGGCCTCGCCTTTGCCATTGTGCTGATCTATTTGCTGATCGTCGCTTACTTTCAGTCATGGCTCGATCCCTTCATCATCATCATGGCCTTGCCGACGGCGCTCGCCGGGATCGTTTGGATGCTGTTCGTGACCGACACGAGTCTATCCGTGCCGGCGCTCACCGGCGCGATCATGTGCATGGGTGTTGCGACCGCCAATAGCATTCTCGTCATCAGCTTCGCCCGCGAACGCCTTGCCGCCGGCGTAGACTCGGCAACTGCGGCGATCGAATCGGGTACCACGCGCATAAGACCCGTCTTGATGACTGCGCTGGCCATGATCATCGGCATGGTTCCAATGGCGGTCGAGACGGGCCAAAACGCACCGCTCGGGCGCGCCGTCATCGGCGGCCTTCTCTTTGCGACTCTTGCGACCCTGTTCTTCGTGCCGACCTTGTTCAGCATTTTCCATCGGCACGATCAAAACCAAGTCAATGCAGACGAACCTCAATCCACCCTTCCCGCCCAAGTTTGAATTGAATCGATCATGACCGAACAACAGCCAACTCAGGACCATCCGAAAATGCCGAGCCCTCGCCGCGTCCTTGTCATTGGAAGCCTGATTGCGATCGCGGCAGTGGCAAGCGCGGCCATCGGAATTTCGAATCGCGCCAAGGGCGTTCAAGAGATTACCCGCTGGACCGATAAACAAGCGATCCTGACAGTGGCGATCATCAAGCCGGAGAGTGCGCCGGGCCAAGACGAGTTGGTCTTGCCCGGATCCGTCGATGCTTACTACACCGGCTCGATCTATGCGCGGGCCAGCGGCTATGTGAAGGAATGGTACCAGGACATTGGTGCGCATGTGAAAAAGGGCCAGATCCTCGCCTTGATCGATACGCCCGACCTCGATCAGCAGCTTGCCCAGGCACGCGCCGATCTTCTGACGGCCCAGGCGAATGAAAAGCTCGCAAGCGTGACGGCCGACAGGTGGCAAGCCTTGGCGACGCGCGACATCGTCTCGCAGCAGGCCAAAGACGAGAAAGTCAGTGATCTTCAGGCCAAGATCGCGACGGTGCAGGCGGCGCAGGCCAATGTCGCTCGGCTCGAGTCGCTGCAGTCCTTCAATCGGCTTGTCGCACCCTTCGACGGGATCGTCACCACGCGCAACGTCGATGTCGGTGATCTCGTCGCCGCCGGCGGCAATTCGGGGAAGCCTCTGTTCAAGGTCGCCGATATCCACGAGATGCGTGTTTACGTGAGCGTTCCGCAGGCCTTTCTCGGCGACCTGAAACCTGGCCTCACGGCATCCCTGGCCCTGCCGCAATATCCCGGCAAGACATTTCAGGCGACCCTCGTCACGACGTCGAATTCGCTGACAACGGAATCGCGTTCTGCACTCGTCGAACTGCAGGCTCTCAACCTCGATGGCAAGCTCTGGCCGGGTGCTTTCGCGGAAGTGCATTTCAATCTCGAGCCGAAGGCGAATGTCATGCGCATTCCGGCAACAGCCTTGTTCTTCGGGCCGCGCGGCATGGAAGTGGCCCTGCTCACGCCCGATGGCAAGGTCAAATTGTCCAAAGTTGAGCTGGGCCGCAATCTCGGCAACGAGGTGGAGATCTTGTCTGGCCTTTCGCCCAATGCCTCCGTCATCGACAGCCCGCCCGAGTCTTTGACGACGGGCCAAATCGTCCGCATCGCCGGGCGAGAGCAAGAGGAAGCCCTCTCCGACAGCGCAAAAGCGGGAAAGAAAGAGATAACGCCGGATTGACTCCGGGCTAAGCGCATTTCGAAGTGTACGGTTATGCATGGGAGGACAACATGGTCCGTCATCTCGTCACCTTCGCATTTGTCTCGCTTGCCGCTGCTTGCGTCACCATGATCGGGGTACCAACGACCTCGGCCAATATGCCGGTCGTTTTGTTGATCGGCAACGCTCGCTCCACAGTGGACAGCGCCGATCGGGCTTTGATTTTTCCGGTCATGGGGCCGCAATCGGCGGTGAAAATCAAATCGTCCCAGCATGAGCCGGACTCGCAACCGACACCGGCGTACAAGCCAAAGCATTGTCGCCCGCACCCAAAATGGCGGCACTCGAAGGCGCGCCTGCACTGCGGCTGGTGAGTTTCGTTGCAAGCCGCCCTACCGGGACGATTGGCTGCGCGCGCCGTTTCGTGGCGACGCACCTGACACGAAGAAATTTGTGATCTATCTCACAGACGCTGCCGGTCGACGTCGTGCCTAATTGCTGGAATTCTGGCAGATCACCGGATAGATTTCGCCGCACGGGCAACGAGGGGGCTGGGCATATGCGCTGGCTTTGGACTTTGGCTTTCGGCCTCGCTCTGTGGTGTTTGACGCATGGCGCCGCATTGGCGGAAACGCGGGTGGCGCTGGTCATCGGCAATAATAGCTATCAGCACATGCAGACGCTCGACAATCCGGTGACCGATGCGCGCAATATGCGCGATGCTCTGAAAAAGCTCGGTTTCGAGGTCGTCTATGGCGAAGATCTCGACAAGAGGGCGTTCGAGCGCAGCATTGCCAATTTCGCCCACTCCGCTGCAAGTGCGGATGTCGCGCTGGTTTTTTATGCTGGCCATGGCGCGACATTCGGCGATACGCCTTATGCCGTGCCCATCGACGCGCAGCTTTCGGCGCTCGAGGGCGTGCCTTACGAACTCGTGCCGCTCGAGAGCGTGATCGGCGAATTGCGTCGCGCCAAAGGCCTGCGCATCGCCATCATCGACGCCTGCCGCGACAATGCGAAGGAGCGCGATTTGAAGCGGGTCGCTGCGCGCGGCGGCGAGATCACGCGCGGTCTCGCCCGCGTCAAGAATCCCGAAGGTTTGATCATCGCTTATGCGACGCAATACCTTTCTACGGCGGCGGATGGCCCGCCAAAAGGCGACAGTCCTTTCACCGCTGCGTTGCTCGCCAATATTGCGACGCCCGGCCTCGATGTGAAGGACATGTTGTTCAAGGTTGCTCAGGATGTCGTCGTCAAGACGAATGGCGAGCAGCACCCGGAACTCTCGATCTCTTTCTATGACCGATATGCCTTGGCCGGCTCCGCAGAGGCCGCGCCGCCGCGCAAGGCGGAGCCGCTTCCCGCCCCCGATCCCTGTGCCACCGCAGAGTCCCATTGGAGGAGCGCGGAAGCGATCGGCAGCATCGCGGCCTTCGAGGATCATCTGGCGCGATTTCCGAGCTGCACGTTCGCGGGCCTCGCCAAAGCCCGCATCGAAAGCCTGAAAACCAAGGTGGCGGTGGTTGCACCGCCGGCGCTGCCAGTGCTGTCGGGTCCCTGCGGCGGGGCTACCTTGGCCACTCTTTTGTCACGGGCCAATCTGAGGTCACGAGCGGCTGCACCTTTGTCGGCGCAAGAGGAATGCGCGCTGAAACCAGGGGACGAGTTCAAGGAATGCGCGACTTGCCCGCCGATGGTGGTTGTGCCTTCCGGGTCGTTCATGATGGGCTCGCCGGAGAGTGAGCCGGAGCGCGTCGACAATGAGGGTCCGCAGCATCAAGTGACGATCGCGAAGCCTTTTGCTGTCGGCAAGTTCGCAGTGACCTTCGACGAGTGGGATGCTTGCGTAGCCGGCGGTGGCTGCAATGGCGATAGGACGAAAGGCTTTGGCTGGGTTGGCGGCCGGCATCCTGTGATCGATGTCTCTTGGATCGACGCCAAGGCCTATGTGGCATGGCTGGTGAAGAAGTCGGGGAAAACATATCGTTTGTTGAGTGAATCCGAATGGGAATATGCGGCGCGCGCCGGCACAACGATGGCCTATTACTGGGGTGCCGAAATTGGCAAGAACAACGCCGACTGCGCTGGCTGTGGCAGCCAATGGGACGGCAAGGGAACCGCCCCGGTCGGTGCTTTCGTTGCCAATAACTTCGGTCTCTACGATATGGCTGGTAATGTCTGGCAATGGGTCGAGGATTGCTATGCGAACAGCTACGAAGGGGCGGCTACGGATGGTTCGGCAAGAACTACTGGAGATTGTACCTACCGGGTCCTTCGCGGCGGTTCGTGGGACAACGGTCCTAGGAACGTCCGTGCCGCGGGCCGCTACGGGTATCTCCCAGGCGTCCGGAACTACAACCGCGGGTTTCGGTTGGCCAGAACGTTAAATCCTTGATCTTTACCTCTTTACGTCTGGATCGTAGGACGAGAGCTGTCCCCTTGCGGGCAGTCACGTCGCTTATTGTGGCGCAATCCGAACGAACTCGACGCGCGGCAATCCGCCTAGATCAAGCGAACGGCGCGACCATTGCCATCCTGC